>NZ_CP013372.1:1244954-1556192 GCF_001522585.2 Burkholderia sp. NRF60-BP8
GCAGGTCGGTGCGCACCATCAGGAACGCGAGGACGCCGCCGAGCGGAATCGAGATGAACAGCATCCCGCCGGCAATGACGAACGAGTTCTTCACGGCCGACCAGAAGTCGGGATCGCTGAAGACGAAACGGAAACCTTCGACGCCGAGCGTTTTGTTCGCGTCGAAGAACGGCGCGGACAGCAGGCTTTGGAACAGGATGAAGCCGAGCGGCAGCGCGACCGCGACGGTCAGTACCGCGACGACGATCCAGCGCAGCATGCCGGCGAGCGGCTGCAGGCTGCTGACCGGCAGCGCGGGAATCATGTCGCGCGGGCCGGTGGCGGGCGGCACGGCCGGTGCCGTGCCGCGTGTGCTGGTTGAAAGCATGAGTTCGCCCCTGCGGCCATCCGGATGGCCGCCTCTAGGAAGTCGGTAAGGGGAAGGGGCCGCCCGCGCGACGTGCGGCGGGCAGCCTGGGTCAGACGAAGCCGATCAGCTCTTGATCGCCTGCTGCCATTGCTTCAGGAACGCGAGGCGCTTCGACTGATCGAGATAGACGAGCAGGCCGGTGCCGATCTGGATCGGCTTCAGCGAATCGCCGAGCTCCTTCGTGAGGCTCGCGGCCGACGTTTCGCCGGTCACGTCCGTGCGGATCGCGTACAGGTTCGCCTGGTTGGCGATCATGGTCTGGCCGCGCTTCGACAGCAGGTAGTCCACCCACAGCCTGGCGGCGTTCGGGCTTTTCGCCTTCTTCGAGATCGTCGCGAGCCGGCTCACGATCTGCGTGTAGTCCTTCGGAAACACGTAGCCGATCGACTTGTCCTTCTTCGCCTTCGCGTACGCATACGAACCGATGATGTTGTAGCCGATCAGGTTCTCGCCCGACGAAATGCGCTCCATCATCGCGCCGGTGCTCGACTGCAGCTTCGGGCCGGTCGCGCCGATCGCCTTCACGAGTTCCCATGTGACCTTCTCGTTCAGGTGCGCGTCCTGCGTCAGTGCGTTGAAGCCGACGCCGGATTTCTCGACGTCGTACGTCGTGAGCTTGCCCTTGAACTTGTCCGGTTGCGACGCGAGCAGCTTGATCAGCTCGGCGCGCGTCTTCGGCACCTCGTTCTCGGGAATCAGGCGCTTGTTGTAGACGATCGCGAGCGGCTCGAACGTCGTGCCGTACGCCTGCTTCTGGTACTGCGCCCATTGCGGCACGTTCGGGCTTTCCGGCGAATCGTAGGACGCCATCAGGCCGTCGTTGACGAGCTTGACCTGCAGGTCCATCGCCGAGCTCCACAGCACGTCGGCGCTGGTGCTGCTCGCCGCGTTCTCGCTGATGTAGCGGTTGTACAGCTCGGTGCTGTTCATGTCGTTGTACTCGACCTTCACGCCGTACAGGCTTTCGAAGTCCTTGATCAGCGGGCGCACGAGGCCCGTGTCGGTCGTCGAGTAGACGATCAGCTTGCCTTCCTTCTTCGCGGCGTCGATCACGCCCTGGTAGTTCCCCGGGTAGCCGGCCGGAACCTGCGCGACGGCGCTGCCGGCGGCGGTGCCCAGAACGACCGCGAGCGCGGCGGCGAGGTGCTTCGGTGCAAACGGCATGTCTTCCTCCAGTTACGCTTATGTGTTGTTCGAGTGCAGCGGATGGTAATTGCGGGGCACTTTCAGCCCGCTTTCATTTCCGTTCACAATCGCGCCGTTCATGTCATGGATTTCCCGAGGTCGAAGCGGCGGCGGCCGCGGGTTCGCGGCGCGCGGCAACGCTTGAAAGGGCGCGGACGGGCTATGCGGACGCGGCCAGCAGTTGTCCGAGGAGGCGGCCGCCATGCCGTGCGTGCGCGGCCGTCAGCGCGGCATATCCGACGACGACGCCCGCTTCGCACCGGGCGCTTCGACAGAAGCCGCGAATCGGCTGCAACGCGACGCCGGCCGCGCGGGCTTGCGCGACGCAGGCTGCTTCGTCCATGCCGGGCGGCAGCCACAGCACGAAATGAAAGCCGGCGTGCTCGCCGGACACCGTGTACCGGCCGCCGGCATGCTTCGCCAGCTGGTCGAGCACGATGTCGCGCCGCTGGCGGTACGCGTGGCGGGCGGCGCGCAGGTGCTTTGCGAAATCGCCGTGGGCGATGAAGCGGGCCAGCGCGAGTTGCGGCGCCGCGCCGACCGAGCGGGCGGTCGCATGCCAGACGGCGGACAGCGCCGGCCGCAGTTCCGCCGGCACGACCATGAACCCGATGCGCAACCCGGAAAACAGCGTCTTGTTGAACGACCCGCAGTAGATCACGCGATCGCACGCGTCGAGCGCTTTCAGCGCGGGGAGCGGGGCGGTCTGGTAGCTGAATTCGCCGTCGTAGTCGTCCTCGACGATCCACGTGCGGTTGCGCTGCGCCCAGTCGAGCAGTTCGAGCCGGCGCGAAACCGACATCGTGACGCCGAGCGGCGCCTGATGGGCCGGTGTCACGTACGCGGCGCGCGCATCGGGATGGCGATCCAGCGATGCGGTGTCGATGCCTTCCCGATCGACCGGCACGTCGATCACGGTCGCGCCCGCGATCGTGAAGATCTGCCACGCCGACGCATAGCCGGGATCCTCCATCAGCACCGTCGTGCCGGGCGCGAGCAGCGTGCGTGCGACGAGGTCGATCGAATGGCGGATGCCGGTCGTGATGACGATGTCGCCGGCCTCGCACGGGATGCCGCGGTATTCCCGCAGGTACGCGGCGATTTCGGCGCGCAGGCTTTCGACGCCCTGTGCCGGCGTCGCGCCGAGATCGTCCGCGGTCGCGGCAAGCAGGCTGGTGCCAAGCGCCTTCTTCCATTGCTGCATCGGCAACAGGCCGGGATCGGCGAGCCGCGCGACGAACGGGACGCCGGGACGCACGCCTTGCTCGGGCTCGGCCGGGGCGGCCGGCGTGGCGGGCGTGGCGGGCGCGGCGGCACGGCGCGGGCGGTCGTCGCGCGAGCGCGCGGCCGCGCGCAGATAGCTGTCCGGCACGACCGCGCACACGCGCGTTCCGGATCCCCGCGTGCGGGCGATGTAGCCCTCGGCGCACAGGATGTCGTACGCCGCTTCGACGGTGCCGCGCGCGACATCCCAGCGCGCGGCCAGCGTCCGGCTCGACGGCAGCGGGCCGTCGCCGGGCAGCAGGCGCTTCAGGATCGCGTCGCGAATCGTGTCGGCGATGCATGCCTGCTTCGACTGCGGGCTGCCGCCCGACAGCCTGGGCGGGCGTGGCAGGTCCAGCGGAATCGCGGCTTTGCCTCGCGGCATAGTGGTCCAGTCGATGGTCGATTTAATGGTCCTTCAGCTTATATCACTTTCGCCTTAGATTGCTGTCGACCCTACCCATCCGACCGAAACGGACTTACCGCATGCAGACGCGTTCATTACCCCGATGGGGCTGGCTGTTCCTGTTGATGCTCGTGGTGTGCCTGCCGCGCGTCACGATCGATGCGTACCTGCCGTCGCTGCCCGCGATGGCGGACGCGCTGCACGGCACCGACGCGCAGTTGCAGCTCACGCTGACCCTCTACATGGCCGGCTATGCGTCGTCGATGCTGGTGTCGGGGCCGCTGTCCGACCGCTACGGCCGCCGCCCGGTGCTGCTCGGCGGCCTGTGCGTGTACGTCGTCGCGAGCGTCGCCTGCGCATGGGCGACCAGCATCCCGATGCTGATCGTCGCGCGCGTGTTCCAGGCGCTGGGCGGCTGCAGCGGCACCGTGATCGGCCGCGTGATCGTGCGCGAGCGTTTTCCGGCCGCGACGCAGGCCACGATGCTCGGCCATCTTTCGGCCGGCATGGCGCTGTCGCCGGTGGTCGCGCCGCTGGCCGGCAGCGCGATTGCCGAATGGCTGGGCTGGCGCGGCGTGTTCGGCTGGCTGGCGGCGGGCGGGCTGGTCGCGACCGCGATGGTGCTGCGCTATCTGCCCGAGACCCGCGCGCGCGAGGCGCGGCCGCCAGCGGGTGCGGGGCTGCTGCGGACCTACGCCGGCCTGCTGCGCGAGCGGCGGTTCCTGCGCTATTCGCTCGCCATCGGCTTTGCTTACTGCACGTACTATCCGTTCATCGCGGAATCGTCGACGCTGTTCCAGCGGCAAATCGGCGTGTCCGGGCCGGTCTATGCGGCGATCTTCGGCGTGACCGTGCTCGGCTACCTGATCGGGTCGAGCGCGTTCGCGCGGGCCGGCGCGCGCTGGACAGCCGATTCGGTCGTCGCGGCGGCGGCGGCCGTCAACGTGGTCGGCGCGGCCGGGCTGTGGATCGGCGGCGCGATCGCCCCGACTTCGGTGACGGCCCTCGTCGCGCCGATGTTCGTCGTGATGATCGCGGTCGGGATCGCGATTCCGGCCTGCCAGTTCGCGGTGATGCAGCCGTACACGAAGATCGCCGGCACGGCGTCGGGGCTGTTCTTCTTTATCCAGATGGCGATCACGGCCGCGTGCGGTGGCGTGCTGGCGTGGCTGTCGGACGGCACCGCGCATCCGATGATCGTCGTCACGGGCGGCGCGAGCGTCGCATTCGTCGCGGTGGTGGCCGGTTTGCGCGAGCGAGGCGTGGCCGGCGATGCGCGCATCGCGGCGCGCAGCCGGCCCGCCGCCGAGCGCTGAGCGGGACCGCCGGCACTGCAGCGGCGGGTTCGCGGCGCCCGCGCAACCCGTGTTTGCGCGAGGCGTGGAGACGGAAAGGATCATGTAATGTAGCGGGCTGTCGCTGACCTTACCGGAATCCCCATGCGTGTGCTGCTCGTCGAAGACAACCCGAACCTGGCCCAGTCGCTGAACGACGCGCTGAGCGCCGCGCGCTTCGCGGTCGATCACATGGCCGACGGCGAGGCGGCGGACCACGTGCTGCGCACGCAGGATTACGCGCTGGTGATCCTCGATCTCGGGCTGCCGAAGCTCGACGGGCTGGAGGTGCTGCGGCGGCTGCGCGCGCGCCGCAATCCGGTGCCGGTGCTGATCCTCACCGCGCACGGGTCGGTCGAGGATCGTGTGAGGGGGCTCGATCTCGGCGCCGACGATTATCTCGCGAAGCCGTTCGAGCTGACCGAGCTGGAAGCGCGCGCCCGCGCGCTGATCCGGCGCAGCCTCGGTCACGAGCATTCGCGCGTCGAATGCGGGCCGCTTTCGTACGACAGTATCGACCGCAGCTTTCATCTCGCGGGCGAGCCGCTGTCGCTCACGCCGCGCGAGCGCTCGGTGCTCGAGGTGCTGATCCTGCGCAACGGTCGCGCGATCAACAAGGACACGCTGTCGGAGAAGATCTTCGGGCTCGACGAATCGGTCAACGCCGATGCCATCGAAATCTACGTGTACCGGCTGAGGAAAAAGCTCGAGAACAGCGGCGTGGCGATCGTCACGCTGCGCGGGCTCGGCTATCTGCTCGAAGCGAAGGCGGAGAGGGCCGAATGAACCGTGCCCATGCTCCCGTGCGTTGCATCACACGTCCGCTGCGCGCCGAGGGGGAGCATCCCGTTCGCGGCCGGCCTTGCACGGCCGGCCGGCTGCTCGGGCGCGCGGCGATGCTCCGCGAATTCTCGGCCACGCCCGTTGGAGCGGCCCGGCGGGAGGCACGATGACCCGCCCGAACCTGCGCGCGCAGGTCGCGCTGTGGCTGCTGCTGCCGCTGCTCGGCCTGCTCGCGCTCGACTCGTGGCTCACGTACCAGCGCGCGATGAGCGCCGCGCACGTCGCGTTCGACCGGACGCTGTCGTCGTCGCTGAAGTCGATCCGCGAAGGCGTGCGGCTCAACGACGGCGAGATCGAGGTCGACCTGCCGTATCTCGCGCTCGAGATGCTCGAATCGAGCGACGGCGGCAAGATCTACTACCTGATCCGCGAGGACAACGGCCGCACGATCACCGGCTATCCGGACCTGCCGCTGCCGCAGGGGCGCGACGCGGGCGACGGCGCGCCGTTCGTCACGCGCTACTACGACGTCGTGTATCGCGGCGAACAGTTGCGGATGGCCGCGCTGCGCATCCCGGTGCACGACGTGCCGACCGCGCAGTCGCGCATCGTGTGGGTGATGGTCGGCGAGACGATCGAGGCGCGTCAGGCGCTCGCGCGCGAGATCCTGATCGGGTCGCTGCTGCAGGAAGGGTTGCTCGTCGTGCTGGCGCTCGGGATCGTGTGGCTCGGCGTCGGGCGCGGGCTGCGGCCGCTGAACCGGCTGTCGGCCACGGTCGCCGCGCGCAGCGAAGACGACACGACGCCGCTCGACACGGGCGCGATACCGAGCGAACTCGCGCCGCTCGTCGACTCGATCAACCAGTACATCGGCCGCACGCAGCGGATGCAGGTGGCGCGGCGCCGCTTCTTCGCCGATGCGGCCCATCAACTGAAGACGCCGCTCGCGGCGGTGCAGGCGGGCGTCGAGCTCGCGTTGCGGCCCGACGAACAGCCGCGCGCGAACGTGCACCTGCGCCGCGTGAACGCCGCGGTGCGGCAGGCCGCGAAGATCGTTCAGCAATTGCTGTCGCTGTCGCGGCTCGATTCGGACAGCGGTCATGCGGTCGCGCACAAGCCGGTCCCGCTGCACCGGCTCGCACGCAGCGTGACGCTCGACTGGTCGCCCGTCGCACGCGCGCGCGACATCGATCTCGGCTTCGAGCACGAGGCCGATGTCGACGTGCACGGGCAGGCCGATCTGCTCGGCGAGATGATCGGCAACCTGATCGACAACGCGATCCGTTATGCGGGCGACCATGCGGTGATCACGGTGCGCGTCTCGCGCGACGGCGACGACGCGCGGCTCGACGTGATCGACAACGGGCCGGGTATTCCGGCCGACGAACGGGACGCGGTGTTCGAGCGTTTCCATCGCGGCAGCAAGACGCAGACGGTCGAAGGGACGGGGCTCGGGCTGTCGATCGTGCGGGAGATCGCGCGCGTGCATCAGGGCAGCGTGACGCTCGCCGATGCGGGCGGCGGCGGGCTCGTCGTGACGATCCGGCTGCCGGCGGCGCTGAGCGATGCGATGCCGCGCGCCGCGTGACGGCGCGCGACGATACGGCACGTGAAGGGAACGGGCCGGCGCAAGCCCGTTATTGGCCGGAACAGGCCCTGGCTATCCGGCTCAGTCGCCGAAGCCGATCTCCGCTTCGACCGGCTGGCCGATTTCGAGCCACGCGCCCGCGCCCTCGACGACGATCCCGTTGATGCCGAACGTCAGCGCACCGCCGTAGTTCGGGTTCGCGCGATAGGTCTGCATCGTGTCGGTCGGCTCGTGCGGCCAGGCCGGATCGGGCGCGCCGGTGGCCTGGTCGATCGTCGGCATCGGGCAGCGCGTGCACAGCTTCACGAGCCGCAGCCGCACCGGCGTGTCGCCGCCGGTGTCGAGGTGCTCGACGAAATCCTCTTCGTACGCATCGAGATCCGACACGACGATGTTCGGCCGGAAGCGATTCATCGGGATCGCCGGCGCGCCTTTGGCGGCAAGCCGCGCGTTCAGGTCGTCGAGCGACGACTGGCCGATCACGAGCAGCGGGTAAGCGTCCGCGAACTGCGTGTGCGTATCGATCTCGCCGGTCCACTTGCGGTCGCAATCGCGTCGGGCGTCGGCGGCGAAGCGCGCGAGCTTCGTCGGCACGCCGAGGAATTCGGTGAGCCATGCGGCCGTTTCGGCGCCCGTATCGATCGCGTCGACGGTGTCGCGCCACACGGTCGCAGCCATCTTCGGCGTGGCGGGCGTCGCGTCGCCGTCGAGCGGCGTGCGCAGTGCCGGCATGCCCGGCGCGTTCAGCACGAGCGCATCGTCGTCGAACGTCGGGCGGATCAGCGCGAGGCGCGGGTGCGTGCGCTGCGTGAGCATGTGCCCGCGCGGATCGGTGATCAGCCAGTGGCGATCGTACGCGAGGCCCGTTTCGAACAGTTGCGCGCGCGTCAGCGCGACGCCGGCGCAGGATTTGATCGGGTAGACGAAGAGTGCGGTGATGGCTGGCATGACGCTGGCTGAAGGCGGGGTGATCGAATCGCGATTGTGCCAGATCGTGCCGAAGCCGTTTGACGGCTGCGCGCCGCCACGCGCCCGTCAGGCGAGCGGGAAGCCCGCATCGAAGGTCGTGCGCACGTCGAGCGGCTGGCGCAGCAGCCCGGCCTTCAGGTAGAAGTCGGCCGTGCGCTGCTGTTCGGCGATCACCGCGGCGTCGATCGGCAGCCAGCGCGTGCCGCGCCGCTCGAACTGCAGCTTCGCGGCGGCCGGCGGGATGCCGATGATGCGCGCGAGCGCCGCCGAATATGCATCGGCGTGCCGGTACGACCAAGCCTGCGCGCGCACGACGCGCCGCAGGAAATCGTGCAGCACATCGCGTTTCGACGCGATCGCCGTGTCGGTCGCCGCGACGTAGCTGAGGCCCGACCACAGCCCGCGGCCGTTGACCAGCACGCGCGCGCGGCCGCTCGTTTCGGCGAGCGCGGTATAGGGTTCCCAGGTCGCCCACGCGTCGATCGAACCGGTTGCGAGCGCAAGCATCGTGTCGGCCGGCGGCAGGAAGCGGAACGACACGGCATCCGGCGGCAGGCCGGCCGCATCGAGCGCCTTCAGCGTGACGAAATGGCCGATCGAGCCGCGCGTGGTGCCGATCCGCTTGCCCTTCAGGTCGGCCGCGCCCTTGAGTGCGGCGTCGGGGCGCACGAGCACGGCCGTGCCGTACGGATCGGAGCGGTTCGCGCCGATCACCTTGATGCGGGCGCCCGATGCGAGCGCGAAGATCACCGGCGCGTCGCCGATCGGCCCGCAATCGACGGCGGCCGCGTTCAGCGCTTCGGCGAGCGGCGCAGCTGCGGGGAATTCGGTCCATGCGATGTCGTACGCAAGGCCGTTCAATTCGCCGGCCGCTTCGAGCAGCGCGCGCAGCCCGCCTTTCTGGTCGCCGGCGCGCAGCAGCGGGCGGCCGCCCGATTGCGCGCGCAGGGTGGCCGGCGCGGCGGCGATCGTGGCAAGGGCGCTCGCCTGGGCGAGGAAGTGGCGTCGAGTCGGATTCATCGTGAATGTGTGTCGAAGGAAGGATTCGTGAGTTCAATGCGCAAGCCCGGCCTGTACGTCGCGCACGGGTTCCGCGTCGACGCGCAGCAGCAGCGCGGTCAGTGCGTCGCCGCCCGTGGCGCGCGCGGCCGGGCGGGCCGCCGCATCCGAGCGGCACAGCAGGTCGGCATCCGACCAGCCGGCGCTGCCGGGCAATGCACGCGCCCGCAGCCAGCCGCGTCGATCGGCAAGCAGCTGTGTGCCGCCAAGCGCATCGGGCGGGACGCCGGCAATCGTCGCGAACGCGCGCCACGCATCGGCCGTCGTCGCGACGCAGTTCGCACGCGAGTCGGCCGACGACGGCACGGACGCGCCGGGTTCGGCGACGAGCAAGGTCTGCCAGCGCGCGTCTTCCGGCGGTGGCGTCGCACCCGGCGCGAGCGCGACGACACGCACGCGCTGGCCGTCGCGCCAGCGTTCGAGTGGCTGCGGTGCCGCGTCGCCGCACCGCACGTCGAGTGCCGGCAGCGGAACGGGCACCGGCCACGCGCCTTCCGCCCGCGCGCCGCTACCGGCTGCCAGCGCTTTCAGGTAGGCGAGCACGGCCCACGTGTCCTGCGGGCCGAGCGTGGCCGCGAAGCCGGGCATCGTCGACGCGCCGTGCGCGTCCTGTGTGCCGTGGCGTACGCGCCAGAACAGTTCGCCGTCGAGCCGACGCGCGAGCAGCGTGCCGGCGAAGGTCGGCGGCCAGTGCGCGAGCGTGGCCGCGAGCGGCCCTTCGCCACGCCCGTCCGCGCCGTGGCAGGCCGCGCAATGTTGCGTATACAGGTGGGCGCCGCGCATCACGTTCGCGACCGAAAACGGCGCGGGATCGCGCTGGAAACTCGTCGGCACGGCAGGCGCGAGCCACAGCGAAGCGGACGGCCACGGCGCGAACCATGCGACGGCCAGCGCGGCGACGGCCGTCGCGACACGCCGCTTGCGCGCAGCCAGCGCGAGGCAGGCGAGCACGACGGCCAGCGCCGTCACGCCGCCGGCGACCGCGAGCTGCCGCGTGAGCCCCGCGTCGATGCGCAGCGTTTCGAGCGCGATGCGGTGTGCCCACGGCCACGCCGCCTGGCCATCGACGTCGCCGGTCAGGCCGATCGCGTGCAGCACGCGCGCCAACGCGATTTGCGCGCGATACAGCAATTGCAGGAACGCGATGGCCCAGTCGGCGAACGGCGGCGCGTTCATCGCGCGCGTCCGCGGCGAGCCGCAGCCAAACGTCGAAAGGCGCCCGGCATCTACCAGCTCGCATCGAGCCCGAGATGCCGCAGCGCGTCGTGGCGCAATACGGCGAGGCGCGGGTCGCCGCGATGGCGCGGGTAGGGCAGGTCGACGCGCAGTTCGGCGACGATCCGCGCCGGGCGCGGCCCGAACACGATCACGCGCTGCGCGAGGAACAGCGCTTCTTCCACATCGTGCGTGACGAGCAGCGCGGAGAAACCGTCGCGTTGCCACAGGGCGGTCAGCTCGGCCTGCATCGTGAGCCGCGTCAGCGAATCGAGCTTGCCGAGCGGTTCGTCGAGAATCAGCAGGCGCGGATCGTTGACGAGCGCGCGCGCGAGCGCGACGCGCTGCGCCATCCCGCCCGACAACTGATGCGGAAACACGTTCGCGAAGTCCTGCAGCCCGACGCGCGCGAGCGCATCGTCGACGCGATGCTGCGCAGTGTGCGCCACGCCGCGCGCTTCGAGGCCGAGCGCGACGTTCGCGCGCACGCGCCGCCACGGGTACAGCGTCGGGTCCTGGAACACGACGATGCGCGACGGATCGGGGCGCGCGATCGGCACGCCGTCCTGCGCGATTGTGCCTTGCCGCGCGGCGTCGAGCCCGGCGACGAGGCGCAGCAGCGTCGATTTCCCGCAGCCGCTCGGGCCGAGCAGCGCGACGAATTCGCCGGCCGCGACCGACAGCGACACGTCGTCGAGCACCGGCAGCGCGCCGCCGGGGCCGTCGAACGCATGGCTCACGCGGCGGATGTCGATGCGCGCGCCGCGCGGCGTCGTGACGGCAGGCGCGGCGGCTGCGGACGATTCGAGTACGGCGGCGCTTACCATTTGACGGTCCCTTTCTGCCACGCGAGCACACGGTCGCGCACCGCGAACAGCAGCGCGATCAACCCGGAAAACAGCAACGCCATCACGAGCAGCGCCGCATACATGTTCACGTACGACGCCCAGCCCTGCGCCCAGCTCAGGTACCAGCCGAGCCCGGACTTGACGCCCATCATCTCGGCGACGACCAGCACCGTGAACGACGCGCTCAGCCCCATGAAAATGCCGACGAACACGTGCGGCAGCGCGGCCGGAATCGCGACGCGCAGCACGAGGAAGCGCGCGTTCGCGCCGAGCGTGCGCGCGACGTCGTAGTACTGCCGGTTGACGCTCGCGACACCCGACCACGTCAGCACGGCGACCGGGAAGCCGGTCGACAGCGCGATCAGGAACGCAGCGGCCGAATAGCTCGACGGGAAGAAGTAGAACGTGAGCGGCAGCAGCGCGGTGGCCGGCACGGGGCCGAGCACGCGCAGCACCGGATGCACCCAGTAGCCGATCCGGCGCGACCAGCCGATCGACACGCCCACCGCGAAACCCGCCGTGACGCCATACGCGAAGCCGAGCGCGAGCAGCTTCAGCGTGTTGCCGGCGCTGCCGGCGAGGCGCGGCCAGTCGTCGACGTAAACCTCGATCAGCGCCTGCGGCGGCGCGAAGAACGGCGTCGGCAGCCAGCCGGTTTTCGCGGTGACGATTTCCCACGCGGCGAGCACGAGCGGCAGCGCGACGAGCCACGGGCCGGCCGGTCGCACCCGCGCGAGCCGCATGCGGCTCGCGGCCACGAGATGGCCGAGCGTCGCGGCGGCGAGCAGCAGCGCGGCGATCGTCCACGCGGCGGTACCGAACGTGTCGGTGTACGCCCAGTCGCTGAAGCCGACGATCCGGTTCGGCCACAGTTGCGTGAGCGCGCCAAGCGCGGCCCACGCGAGCGCGGCGGCGACGCCGGTCGGCCAGATGCGCGCGTGCCGGGCGTCGGCGGCCGGCGCGGCGTCGCAGGCCGCGCACGCGGTAGCGTCGGCGTCCGCATTGGCGGCGCCGCCGGTCGGTGCCGAGGCGATGCGTGCGGCGGAAGCGTGTTCGATCGTCGACATCGCGTTACCCCAGTACGTTGGCATAGACCTGCTGCGCGAAGCGCTGCGGGTCCGTGCTCTTCTTCAGCACGCTGATGCGGCGGAAATCGTCCGCATAGAACGCGATTTCCTGCTGCAGGTCGACGTTGGTCGGGTGATGCGTGTAGGTGAGCGTCGCGTACAGCTTGCGCAGATCCTCGGGGCTGATCTTCGGCGAATACTTCGCGAACACCTTCGCGGCTTCGTTCGGGTTGTCGTGCGTGTACTCGGTGGCCTGCACGATCGAGCGCGCGAGCGCGGCGGCCGACGGCCGGTCGTTGCGCACGAGGTCGCCGCGCGCGCCGATCACGCAGCACACCTTGCGCGCGTATTCGCCGGACAGGTTGGTCGCGAGTTCGGTATACGCGCCGTTGCTGCGCTTTTCGAGCAGGTAGAGATTCGGGTCGCCGTCGGCGATCGCATGGATTTCGCCCTTGTCGACCGCGACGCCGAGCAGGTCGGCCGGATACTGCCGCCACGTGATGTCGCGCTCGGGATCGATGCCGTTCTTCGCGAGCAGGATCGAGAAGAAGTGCTTGCCGGGCGCGGCCAGATCGCTGACGCCGACCGTCTTGCCCTTGAGCGCCTGCAGCGTCGTGACGCCGGCCGCCTTCGCGCCGAGCAGCCGCACGCAGCCGCCGTGCGAGCTGCCGATGATCTTCACGTCGAAGCCGGCTTCGAGCGGCTTCAGCCAGCGGTGGATCATCCCGACCGCCGCATCGGCCTTGCCGGTCGCGATCGATTCGAGCAACTGGTCGGTCGAGCCGCTGTAGTTGATCAGCTCGACTTTCAGCCCGTTTTTCTCGAAGAAGCCGCGCTCCTGCGCGACGACGATCGGCGTCAGGCAGAACGCGTTCTGGTTCCACGCGAACGTGAGTTTCTTCAGCGGCGGCGCGGACCAGGCCTTGCGGCCGAGCGTGATCGCCGGCACGGCGAGCGCCGCGGCGCCGGCCGCGCGCAGCAGCCGGCGGCGTCGGTCGTCGTGCGCGTCGGCGGGGATGGGTGCGGTGGTGTCGGTCATGGTCTGGTCTCCGGTGTGGCGCGAGAGCGGCTCAGTCGAGCAGGTCGGGTTCGTCGGCGACGACGCGTGCGAACAGGCTGTCGAACGCGTGCAGCGCGCCGTCGGGGCCGCCGATCTGGCCGTGCGTGTGGCGCGCGGTTTCGTGATCGATCGGCTGCGGCGTGCCGGCCGCTTCGGCCAGCAACTGCGTGTGCGCGGCGTTGTCGAGCGCGATGTACCACCACGCGGCGGCCTCGACCGTCGGGCCGGCCGTCAGGATGCCGTGGTTCTTCAGGATCACGCCCTTGTGCGTGGTGCCGTCCGGCTTCGCGAGCGCATCGGCGATCCGTGCGCCTTCGCCGGTGTCGACGACCATCCCCGTGAAGTCGTCGAACAGCGCGTGGTCTTCGTAGAACACGCAGGCGTCCTGCGTGAGCGGATCGAGCGGGCGGCCGAGCGTCGACCACGCCTTGCCGTACGTCGAATGCGTGTGCGCGGCGGCGACGACGTGCGGATGGGCTTCGTGGATCGCCGCATGGATCGCGAACGCGGCCTTGTTCAGCGGCCGCTTGCCGATCGCGGTTTCGCCGCGCGCGTTGACGAGCAGCAGGTCGGAGACCTTGATCTGCGAGAAATGCACGCCGAGCGGGTTCACCCAGAAATGATCGGGCAGCTCCGGATCGCGCGCGGTGATGTGGCCGGCGAGGCCCGACGCGAAGCCGAAGCGCGCGAACAGGCGGAACGCGGCCGCGAGCCGCTCCTGGCGGTGGCGGCGCTCGGCGGCCACGTCGACGCGCGGCGCGGGCGGATCGAACCAGAAGTGCTGGCGCGGGGTGTCGGCGAGCACGAGGCCCGATGCGGTGCGCCCGGGCGAGGAAAGGACGGCGGACATGATCAGGTATCGCTCCTCAGGCGGCACGGCGCGCCGCGTCGCGGGCGGCGACGGCGCCGCGCACGCGCGGAATCAGTTCGCGGCCGTAGTCGATCGCGTCGTCCAGCGGATCGAAGCCGCGGATCAGGAAGGTCGTCACGCCGAGGTCGTAGTAGTCGAGCAGCGCGTCGGCGACCTGTTCGGGCGTGCCGACGAGCGCCGTCGAATTCGAGCGCGCGCCGGTGAGCTTCGCGATCTCGGTCCACAGCCGCTTGTCCACCCGCGAGCCGCGTTCGGCCGCGGCGAGCAGGCGGCGTGCGCCTTCGCTCTGCTGCGGGCCGCCGGCGCCCAGGCCGGCCGCTTCGCGCAGCCGGCGCGTTTCGTCGAGGATGCGGTGCGCACGCGCCCACGCTTCGTCCTCGGTCGCCGCGAGGATCGGCCGGAACGACACGGAGAAGCGCACCTGACGGCCGTGCCTGGCGGCTTCGGCGCGCACGCGCGTCGTCAGGTCGCGCACCTGGTCGAGCGATTCGCCCCACAGCGCGTAGACGTCCGCGTGCTTGCCGGCCACCGCGAGCGCGGCTTCCGACGCGCCGCCGAAATAGATCGGCACGTGCGGCTGCTGGAACGGCTTCACTTCCGAAAAGCCCTGCTTGAAGCGGTAATGCGCGCCGTCGTGATCGAACGGCTGCGTTTCCGTCCAGATCCGTCGCAGGATGCCGAGGTATTCGTCGGTGCGTGCGTAGCGCGCGTCGTGATCGAGGAAATCGCCGTCGCGCTGCTGTTCGCTGTCCGAGCCGCCGGAGATGAAGTGCACGGCGAGCCGGCCGCGGCTGAACTGGTCGAGCGTCGCGATCTGCCGCGCGGCGAGCGTCGGCGCGGTGAAGCCCGGGCGATGCGCGAGCATGAAATGAATGCGCTCGGTCGCGGCCGCCGCGAACGCGATCGTCAGCGTCGCCGACGGGCCGGTCGAGTGATGCGGCACGAGAATCCGGTCGAAGCCGGCCGTTTCGTGGGCGCGGGCAAAGTCGCGCACATAGTCGGGATCGACCGCGGGGCCGGACGCCGGGTGGATTTCCGACTGCTTCTGGCTCTGGATCATGCCGATGAATTCGACGCTCATCTGGGTCTCCGGTGCAGGGACGTTTCCGGCGCGCGGCCGGGCAGGAATGGAGCGCAGGTTAACGCCGGGATCATGCGGAATGGAAATAATCAATCCCGATTTGAATATCAGATTTGCATGGTTTGGGGCCGCATGCGTTACGCATACGCTGTGGGCTCGCGAATGATCGGGCGCGCGTTGGCGCAGGCTTTGCCGCCGCTGTCGTTTTACGCCGCCGTGTTCGAACTACCCAGGGAATCCGTTTCGATGTCCGCCAGCCTTGCCGCTTCCTCGCCGTCACGGCAGCCTGCACTGCGTGTCCTGCCTGCCATTGCCGAAGCCACTGCCGAAGCCTCCGCCGAAGCGTCCGCCGAGACGAGCGATACGCGCCTCGCCGCGCTGCTCGAACGCCTCGCCCCCGAACTCGCCGCCGATGCGGCCCGCAACGACGTCGAAGGCCGCTTTCCGCACGAGAATTTCGCGCGGCTGCATCGTGCCGGGCTGATCGCGCAGGTCGTGCCGCGCGAGCATGGCGGCGCGGGGGCGACGCTTGCGCGGGCGAGCCGGATCGTCGCCGCCGTCGCGCGGGCCGATCCGGCGACCGCGCTGGTGCTGACGATGACGTATCTGCAGCATCGCGCGCTCGGCCGCGCCGATAACCGCTGGCCGGCCCAGGTGCGGCGCGCGGTGTTCGACAGCGCGGTCGCGCACGGCGCGCTGATCAATGCGTTGCGCGTCGAGCCTGCGCTCGGTTCGCCGTCGCGCGGCGGGCTGCCGGCGACCGTTGCGCGCCGCGTTGCCGACGGCTGGCGGCTGTCGGGCCACAAGCTCTACAGCACCGGGATTCCGGCGCTGCGCTGGCTGGCCGTGTGGGCGCGCACCGACGAACCGGCGCCGCGCGTCGGCGTGTTTCTCGTGCCGCGCGACCGCGATACCGACGGCGAGCGCATCCGCGTGATCGAAAGCTGGAATCACCTCGGCCTGCGCGCATCCGGAAGCCATGAAGTCGTATTCGACGAGGTGCCGCTGCCGGCCGATCACGCGGTCGACGTGCGCGCGCCGGACGCATGGAACGTGTCGGCTGCCACGCACGCGGATGCCGACGCGCAGGCGGACCAGCAGGCGTGGATGGTCGCGCTGCTCGGCAGCCTGTACGACGCGGTCGCGCGCGCGTCGCGCGACTGGCTGGTCGAATTCGCGACGACGCGCGCCCCGAGCGGGCTCGGCGCACCGCTCGCGACGCTGCCGCGCGTACAGGAAGCGGTCGGCGAAATCGAGGGCTGGCTGCACACGAATCGCGTGCTGCTCGACGATCACGTCGCGCGCACCGATGCGGGCAACGCGCCGTCGGCGACGACCAGCGGCCTCGTCAAACGCACCGTGACCGAGCAGGCGATCCGGACGGTCGAGCAGGCGCTGAAGCTGTCGGGCAATCACGGGCTGAGCCGCGGCAATCCGCTCGAACGCCACTATCGCGACGTGCTGTGCAGTCGTGTGCATACGCCGCAGGACGATGCGATCGCGGTGGCGGCGGGGCGGGCGGTGCTCGATGCGGCGACGCGCGGGGGAGCGAACGCGGACGCCACGTCACGCAACGGGGGCGAACGCGGCCGACATGATGCGTGAGCCGGAGCGGGTTGCCGCGCGCGGCAACGGCGCGACGCGACGCGGGCGCCGCGCGGCCGCGCGGGCCGCGTTATGCGGCCTTGTCGTGCGATTGCTCGGGCAGCGCGAATGCCGTGCGCGCATGCGCGGCGACGGCCGCGAGCGGCGCATCGAAGCGGGCCGCATCGTGCCGGCGCAGCAGCCACAGGTCGATCTGCGGCTTGAAATCGGCGAGCGGCACGATGTCGAGCGCGTCGCGCAGCGGGCTGCGTTCGACGAGCGGCAGCGGCATCAATCCGAGGCCGACGCCGTTTGCAACGCTTTGCAGTTGCAGGTCGCGGCCGTACGCATCGAGCGTGACCGGCATCGGCAGGCCCTGCGCGTCGAGCGCACGCCGCAAGCCCGCACGAAAGCCGCAGCCGTCCGGATTGAGCACCCAGCCGCGCGCGTGGCAATCGGCGAGCCGATAGCTACGGCGCGGCCAGTCGCCCTTGCGGCCGACCGCGACGAGCCGCGTGGCCAGCAACCGAACGCCGTCGACCTGCGCCGGCAGCACCATCTCGCGCGCGAGGAAGACCAGCGCCGCATCGAGTTCGCGGCGCGCGATGCGCTCGACGAGCTGGCCGCCCCATGCGGTCGTGACGTGCGTCGCGAGCGCGGGCCACTGCGCGGCGAGCTCCGCGATGAGCGCCGGCAGCATCAGCTCGCCGAGCCCTTGCGTGAGCCCGATCCGGAATTCGCCGGCGGGCGGTTGCTCGCCGGCCGTCAGTTCGCGCAGCGCGTCGACCTCGCGCAGGATCGCGCGACATTGCTCGAACACCTGCCGGCCGATGTCGGTCGGGCGCGGCGGCTTCGTGTTGCGGTCGAGCAGCGTCACGCCGAGCGCTCCCTCGAGATTCTGGACGCGCCGCGTGATCGCGGGCTGCGTCATCCCGAGCTCGGCCGCGGCCTGGCTCAGGGTCTGGCAGCGGACGACCGCTGCAAAAGCATCGATATCGCTAATTTTCATGTTTGTTCTGCATGGTCTTTCCGGTGCATCATGACGATTCATCATATTCGGCATCATATTCGAGGAGACGGCCGATGAGTACGCTTTCGTTGCAGCAGACGCCGCTGCGTCCGTTCGTCGAGGGTCTGGATGCGCTGCTCGCGTCCGGCGCGGACGAGGCGCGCATTCTCGACGAGGGCGGCGCGCTGCTCGCCGCGCTCGTCGAACACGACGACTGGTTGCCCGACGCGTTCGCGCAGCCCGATCCCGAACGCTATCGGCAGTACCTGCTGCATCTCGACCCGGACGAGCGCTTCTCGGTCGTCAGCTTCGTGTGGGGGCCCGGCCAGACGACGCCGATCCACGACCACACGGTGTGGGGGCTGATCGGGATGCTGCGCGGCGGCGAGTTCTCGCAGCCGTACCGGTTCGACGCGGCCGGCAAGCCGGTGCCCGCGGGCGACGCCGTGCGGCTCCGGCCGGGCGAGGTCGAGGCCGTGTCGCCGCGCATCGGCGACGTGCATCGCGTGACCAATGCGTTCGCCGACCGCGTATCGATCAGCATCCACGTGTACGGCGCGAACATCGGCAAGGTCGAGCGCGCGGTGTACCTGGACGACGGTACCGTGAAGCCTTTCGTGTCCGGCTATTCGAATGCCTGACGCGAAGCCCGCCCGCGCGGCTCGGTGCGGGTGCGTGCCAACAGGGCCCAACTCGAACCGTTCCGCTTTCTTCATCGACTTCAACGTATTCAACCCAGAGACATCGTGACGCACTCCGCCGATTCCACTTCCCGTTTTCCCGTCGCGTCGTACCAGGACGTACGCGCGCGCCTGCTGGCCCGCGACGAGATCGCGCTGATCGACGTACGCGAGGAAGATCCGTACGCACAGGGCCATCCGCTGTGGGCCGCCAACTTTCCGTTGTCGAAGCTCGAACTCGACGCGTGGACGCGGATTCCGCGCCGCGACACGCCGATCGTCGTGTTCGGCGAAGCCGGCGGCGAGGATCTCGCGCCGCGCGCGGCCGCGACGCTCGCGCGGCTCGGCTACACCGACGTGCGGCTGCTCGACGGCGGGCTCGCCGGCTGGATCGCCGCGGGCGGCGAAGTGTTCATCGACGTGAACGTGCCGAGCAAGTCGTTCGGCGAATGGGTCGAAGCCGAGCGCCATACGCCGTCGCTGTCCGCGCAGGAGGTGCAGGCGCTGCTCGACGCGAAAGCCGATGTCGTGATCGTCGACGCGCGCCGCTTCGACGAATACCAGACGATGAACATCCCGACGTCGACGAGCGTGCCGGGCGCGGAACTCGTGCTGCGCGTGCGCGCGCTCGCGCCGGATCCGCACACGCAGGTGATCGTCAACTGCGCGGGCCGCACGCGCAGCATCATCGGCACGCAGTCGCTCGTCAACGCGGGGCTGCCGAATCCGGTCGCCGCGCTGCGCAACGGCACGATCGGCTGGACGCTGGCCGGCCAGACGCTCGAGCGCGGCGCGGCGCGCCGTTTTCCGGACGAAATCGACGCGACGCAGCGCGCCGAAGCGCGTCGGGCCGCCCGCGCGGTGGCCGAGCGCGCCGGCGTGCCGCGCATCGCGCTGGCCGACGTCGCGGCACTCGACGAACCGGGCCGCACGCTGTACCGCTTCGACGTGCGTACGCCGGAGGAATACGAAGCCGGCCACCTGCCGGGCTTCCTGAGCACGCCGGGCGGCCAGCTCGTGCAGGAGACCGATCATCACGCGGCCGTGCGCGGCGCGCGGATCGTGCTGGCCGACGACGACGGCGTGCGCGCGGACATGACCGCGTCGTGGCTCGCGCAGATGGGCTGGGACGTGCGTGTCGTCGAACCGGCCGGCGCCGCGGCATTCGTCGAGCGCGGCCAGCCGCCGCGCGACGTGCCGGCGCCGCCGCCCGCGACCGACGTGTCGCCCGCGACGCTGGCGGGCTGGCTGAAGGAGGCCGCGCCGGACGAACTCGCGATCGTCGACGTGACGGCCAGCGCGAACTACGTGAAGCGTCATGTCCCGGGCGCGTGGTTTGCCGTGCGCGCGCAACTGCGCGACGCGCTGGCGGCGATTCCGCCCGCGAAGCGCTACGTGTTCACGTGCGGATCGAGTTTGCTGGCGCGGTTCGCGGCGCACGACGCCCGCGCGCTGCTGCCGGCGTCGGCCGAGATCCGGGTGCTGACCGGCGGCACGGCCGCATGGATCGACGCCGGGCTGCCGCTGGAGAGCGGCGACACGCGTCTCGCGTCGCCGCGCGTCGATCGCTACCGGCGCCCGTACGAAGGCACCGACAACGCGGCGGCGGCGATGCAGGCGTATCTCGACTGGGAATACGGGCTGGTCGACCAGTTGAAGCGGGACGGCACGCACTACTTCAACGTGATCTGACAGACGCGGGGCGACCGGGCACGGCACGTCGTGCGCGGCGCCCGGTCGCGATGCGGGTGGGTGCTTCGTATCAGCGCTTGAACGTATCGACGGCCGTGCGGCCGACGGCCGGATCGTCGGTGAAGAAGCCGTCGATGCCCGCGCGCAGGTACGCCTGGATCTCGCGCACCGAGCCGGCCGTGTTGCGCGTGGCCGGCGTGCCGCCGTCCTTCAGCGACGCGGGCAGGAAGTTGTTCTCGGGGCGGAACGTGTACGGATGCACGACGAGGCCGGCCTCGTGCGCGTAGCGCACGTATGGCGTCGGCTGCTGCAGCGTGCCGTCCGCGGCGACCGCGATGATCGACGTCTTGTACGGCCCGACGCCGTTCGCATAGGTCGCGATTTCGCGCATGCCGTCGCGCGTCGACAGGTCGCCGTAGGTGCGCTTGTCGTTCGCCTTCACGAAGTCGTACGGGCGCTGGCCTGCTTCGTCCATCAACTGCACGAGCTGCCAGTTCGGCTGGCTCGACTTGATCCGGTTGCGGATCGTCTTCAGGTTCGCGACTTCGAACGACTGGATGTAGACGGTCGCCGTGCGCGACGTGTACGGATCCTTCAGCAGTGCGTCGACGAGACGGTCCTCGAGCGGCAGGCCGATCGACTGGAAATAGGTCGGATGCTTGGTTTCCGGATACAGGTGGATCGTGCGGCCGGTCTGTGCGGACATCTGTTTCGCGAGCGCGACGATCTCGTCGAAGGTCGGAATCTCGAACTGGTCGTTGTATGCGGTATTGGCGGGGCGCACCTGCGGAATGCGCTCGCGCGCCCGCAGCGTCTTCAGCTCGGCGAGCGTGAAATCCTCGGTGAACCAGCCGGTCAACTGCACGCCGTCGATCGTCTTGGTCGCCTTGCGGCTCGCGAACTGCGGCAGCGCCGACACGTTCGTCGTGCCCGAGATCTCGTTCTCGTGGCGCGCGACCAGCACGCCGTCGCGCGTCGCCACGAGGTCGGGCTCGATGATGTCCGCGCCGTCCTCGATCGCCTTGCGGTACGACGCGAGCGTGTGTTCGGGGCGCAGCGCGCTCGCGCCGCGATGGCCGACCACCTGGACCTTAGCGGAAATCGGCTGCGTGGGATCGCGCGTGAGATCGTCGTCGCCGCCGCACGCGGCGAGCAGGAACGCGGCGGCACAGGCGAACGGGACGTAGCGCAGGGAGGTCGGGCGCTTGAGGAGCATGTCGATGAACCTTCGAAACGGAGTCGGAAAAGGGCGCTCGCGCCGGTGGCCGGGCGGGGCGCCGGGCTGAACGGGATCGAACGGAGCGCGATCGTCGCACTGAATAATTACATATGTATTACTCGTGCCTTTCCGTTTGTTTTTGAGGGCGGCGCATGCGCCGGGGCGGTCGAGCGCGGGTTTGCCCGCGCGGGCATCCGCCCGCCGCAGGCTGCCCGCGCGCCGGATGCACTAAACTTGCGGGAATTTTGCATCGCCGCACCGGGGCCGCCGCCGCCGGGCGCGACGATGCGGCGACTCGCGGGCCGGCGCGGGCGCCCGGCGCCCGCGTGCGTCCGGGGCGCGCGCCGACCGATTTTTCCCGACCCATGACGACCCATACCGATCCCGCCTATCTGCTCGGCGAGCTGCTGAAGAACGTTTCCCGCTCCTTCTACCTGACGCTGCGCGTGCTGCCCGACGGCATGCGCGACCCGGTCGGTCTCGCGTATTTGCTTGCGCGCGCGGCCGACACGATCGCCGACACGGCACTCGTCGCGCCCGACCGCCGTGCGACGCTGCTGACCGATCTGCGCGACGACGTCGAGCGGCTCGGCGACGGCGCGGCGCTGTCGCGTTCGCTCGAGGACGTGACGCGGATGCAGACCGATTCGCACGAACACCTGCTGCTGGGCTCGATGGAGCCGATGCTCGCGCTGCTGCGCGCGCAGCCGGAGGCCGATCGCGCGTCGATCCGCAAGGTCGTCGCGACGCTCACCGCGGGGATGGAATTCGACCTGCGCACGTTTCCGGACGAACAGTCGGGGCAGGTCGCATCGCTGCCGACGCGCGATGCGCTCGACCGCTACACGTACCTCGTCGCGGGCTGCGTCGGCGAGTTCTGGACCGACATGACGGACGCGCACACGCGCGCCGCGCGCGGCTGGGATCTGCCGGACATGCGCGAGAAGGGCATCCGTTTCGGCAAGGCGCTGCAGATGACCAACATCCTGCGCGACTGCGCGAAGGATCTGCGCATCGGCCGCTGCTACCTGCCCGACGACGTGCTGCGCGCGCACGGGCTCGTCGTGGCCGACCTGATGCAGCCGGAGGCTTCGGCGCGCGCGCGCGGCGTGCTGGTCGACCTGCTGCGCGTCGCGCTCGATCAGTATCGCGACGCCTGTCTGTATACGCTCGCGATTCCGCGTCGTTTCGTGCGGCTGCGGCTCGCCTGCCTGTGGCCGATCATGATCGGCCTCGAAACGCTCGAACTGCTGGCCGGCCACGCTGCGTGGCTCGACCCGGCGAAGCCGGCCAAGGTGCCGAGAAAGCGTATCTACCGGATCATGGCGGCGTCGCTCGCGCGGGTCGGCTCGAACACGGCGATCCGCGCGCGCCTGAACGCGCTCGTCGATGCCGTCAGCGCGCGGCTCGCGCACCCCGCGACGCAGCATTGAAGATCGCCGGCGCGGCAGGCGCCGGCATTCCCTCCCGGCCCGCATTCGTCGGGCCGTTCCCGTTGCGTCTGCGGCACGCCGACTAAAACGTTTTCATGATTTCGTGTTTCGAAACGTGGGTGTCATGAACGTCGGCGATCCTGCGCGGCGGCGTGAATCGCGGCGTCAGCTTCGATCGCGCATTTGTAAGACGTTTCATCGCCGAAGGCGTCTGACGACATCGGACGGTCGCGTGGCACCCGTAAAAATGTAAAGCTAGGGTTTTCACCGGCAAACGCCGGAAACGCCCGCCGCACAAGCGTTTTGGGCTGTCATGTAACCGTTTGGTGAACCCGCGCGTTGCGTCGATCATACGATGACCGACTGCACATGTTGGGAAACAATTGGTAATCCGTCAGAATCGCGTCGGCATGTACTCGCACATGTGTCAGTCATAAAACCACACCAGAAAAGAAATCATTCTTTGAGGACGGAGAATCAATGAAAAAGCGCGTCGCTTTCGCCATGACGGCAGTGGGTCTCGCAGCCGCTACCGCCGCCCACGCCCAGAGCAGCGTGACCCTGTACGGTATCGTCGACAACGCCATCGCTTGGCAGAACAACTCCTCGGGCACCGGTGCGACCACCGGCGGTCACTCGAAAGTGCAGATGGCCACCGGCATTTGGGCAGGCAGCCGCTTCGGCCTGAAGGGCAGCGAGGATCTTGGCGGCGGCACGAAAGCGATTTTCCAGTTGGAAGCCGGCTTCAACGCGAATAATGGCTCGTCGCAGTGGACGCAGGGCGGCGGTATCTTCACGCGCCAGGCATGGGTCGGTATGACGAACCCGACGTACGGTACGCTGACGGCCGGCCGCCAGTACACCGCGTACTACACGCTGCTGTCGCCGTATAGCCCGACGACCTGGCTGACCGGTTACTACGGCGCGCACCCGGGCGATATCGATTCGCTGGATACCAGCTACCGTGCGAACAACTCGATCGTCTACATGTCGCCGAAGTTCTATGGCTTCACGGTCGGCGGTTCGTACTCGCTCGGCGGCGTGGCAGGCAGCTTCAACCGCGGCTCGACCTGGAGCGCAGCAATCCAGTATCTGAATGGCCCGGCAGGTATCGCAGTCGGCTATCAGCGTGTCAATAACGCGACGTTGGGTGGTGGCCTGTGGGGTACGGCTTCGACCGTCGAGAACGGTACGAACGTTGATTCCAAGGGTAATGCCATTGGTGTCCAGCCGGCCGTGTCGTCGATCAACAACGGTTACGCGGGTGCCCAGTCGCAGCAGCGTCTGGCTGTAACGGCGGGCTATCAGTTCACGCCGGCGTGGGACATCTCGGTATCGTACTCGAACGTCCAGTACATCCCGGGCACGCTGTCGGGCTTCACGAATACGGCGATCTTCAACACGGCGGGCGCCGTGCTGCACTGGAAGGCAGCGCCGCAGTGGGACTTTGCAGCGGGCTACTCGTACACGGCTGCAACGCAGTCGAACGGCATCTCCAGCGCGGCCAAGTACCACCAGGTTACGCTGTCGCAGTACTACAGCCTGTCGAAGCGCACGGGCCTGTACGCAGTTGAGGCTTATCAGCATGCGAGCGGCAACACGTTGAACGGCGGCAAGATCATCGCTGCAACGACGTCGATCGGTGACGGCGTGGGCGCGGGTTCGAAGCAGAACCAGATCGCCGCTGGCGTCGGCCTGATCCACCGCTTCTGATGCCGCGCGGCGCGCGAGCGCCGCTCACGGCATGCGGGACGAAAAAACCGGCTTTCGAGCCGGTTTTTTCGTTTACGTCGCGAGCGTTCGCCCGATCCTCAGGATCACCGATCGATCGGCGACTTCAACGGCTGATGCTCGCCCGTCAGCCCGAACACGACGAGTTGCGCGGGCTCGGTCGCGCTCGCATTGCGCGACACCTGGTGCCGCGAGCCGGGCGGCTCGTACCAGCCTTCGCCGGCGCGATAGCGTTGCAGCGGGCCGCCGTTCACCTGCGACAGCACTTCGCCCTTCGACACCACGGCGAACACCGAGCCGAGATGCCGGTGCGCTTCGGACGCCTGACCGGGCGCATAGTCGACCGTCGCGACGACGACGCGCTTGCCGGGCGCTTCGGGCACGGCCTGCTGCATGATCGCGTGCACGGCGTCGCCGGCGTCGTGCGCATGGGCGGCGGCCGGCAGCGCCGCGGCGAGCACGAGTCCGGCGCACAGCGCGACGGGATGGAGCGGGGAACGGATCATCGTCGGCTCCTTACTCGGGCATCTTGCGGAACGCGATCGCGAAGCGGTTCCACGAATTGATCGTCGCGATCAGCATCGATAGGTCGAACAGCTCCTCGTCGGTGAAGTGCGGCTTCACGGCTTCCCAGACGGCGTCGGGCACATGGTTGCTGGCCACGAGGGTCAGCGCCTCGGTCCATTCCAGCGCCGCGCGCTCGCGCTCGGTGAAGAACGGCGTTTCGCGCCACGTGACGACGGTCGCGAGACGGCGATCGGTTTCGCCGCCCTTGCGCGCGTCGGTCGTGTGCATGTCGACGCAGAACGCGCAGCCGTTGATCTGCGAC
The DNA here is from genome assembly GCF_001522585.2 of Burkholderia sp. NRF60-BP8. Classification (NCBI taxonomy): domain Bacteria; kingdom Pseudomonadati; phylum Pseudomonadota; class Betaproteobacteria; order Burkholderiales; family Burkholderiaceae; genus Burkholderia; species Burkholderia sp. NRF60-BP8. Next base: position 1,270,270 of record NZ_CP013372.1, read on the forward strand.
GCGCGCAGGCGGACGAGCTCGGCGAGCGGCTTCTCGATCGAGCTCTTCGCGAGGAATTCCTCGGCGTTGCGCATCACCTTGATGGCATTCGGGCTGGCGGCATAGAAGTTCAGGCGCGGTTGCATGGCAGGTCCTTTTCGGTTGGGTAGCGCCGGGGTGGCGCGACAGGACCCACTTTAAGAGCCGCACTGGCCTGCTTGAATAACCAATTCCGGGAAAATTCAGGTAACCAGTGGCGACCCGCCCGCGAGGCTGGCCTCCAGCAAACCGGCCAGCTTCGCGAGCGCCGCGTCGATGCGCAGCGCGTCGATTCCGCCATAGCCGAACAGCAGCCCCGGGCGCACCGGCACGCCCACGTGGAACGCCGAGATTCCGTACAGACCGATGTCCTGCGCCCGCGCCGCGCGGACCAGCGCCGCTTCGTCGAGCCCCGGCTTCAGGTGCGCGGCCAGGTGGATGCCGGCGGTCGGCACGATTGCGTCGAACCACGGCGCGAGTTCGCCGCGCAGGTGGGCGATCAGCATCTTGCGACGCGCGTCGTAGTGCTTCTGCACGCGTTTCAGGTGCCGCGCGAAATCGCCTTCGAGCATGAAGCGCGCGAGCGCCGCCTGCGTCAGCGTGCACGTGTGCCAGTCGACGATCTGCTTGGCCTTGGCGAGCGCGCCGCGCAGCGCGCGCGGCGGAATCGCGTAGCCGATCCTCAACTCGGGGAAAATCGTCTTCGAGAACGTGCCGACGTACGCGACGAGGCCCGTGCGGTCGAGGCTCTTCAGCGATTCGACCGGCCGCCCTTCGAAACGGAATTCGCCGTCGTAGTCGTCCTCGATGATCACCGCGCGACGGTGCTGCGCCCATTCGAGCAGCGCGACGCGGCGATCGAGCGTCATCGGCATGCCGAGCGGGAACTGGTGCGACGGCGTCACGTAGACGAGCCGCGCGTCGTCCGGCAGCCGCTCCGTGACGAGGCCGTGCGCGTCGACCGGCACGCCGATCACCGTCGCGCCGAGCGACGCGAACGCGGCGCGCGCCGGCGGATAGCCGGGATCCTCGACCGCGACGACGTCGCCCGGCCGCACGACGACGCGCGCGAGCAGGTCGAGCGCCTGTTGCGCGCCTTGCGTGACGAGCACGTCGTCCCAACTGCAGGCGACCGCGCGGCTGAATGCGACGTAGCGCGCGATCGCGCCGCGCAACTGCGGGTCGCCGGCCGGGTCGTGATACTGGCCGGGGCCGCGTGCCTGCCGACGCAGCGCGTGATGCAGGCAGCGCCGCCATGCGTCGAACGGGAACAGCGTCTTGTCGGTCACGCCGCCGCGAAAGTCGAAGCCGGGCGCGTCCTGCGGCGCGGGCATCGCGAGCGCATCGGGCAGGTCGTTCCACAGCGCGCGCGCATCGACCGCGTCGACGCGCGGCGTCTCGTCGACGATCGACGGCGCCGACGTCGCCGCGGCGTGCGGCACGCGCGCCAGGCCGTCGGCGACGAACGTGCCGTCGCCGGCGCGTGTCGTCAGGTAGCCCTCGGCGACGAGGCGCTCGAAGGCGTCGAGCGTCGTCTTGCGCGACACGCCGAGCTGTTTCGCGAGGTCGCGCGTCGACGGCAGCCGCGCGCCGCCTTCGAGACGCCCGTCGACGATCGCGGTGCGCAGTTGCCGGAAGATTTGCCCCGTCAGGTCGTGACGGCCTTCGATGCGGATCGCGATGTCCATCGCAGTGGTTACCTCGATTCGAGTCGTTTCGCGTGAATCAGCATACCGGAAGTCGCCCGCGTCAGCCGCGGGTCGACGGTAGGCGAGCGGCTTCGCGCGAGAGCGGCCGGGCCACGCATTCCCGCGGCGGGAACCGGCCGTCCCGGCAAGCCGGCTCGTCGTCCGATTGGACCGCCGCGTGCCGCTGCCGTACGATCCACGACAACCTCATCCCGGAGCGACCTCATGCTGTCCGAAGACGAACTGGCGCTGCTCGACGCGATCCGCGCCACCGGCAGCCTGTCGCGTGCCGCCGCGCGGCTCGGCAAGGCGCCGTCGACGGTGTCGCATGCTGCGCGCCAGCTCGAAACGCGGTTCGACGCATTGCTGTTCGACCGGCGCGGCTACCGGCTGCAACTCACGCCGGCCGGACAATTGCTGGCCGACGAGGCGGCGCGGCTGGCGCTCGACGTCGCACGGCTGACGCAACGCGTGCGACAGGTCGCGAGCGGCTGGGAGGACCGGCTGTGGATCGTCAGCGACGAAGTGCTGGAGTTCGATACGCTGCTGCCGGTCGTTCGCGCATTCGATGCGCTCGATTCCGGCGTGTCGCTGCGTTTCACGCACGAGGTGCTCGGCGGGACCTGGGAGGCATTGCGCGACGGCCGCGCGGATCTGGTCGTCGGTGCGACCAACGAGCCGCCGGCGATTCCGGGCCTCAAGTGGTTCGAACTCGGTGCGATGGAATGGGTGTTCGCGGTGTCGCCGCGCCATCCGCTGGCGTCCGCGAGCGCGGTGCTGACGCGCGATGCGATCGGCGCGCACCGCGCGGTCGTCGTCGCCGACTCGTCGCGGCGCGCGGCCGGCCGCGCGTACGGCCTGCTCGGCGGGCAGGCGATGCTGGCGGTGCCGTCGATGCGTGCGAAGATCCTCGCGCAGCGCGATGCGCTCGGCGTCGGCTGGGTGCCGCGCCGGCGCGTGACGTCGTTGCTCGCGCGCGGCGAACTGGTCGAGAAGCAGACGGCCGATCCGCGCGAGCCGAATCTGCTGTACGTCGCGTGGCACGGCGATCGCGACGGTCGCGCGCTGCAATGGTGGCTGGAGCGACTGCGCGAGCCGCGACTCGCGCGGCGATTGCTCGACGGGATCGACGTGGTCGGTTGAGCGCGCTCGCTTCAACATGTTCGACGTTTTCGAACATGTTCGCCGCGCCGGTCGTACGGCAACGCCGCGCGTCGCGCGCATCCTGTGCTCACGGTCAACTCACCGGTTCACAGGAGAACATCATGCAACGCTTCGAAGGAAAGACGGTCCTCGTCACGGGCGGCAACAGCGGCATCGGCCTGGCGGCCGCCCGCGCATTTGCGGCCGAAGGCGCGCGAGTCATCATCACCGGGCGCGACGCCGACACGCTGGAAGCCGCCCGTCGAACGCTCGGCGAAGAGGCGCGGGCGATTCGCAACGAAGCCGGCAGCGTCGCGTCGGCCCGCGCGCTGGCCGACGCGATCGCCGCCGCCGGCGTGCGGCTCGACGCGGTATTCGTCAACGCGGGCGTCGCGAAACTCGCGCCGTTCGCCGACAGCGACGAAGCGATGTGGGACCTCGTCTTCAACACCAACGTGAAGGGCGCGTATTTCCAGATCCAGTCGCTCGTGCCGCTGCTGAACCGCGGCGCATCGATCGTGATCAACGGCTCGATCAACGCGCACATCGGGATGCCGGGTTCGTCGGTGTACGCGGCAAGCAAGGCGGCCGTCAATTCGTTCGCGAAGACGTTGTCGACGGAACTGCTGCCGCATGGCGTGCGCGTGAACGTGGTCAGCCCGGGGCCGGTGCAGACACCGTTGTACGGCAAGCTCGGGCTCGATGCGGCGACGCTCGACGAGACGGCCGACAAGATCAAGGGCCTCGTGCCGGTCGGCCGGTTCGGCACGCCGGACGAAATCGCGTCGACGGTGCTGCACCTGAGCGCGCCGGAATCCGCGTTCATCGTCGGCGCGGAAATCATCGCGTCGGGCGGGATGGGCTTGCTCTGAGGGGCGAGGCGGACGGGGACCGCAACCGGCCGATACGGTGCCGGGCGAGCGGCCCCCGTCACATGCGCTAGCGGGATGCACACGCGCCGCGCGCGGCGTCGCCGGTTTCCAGTTGCGTCACCGTCAACCCCGCGAACGTCGCGCGGCCTTGCTCGGCGAACACGGCCACGCGATCCGCATCGAGCGGCGGAAAGATCAGGTCCGTCAGCGCTACGCGGCCGCCGTTCGCGAAGACTTCGACCGACCCGCGATCGACGACGATCTCGAGCCGCAGTTGCCCGTGTTCGAGCGGCAGATCGACGATGTGCTCGCGGCTGAACGTGCCGACGAAATTCGCTTCGCCGGATTGCGAGCGGTCGAGCGTCAGCGTGCGCTTCGCAGTGTCGTACACGATCCGGGTGCCGATCGAGCCGTCGCCCGAGCGCCGGACGATCAGCCCCGCGCGCGCGGCACGCTGCGGCGAGATCGTCACGGTGATGCGCTGGACGACGCCGCGCGTGGCGGCCGACAGCACCCGGGTAGCGGAGTCGACCGTGACGTCGCCTTCATGCACGGCGGGCCGGCCGTCGGCCCATGCGTCGAAGGCGGCGGCGGGTGCGACGACGAGTCTCGGCTCGCCGTCGATCGTCTTCAGCGACAGTTCGCGCGGCAGCGTGGTCGCGCCGCGCCATGGGGCGGTCGGCGCCTTTGCCGCGTAATCCCAGTTGCTCATCCATGCGATCGCGACCGGCCGGGCGCCGGGCGCGCCGGAGAACGTGCCGGCCGCATAGAAATCGGCGCCGTGATCGACCCAGCGGAATTGCGCGGGATCCGAGCCGCTCGGCGCGACGCGGTTGGGCACGAACGTGCGGCCGTCGAAGTCGCCGACGAAATACATCGCGCCGGAGCCGCCGGCGATCGACCACGGATTCACGTTGACGATCATCACCCACTTGATGCGGCGGGGATCGCCGTCGAGCGGCAGCGGGACGAGATCGGGCATTTCCCACAGCGCGCCCGCATGCGGCACGTCCGGCAGCGTGAAATCGCTCAGGAACGACCAGTGGATCAGGTCGTCCGAACGATAGAGCTTCACGACCTGCGCATCGGCGACGACCGTCGTCATCAACCAGTAGCCGCCCGGCGCATACCACGACACTTTCGGGTCGCGAAATTGCTTCGATTCCGGATCGAGCGTCAGCACCGGGTTGTGCGCGTACGGCTGCCACGTCGTGCCCCGATCGAGGCTGTACGCGAGCGACTGGGCCTGTATGCCGGGTGCGTGACCCGAGCCGGGCTTGTAGACGCTCGTATAGAGCGCGACGAGCGGCGTGTGGCCCGGTTTGCCGAGGCCGGACGTGTTCAGGGTATCGGCGACGATCGAGCCGGAGAAGATTTCCTCGGTGGCGTTCGCGCGCATCGCGACCGGCTGCTCGCGCCAGTGGACGAGATCGGTGCTGATCGCGTGGCCCCACGACATGTTGCCCCAGTCGTTGCCGAGCGGGTTGTACTGATAGAACAGGTGATAGCGGCCGTTCTCGTAGACGAGCCCGTTCGGGTCGTTCATCCAGTTGCGCTGCGGCGTGTAGTGGAGGGCGGGCCGCCATTGCGGCGTGCCGTTTTCGGCCGGCGTGTGGCATGGCGCGGCGGCGGCCTGCGTGCAGGCCATGCAGACGAGCAGCAGCCGGACGAGGCGGACGGAACAGCGAAAAGACGTCGATTTCATGCGGGGCCAGGCGCTTCGTCGGACGAAGCGGGAAAGGAGGGCGCAGGCCGGCTGCAACGGCGGCATGCGCGATGGTCGAAAGAAAAGTCGAAATAAAAAAGAGGAGGCGCACACGCGACACGCGCGATACGCGCCTCCTGAACCTCGTGCCTTCAGAGACGATCGTTATCGTTGGTTGTCCTGATTGCCGCCGCCGTTACGGACGGGTGCCCGGGCCGCCGTCGTGGCCGGCGCCCGTCGCCGGCAGGTTCGCGGGGATGTCGCCGTAGCCGCCGAGACCGCCGCGTCCGTACGTGCGGTCGACCGCCGTCGACGTGCCGTTGATGTTGACCTTCACCGTCGGCGCGAGCGTGCCGCCGCGGCGCGGGCCGATCGCATCGATGAACGACTCGACGAGCCCGCCCGGCATCACGTAGTGCGAATACGACTGGAATTCGCGCGGGTTCTGGTTCGGGTCCTGCGAATACGGTGCGCCGGCCGGCGCGGAGAAGTCGGTCGGGTTGCCCAGCACGAGGCCGCTGCCGCCGTTCAGCGGCAGGAAGTCGCTGCGGATGCCGTTGCCGACGAATCCGTACACGCCGTCCGGGCCGTCGACGCCGGCCGCCATCGTCGTGCGGTGGCTGATCGTGAACAGGTAGTACTTGCCGTCCTTCAGATAGATCTGCGGACGCTCGGTCTGGTCGTCGACGCAGTTCGCCGACAGGATCGGCGGCAGGAACTTCCACTGGGTCAGTTGCGGATTCGTCGCGACCGCAAGGCCGACGTTGGCCTTTTGATACACTGCGCCCGAATTCATCACCGCGTTGAGATCTTCCCGGTTCGGATCGTTCGGCGCATAGCCGAGATCGGCCTCGGTGCAGGTGCGTGCGCCGCGCGGGCCGCCGGTATTGCCTTCGAACACCATGTAGGTCTTGCCCGGATGGGCGGGATCGGTGAACACGAACGGATCGCGGAACGAGAAGTAGGTGTTCTGCTGGCCGGTCTGGTAGTAGTTGCCGTCCGGTTCAAGCAGCGCCCTGTGATCGTCGAAGCCGGTGAACCACACGTGCTTGTCGTCGGCGTGGATGTGGCCGTCGGCGCGCGTGATGATCGCCTGCGGCGGCGTGATGTCTGCGCCGCCGGGGGCCGAGCGGTTGAACGACGTCGCGGTGTAGTAGAGGCTGACGTTGTCGCCGTTGGTGAGGCGCGCGGAGCCCGACCATTCGGCGTTGTTGGTCATTGGTGCGGTGCCGAACACCTTGACGCTCGCACCGTCCGGGAACAGGTGGCCGCCCCAGGTCCAGCCGCCGTTCGCCGGGCGTTGCGACGCGGGGATGCCGGCGCGGCGATAGAAGAAGCCGATGCGGGCGTGGACGTGACGGTCGTCGAACGTGTAGCCGGCGTGCGGATCGGCGGTGAGCGAGAAGATCACCTCCCAGCCCTTGTAGCTGAGCTGGTTCGCGCGCAGGTCGGCCAGCGGCCACGTGTCCCATACCCACACGTTCGAGTTGATCAGCGGGAAATCCTGCGGGATGTCCGGCATCGTCAGCGCTTGCGGCAGCGAATTCCTGTCGGCGCCGGCGGTGTGCGATTGCGCGACGATCTGGCGGATGTCCGCCCGCGTCCAGCGCATCGTGAAATTGCCTTCGGGATCGTAGGCCTGCTGCGTATGGGGCGTGGGCATCGGCGCGCCCGTGCCGCCGGACTGCGCGTGCGCGACGGACGCGAAGGCGGCGAGTGCGCCGCCAGCGAGCAGCAAACGTTTGGCCGCGGTCGGGCGGAAAAGGGGAAAGTATGTCATCTCGTCGTCGTTTCCTGGATAGTTGAAAGTGAACGGCTGAGTGGGCATCGATGTCCAAACCGGTTTGGATGCTATTTCAAACCGGTTTGGAACGCAAAAGATATTTATTTGACGGTAATCATTACCCAATGGAAATAATTACCCGGTCGGCGCGTCCGAGTGTTCGGGCGGCCGGGCGGATCGGCGACTGCGAGGGATGACGGTGACGGGGAAGGTGAATCTGAAGGCGCTGTCGGACGCGCTCGGGCTGTCGCGGACGACGGTCAGCCGTGCGTTGAACGGCTACGACGATGTCAGCGAGGCGACGCGCGAGCGCGTGGCGAAAGCCGCGCGGGAAATGGGCTACGTGGCCGATCCGACCGCGCGCCGGCTCGCGACCGGGCGGGCCGACATGATCGGGATCGTCTACCCGTTCGGCGCCGGCGATCTCGGCGATCCGCGCTTTGGCGAAGTCGTCGCGGGCATCACCGAGCGGCTCGCCGAGCGCAATCTCGATTTCATCATCGCGTCGGCGCGACCGAACGCGGAACTGGACACCTATCGGCGCATCGTCGACGGCAAGCTCGTCGACGGGCTGATCGTCGCGCGCACGCTGGCGGACGACCCGCGTATCGCGTACCTGCGGGCGAGCGCGTTTCCGTACGTCGCGTACGGCCGCACGCAGGCGGCCGGCCCGTATGCGTGGTTCGACTTCGACAACGAGGCGGGCGCGCGCGACGCGGTGCGCCGGCTGATCGGCTTCGGGCATCGGCGCATCGCGATGATCAGCGCGCCGCTGACGCTGAATTTCGCCGCGCAGCGGCGCGCCGGTTATCTGTCGGCATTGCGCGAAGCCGGTATCGACACGCAGCCGGCGCTGCTCGTCGAGTGCCCGTTTACGCACGACGGCGGGCTGCAGGCGGCGCGGGCGTTGCTCGCGCACACCGAGCCGCCGACCGCGCTGCTGGTCGACAACAACATCGCGGGCGGCGGCGCGTTTCGCGCGCTGGTCGACAGCGGATTGCGCCTGGGCGCGGACATGTCGCTGATCGTCTATGACGGCGTGCCGCCGGATATCGCGCATCCGTACCGTGTCACGGCGGTCATGCAGCCGACCGGGCATGCATCGGGACGCACGCTGGCGGAACTGATGCTGCGGCTGCTGGACGACGGCGTGTGCGATCAGCGGCTCGAAGCGCCGGCAATCGAGGCGGGCGATACGGACGGTCCGTTGCGCGGGTAGCCGGCGGTGGCCGGCGCACGGCAGGGCGGCGGGACGGCGGCAGGCGGCGATGGCGATGCCGGACTGCGCGCCCCGTCGAAAAGCCATGACGATGGCAGGGGCGAATACGCGTTCTTCTAGACGACCGGTCTAATCCGGGGATATCATCCGTCCTCGTGAATGCGGCGACGTTCCTGGCAGGTTCATGCAGCGGGACGCCGTCGTTTTATTTCGGCCGCTTCTAGACGACTGGTCTAATAGGCGTATATCGCATGCGGACGAATGGATCGCACGTTGCCGCCCGCTGGGTGACTAACCGACAGGCGCGCCGTGCCGACGCGCGGCCCCGTTCCCCGTTCATTTTCGAAGGAGTGTCCGATCATGAAGATTCTGGTTGTCCTGACCTCGCACGATGCGCTGGGCGACACCGGCAAGAAAACCGGCTTCTGGCTCGAGGAACTGGCCGCGCCGTACTACACGTTCAAGGATGCGGGCATCGAGCTGACGCTCGCGTCGCCGAAGGGCGGCCAGCCGCCGCTCGACCCGAAGAGCAGCGATCCGACCGCCCAGACCGACGCGACGCGCCGCTTCGACGCCGATGCGGCGGCCAAGGCCGAACTCGCGTCGACGCGCAAGCTGGCCGAGGTGTCGGCGGACGACTACGACGCCGTGTTCTACCCGGGCGGCCACGGCCCGCTGTGGGATCTCGCCGAGGATCTGCATTCGATCGGCCTGATCGAGCGCATGCTCGCGGCCGGCAAGCCGGTCGCGGCGGTCTGCCACGCACCGGGCGTACTGCGTCACGTGAAGAACCCGCAGACCGGCGAGTCGGTCGTGCGCGGCAAGCGCGCGACGGGTTTCACCAACAGCGAGGAAGCGGCCGTCGAGCTGACCGAAGTCGTGCCGTTCCTCGTCGAGGACATGTTGAAGACCAACGGCGCGGCATTCGAGCGCAGCGCCGACTGGGCGCCGCATGTCGTCACCGACGGGCTGCTGATCACCGGGCAGAACCCCGCGTCGTCGGCGCCCGCGGCCGAGGCGCTGCTCGCGAAGCTCGGCCACCGCTAAGCGCATGGCGCCGGCCGGGCCGGCGCCGTTTCCTTGCCGTCGTCGGGCGCAGCCGGTCCGCCGACGGCCCGCATCGTCGCGCCGTGCGCTCCGCACCGCGCATCCCATCCGTTTCGTAGAACCCAGCAAAGGAGTCGTGGATGTCTGCCCTGTTCGAACCGTTCAAACTCAAGGATGTCACGCTGCGCAACCGCATCGCGGTGCCGCCGATGTGCCAGTACGTCGCCGAGGACGGCGTCGTCAACGACTGGCATCACGTGCATCTGGCCGGCATCGCGCGCGGCGGCGCGGGCCTCGTGATCGCGGAGGCGACGGCCGTGTCGCCGGAAGGGCGCATCACGCCGGGCTGCGCGGGGTTGTGGAACGACGCGCAGGCCGACGCGTTCGCGCCGTCGGTCGCGGCGATCAAGGCGGCCGGCGCGGTGCCCGGCATCCAGATCGCGCATGCAGGCCGCAAGGCGAGCGCGAACCGTCCGTGGGAAGGCGACGACCATATCGCCGACGGCGATCCGCGCGGCTGGCAGACCATCGCGCCGTCGGCGGTGCCGTTCGGTGCGCACCTGCCGAAGGTGCCGCGTGAAATGACGCACGACGACATCGCCCGCGTGCAGGCCGACTTCGTCGCCGCGGCGCGGCGTGCGCGCGACCTCGGTTTCGAATGGCTCGAATTGCACTTCGCGCACGGCTATCTCGGCCAGAGCTTCTTCTCGGTGCATTCGAACCAGCGCACCGACGAATACGGCGGTTCGGCCGAAAACCGCGGCCGCTTTCTCGTCGACACGCTCGCGGCCGTTCGCAAGGTGTGGCCCGAGCATCTGCCGCTGACCGCGCGCCTGGGCGTGATCGAATACGACGGCCGCGACGAAGAGACGCTCGCCGAGTCGATCGCGCTCACGCAGCGGATGAAGCGGGAAGGGCTCGACATGTTGAGCGTGTCGATCGGCTTCTCGACGCCTGCCGCGCAGATTCCATGGGGCCCCGCGTTTCTCGCGCCGATCGCCGAGCGCGTGCGTCGCGAGGCCGGGCTGCCGGTGTCGTCCGCGTGGGGAATCGACACGCCGCAACTGGCGAACCGCGTGATCGAGCAAGCGCAGCTCGATCTCGTGATGGTCGGCCGCGCGCACCTGGCCGACCCGCACTGGCCGTACTACGCGGCCAAGCAGCTCGGCGTCGAACGTCCGTCGTGGACGCTGCCCGCGCCGTACGCGCACTGGCTCGAGCGCTACCGGATCGCCGACAAGGCCGCCTGAACGGGGCGCGTCGACGTCGCGCGGGCCGCCGATCCGGCGCCGATGGATAGAATGGCGGTTCGTCCAGGCCGGTTGCCTGGGCGAGCCGCCATTTTTTCATTTCGACAGAGGTGCCATGGGCGCACATGTCCCGTCGTCTCACGATTCCGCCGCGCGGCCGCGCGCGCAGCAGATCGCCCGCGTCGCGCTGTATGCGGCGCTGCTGGTGCTCGCGCTGTGGGTGATCCGCGACTTCATCCCCGCCATCGCATGGGCCTGCGTGATCGCGATCGCGATGTGGCCGCTGCTGAAACGCTTCGAATCGCACCGGCTGTTCCGCGATCGGCCGACGTTGATCGCGACCGTCATCACGGCGGCGATTTCGCTGCTCGTCGTGCTGCCGGTGGCCGTCGCGACGGCCCAGGCGATCGCGCAGGCGCACGACCTGCGCGAGTGGCTGCGCACGGTCCAGGACAACGGCATTCCGCTGCCTGACGTGGTCGGCCGCTTGCCGTACGGCGCCGCGCAGATCACCGAATGGTGGCAGGCCAATCTCGGCCATCCGCTGCATGCGGCCACCGCGATGCATGGCGTCAACGGCGAGAAATTCCTCGCGTTCGGCCGGCAATTCGGCACGAAGCTCGCGCATGTGCTGCTCGAATTCGGTTTCATGCTCGTCACGCTGTTCGTGATCCTGCGCGCCGGCCACAAGCTGTCGGGCGCGCTGCTGCAGGGCGCGCGGCGCGCGTTCGGGCGCAACGGCGCGGAACTGATCGAGCGCATGGTCGCGGCCGTGTACGGCACGGTGACCGGGCTCGTCGTCGTCGGGCTCGGCGAGGGGGCGTTGCTCGGCGTCGCCTACGCATTCGCCGGCGTGCCGCACGCCGCGCTGCTCGGGCTCGTCACGGCGGTCGCCGCGATGCTGCCGTTCTGCGCGCCGGTCGTGTTCTGCGGCGCGGCGCTCTGGCTGTTCGTGCAGGGGGCGACCATGTGGGCCGTCGTGGTGGCGGCGCTCGGGTTCGTCGTCGTGTTCGTCGCCGAGCATTTCGTGCGGCCGGTGCTGATCGGCGGGTCGACGCGGCTACCGTTCCTGCTCGTGCTGTTCGGCATCCTCGGCGGCGCCGAGACGTTCGGCCTGATCGGGCTGTTCGTCGGGCCTGCGCTGATGACGGTGCTGACGATGCTGTGGACCGAATGGATCGCCTGATCGCGCATGCCGCTGCACGGGTCGATGCGCCGGTGCAGCGGCGCGGATGCGCGCGCACCGGCGCATCGTCTGCGACGATCGATGACGATTCGGCCGTCGCCGCGAAGACGCGCAAATGCAGAGATCCGGATAAAGATCTCTACATTTCTTTTCGATCCGGACCCAAAGGTCGAGTAGCATGGGGCTTTCGATCACGCCGGTACGGCGCAGCAGATTTCCCGAGCATGCGATTGATTTCGATGTCCCGTCCCGCAGCGACGCTGTCCCTGGCCGCCAGCTGCCTGATGTTGCATGGCTGTGCGTGGTTCGACTCGTGGCTGCCGTTCTCGTATTCGCGCACGCCGCTTGCGCGGGCCGCGTCACGGCACGGCGCGACGCGCGCCGACGTCGTCCGCGCCGCCGGCAACCCGCGCAGCGTCTGGATGGTCCGCAACGGCAGCGGCGTCTGCTACAACTACTTCATCGAGCACGGCAACGATCACCGGCCGTACTTCGTCGTGTTCGACAAGGCCGGCGTCGTCACGCAGTACGGCTTCGATACCTGCATGGACGCCGATCGCAAGGGCGCGCTTCAGGCGGGCAAGAGCGCGTCGCGATAGAGCGGCGGCCGCGCGCCGCGCGAGTGCGTGATGCTGCCGTCACGCTATCGTGTCGACCACGCCGCCGTCGACGCGCAACGCCGCGCCGGTCGTCGCCGACGCCTGCGGCGAGCAGACGTACACGACCAGGTTCGCGACTTCCTCCGTCGTCGCCGGTCGCCGGATGATCGAGCTCGCGCGCTCGCTGCGCACGAATTCCACTGCGACGTCGTCGATGCTGCGGCCCGTTTCGTCGGCCTGCGCCTTCAGCATTGCGCGCACGCCTTCCGACATCGTCGGCCCCGGCAGCACCGAATTGACGGTCACGCGGGTCCCGGCCGCAAGCTTCGCCAGGCCGCGAGCGATCGACAACTGCGCGGTTTTCGTGAACCCGTAATGAATCATGTCGACGGGGATGTTCAGGCCCGATTCCGACGAAATGAACACGATGCGCCCGGCATTGCGTTCGATCATGCCTTTCAGGTAATGCCGCGCGAGCCGCACGCCGGACATCACGTTGATCTGGAAATAATGTTCCCATTCGGCGTCGTCGATGTCGAAGAATGCCTTCAGGCCGTAGATGCCCGCATTGTTGACGAGAATGTCGGCATCCGGCGTGTGCTGCGTGACGCGCGCGACGCCGGCCGCGTCGGACAGGTCGGCGGCGACGCCGTCGAAGCGTGCGCCGGGCACGGCGTCGCGCAGTTTCTCGAGCGCGGACTGCACCGACGCATCGCTGCGGCCGTTGACGACGACGTGCGCGCCGGCGCGCGCGAGCCCTTCGGCGATCGCGAGCCCGATGCCGGCGGTGGAAGCGGTGACGACCGCGGTCTTGCCTTTCAGATCGATCTGCATGAGCGTGACGGGGGAAGAGTGAACGGGAACCGCCGCGCGTGCCGCGGCGGACGGAATTCAAAGCTTAGGCAAATTCCGGTCGATCGGCCATGTCGCGAGCGTGTCCGCGGCGTCGATGCGAAGCCGATCCTCTCGGCTCGAGCGCCCGAGCAGGCGGCATGCCTGCAAGCGAGGGCGGGGGCTGTTATCGCGTCAGCGCGACATGCTCCGCATCTTGTGTCGAAGCTTCGGCGGGGCAGGATTGTGCCGCGATCGGTTTCGCGCGTGCAATCGCGCCGAACGTCGAAGCCGGCGGGGCGGTTGCGCGGCGCTGCACAGTCTTGTACGGTGAGCGTTCGTCGTCCGACCCGGGAGCCCGCCGCGTGAGCCGCATTGCCAACCGATCCGTCGTACCGTCGCCGTTCTGGCGCGATACCGCGCTGCCGTTCATCGAGGCGCGCACCGTCGACGACGGGCGCGCGATCTGCTACGCGAAGCACACGCACGACACGTTTTCGGTGGGCGCGATCGTCGGCGGCACGAGCACGTACGTGAACGGTGCGACGAACGCACACGTCGGGCGCGGCGTGCTCGTGATCATCGATCCGGAGCAGGTGCACGCATGCAACCCGTACGGCCCCGACGCGTGGGCGTACCGGATGGTCTATGTCGACGTGCCGTGGCTCGCGCGCCTGCAGCACGCGCTGGGCCGCGATCCGAATCGCGATTTTCACGGATTTTCGCCGAAGTTGACCGAGCGCGGCGATCTGTTCGCGCAATTTGGCGGCTTCTACCGCACGCTCGTGTCGCCCGGCATCGACGCGCTCGGCAAGGAGAGCGCGGCGGTCGAATTCTTCACGGCGCTGCACGGCGCGCTCGATCGCGAACTGCCCGATTCGCGGCCGGGCGACGACAACGCGAAGCTCGCGCGCGCGGCCGACTACATCGCCGCCCATTGCCGCGAGGCCGTCACGCTCGATGCGATCTGCGCGGCGGCCGACCTGTCGCCGTCGTACCTGATCCGCGCGTTCAATGCGCGTTACGGGATGACGCCGCACGCGTTCCTGATCGATCGGCGCGTGCAGTACGGCCGCACCGAACTGCGCCGCGGCCGGCCGATCGCCGAAGTCGCGCTCGACGCCGGCTTTGCGGACCAGGCGCATTTCCAGCGCGCATTCCGGCGGATCGCGGCCGCGACGCCCGGGCAGTACCGCAGCGCCATGCGCTGAACGCAGCCGCGGCCAGCTCGCTACACGTCGAGTAGAAACAGCGCACTGCCCGCGAGCAGCAACGCCATCAGCCGGTTGAACACGCGCATGCGTCGCGCGTTCGCGAGCCGGTGCCGCAGCGACGCGCCCGCATAGCCCCAGCATGCGATCGATGCGAAGCAGATCACCAGATACAGCGCGGCGAATTGCCAGATCTGCGCGCGATCGCCGTCGGCCGCGTACGCACCCATCGCGGCCACGCACGCGAGCCATGCCTTCGGATTGAGCCACTGCATCGCCGCGCCCGCCGCGGCCGACGGGCCGGCTACGTCCGGCTCGGCCGACAGTCGGCCGTCGTCGAGCGCGAGCCGCAGCGCCATGTACAGCAGGAACGCGATCCCCGACCACTGCGTGGCCGTCGTCAGCATCGGCCAGCGCGCGAGCGCCGCGTGCAGGCCGAGGCCGATCAGCAGGAACAGCGCGACGAAGCCGAGCGTTGCGCCGGCCGCGTAGCGCAGGCTCGCGCCGAGACCGTGGCGTGCGCCCGCGCTGAGCGCGACGATGTTGACGGGACCGGGGGTGATCGACGAGGCGAGCGCGAACGCGGCCATCGAAACCAGCATGCTCATAGGGTGTCTCCATGCGACATGTCGAAAGTCGCATCGAGACTACGGGCGCCGCGTCGGCCCGTATTGAAGAAAACTGCCCTCGGCGGCGCGCGGCCGCCGTCAGTGCAACGCGCGTGGCGCGTGCGCCGGCCGCGCGCCGCGCGGATCGGCCGAATCGGCGGCACCGGCGGGATCGGCCGGGCCGACGGCGTCGGCCGGACGCGGCGGCCCGCCCGACCAGGGCTGCGTCGACACCGAGAAGCCGAACGTGTTGACGCCGCCCGAGCACGAGACGAACACGCCGCCACCATGCATCTCGGCCACGGCCTTGACGATCGACAGCCCGAGCCCGTGGTTTTCCTTGCTGTTCGCGCGCGCTTCCTCGAGCCGGTAGAAGCGCTCGAACACGTGCGAGCGCCGCACCGGGTCGATCGGCTCGCCGGGGTTCGACACGGCCATCTCGACGAGCGTGTCGCGGCGCGTGATCGTCACGTTCAGCGTCGCGCCCGGCGCCGAATGCTGGATCGCGTTGATCAGCAGGTTCGTCATCGCGCGGCGGAACAGCGACGGATCGACGGCCGCACGCGCGTCGCCGTGCAATTCGGCGCGCAACTGCGCCTCGTCGAGCGGGATTTCGAGGAAGTCGAGCATGCGCCGCACCTCGTCGGCGAGCGATACGTCCTTCAGGTCGGTCGCGCGTTCGCCGCGGTCGCTGCGCGACAGGAACAGCATGTCGTTGATGATCACGCGCAGCCGCTCGAATTCCTCGAGGTTCGACTGCAGCGTCTGGCGCATCCGCTCGACCGAGCGGTCGCGGCTCGTCAGCGCAACCTGGGTCTGGCCGATCAGGATGCTGATCGGCGTACGCAATTCGTGCGCGACGTCCGCGTTGAACGCTTCGAGCCGTGCGTAGGTTTGCTGGATCCGTTCGAGCGCGCCGTTGAACGACGTCGCGAGATCGCGCAGCTCGGTCGGCAGCGCGTCGGTGTGCAGCCGCTGGCGGCGGTTCGTCGCGCTCACGCTTGCCGCGTCCTGCGACAGCCGGTCGAGCGGCGCGAGCCCGAAGCGCGCGACCGCGCGACTCAACAGCAGCGTGACGACGGTGGCCGTTGCGATCAGCGCGGCCAGCGTCCACGCGAAACGGCGCAGCATCCGCTGGGTGCGCTCGCACGACGACGCGACGATCAGCTTCACGTCCGGACGCTCGCCGCTGCCCGCGATCGCGATGGTCTTCGTCATCACGTTGTAGCTGCTGTTGTTGAGCGCGTACTGTTGGAACGCGCCGAACGGTTTGCCGTCGGGCACGCCGTCGACCGGATGGCCGAAGCGGAAATCGGCGTCGGGGCTGTCGACCTGATAGCGCGTCGATCCGTCGGGCGGTTCGAGGTCGGCGAGTTTTTCCTGCATCAGGCGGCCGCGCGCGGCTGTTGTCGCATGCGACACGATCATCTGCGCGACCTTCGCGCGCGTGTCGATCGTCGCACGCAGCTCGGCGAGCAGTTGGCGCTCCATCATCACGAACAGCCCGCAGCCGACCAGCGTGAACACGAGTAGCGACACGATGCCGAACATCGCCGACAGGCGCAGGGCGATCGAGCGTTTCATGCGTGCTTCTCCGTGTCGCCTTCCTCGCGCGCCTCGAGCACGTAGCCCATGCCGCGGATCGTGTGCAGCAGCTTGTCCGCGAACGGGCCGTCGAGTTTCGCGCGCAGGCGCTTGATCGCCGTCTCGACGACGTTCGCGTTGCTGTCGAAGTTCACGTCCCACACGAGTTCGGCGATGGTCGTTTTCGACAGCACCTCGCCGCTGCGCCGCGCGAGCACGCCGAGCAACTGGAATTCCTGAGCGGTCAGATCGAGCCGCGCGCCGTCGCGGGTCGCGCGGCGGCCGATCAGGTCGACGCGCAGGTCGCCGATCGAGATCAGCGTCGATTCCTGCACGCGCGCGCGGCGCGTGAGCGCCCGCAGCCGTTCGATCAGTTCGAGGAACGAGAAGGGCTTGGTCAGGTAGTCGTCGGCGCCGCCGCGCAAGCCTCGCACGCGGTCGTCGACGCGATCGCGCGCGGTCAGCATGATCACGGGCGTCTGCTTCTGCGCGCGCAACGCACGCAGCACGCCGAAGCCGTCGAGCTTCGGTAGCATCACGTCGAGCACGACCACGTCGTAATCGAATTCGACGGCCTTCCACGCGCCGTCCTCGCCGTCGAGCGCGGTGTCGACGACCCAGCCTTCCTCGGTCAGGCCGCTCTTCAGGTATTCGACGACTTTCGGTTCGTCTTCGACGATCAGTACTTTCATGTTCGTTGTCCGCGTAACCGGGTTAAGGGCGGGTCAAGGGCCGACGCCCGCGCTGCGCTGCGGGGCCGCCGACGCGACGTCGGACGGCGCGGGGGCGTTCGCCGCACCGCCGTCCCAGCCGCCGCCGAGCGCCTTCGCGAGAAACACGACGAGCGCCGCGCGCTGACCCTGGATCTGCACGGCCTGGCGCTCGCTCGTCAGCAACTGCTGCTGGGCCGTCAGCACGTCGATGAACGGCGTCAGGCCGCCCGCGTAACGGTCCTGCGCGAGCGAGACGAGCTTGCGCGCGTCGTCGACGGCCGCGGAAGCCTGCTGCGCCGCCTGCGCCAGCACCGACAGGCCGGTCACCGCATTTTGCACCTCCTGGAACGCGGTGAGCACGGTCTGCCGGTAGCTGGCCTGCGCGGCCACGTAGCCGGCCTGCGCGAAATCGACGCCGGCCTTCAGCTTGCCGCCTTCGAACAGCGGCTGACTGAGCGACCCGCCGACCGACCACAGCAGCGCCGGCACGGTGAACAGGCCCGCGAAGCGCGTCGCGTCCCAGCCGATGTCCGGCGACAGCGCGATGCGCGGGAAATACGCGGCGCGCGCGACGCCGATCTGCGCATTCGCGGCGGCCATCGCGCGCTCGGCCGACGCGACGTCGGGGCGCCGCTGCAGCAGGTCGCTCGGCATGCCGGTCGGCAGCGCCGGCGCGTTGATCGGCACCACGCGCGGCGGCAGCGAGAAGGCGGGGGCCGGCGTGCCGACCAGCGTCGCGATCGCGGTTTCGACCTGCGCGCGCTGCTGGATCAGCAGCTGTGCCTGCGTGCGCGTCGCGTCGAGCTGCGCGCGCTGCTGCAACAGATCGAGGCCCGACACCGCGCCGAGGTCGTGGCGCGCGCTCACGTAGTCGAGCGCCTTCTGCTGCAGCTCGATCGAGCGCTTGACCACGTCGATCTCGGTGTCGAGTTCGCGCAACGCGAAATAGCTCGACGCGAGATCGGCGCTCAGCACGAGGCGCGCGTTCGCGAAATCGTCGCGCGCCTGCTCGGAGCTGGCCTGCGCGGCTTCGACGCCGCGTCGCACGCGGCCGAACAGGTCGAGTTCGTAGCTGACCGCCGCGCCGACCTGGATCTCGTTCTGCACGGTCGACATGCTCTTCGTCGCGTAGTTGGTCTGCGGCCGGTCGGCGGAGATCTTGAAGCGCTGGCCGCTCGCGTTCAGGCCGACGGCCGGATATTGCGCGGACGCCACCGATGCGAGCGTCGCCTTCGCCTGGTCGTAGCGCGCGGCCACCGCCTTCAGGTTCTGGTTGTTGCGCAGCGCGTCGGTTTCCAGCGCGTCGAGCTGTGCGTCGCCGAACGCGGTCCACCAGGCCGGATCGAGCGGCGCGCGGGCCGGCGCGGCCGGATGCCAGTACGCGTCGGCCGGGTCGAGCCGCCACGCGGCCGGCGTGTCGACGGCCGGGCGCCGGTAATCCGGGCCGACCGTGCAGCCGGCGAGGGCGGCCGCCGCGATGATCGCGACGGCGCCGATCGCGGCCGGGCACAGGCGCGTGCGCATCGCGCTCACGACTTCGCTCCGGCGACCGCGGATGCCGGCTTCGCGGCCGGCGCCGCCTGCACGACGACCGTGTCGCCGTTCGCGAGCGCGTCGCTCGGGTTTTCGACGAGGCGGTCGCTCGGCGTCAGCGGGCCGTCGACTTCGAGCGTCTGCCCGATCGTGCGCGCGATGGTCACGGCTTTCAGATGCACATGGCCGTTCGCATCGACGGTCGCGACCGTCGGGCCTTCGGCGCGGAACAGCAGCGTATTGGCCGGCACCTGCAGGCGGCCGACCGGCGTCATCGGCAGCGTCGCCTGCACGTACGCGCCGGGCAGCAGCCGCCCGTCCGGGTTCGGCAGCGTGATCTCGATCTGCAGCGAACGCGTCGCGACGTCGATCGCCTCGGACGTGCGCGTGATCGTGCCGTCGAACGTCCGCCCGGGCAGCTCGGCCTGCGCGACGCTCACGTGCTGGCCGACCTTCACCTGCTGCGCATACGCCTGCGGCACCTGCACGTACAGCCGCAGCCGGTCGGCCTGCACGACCGAAAACAGCGAGCGGCCCGCGTTGCCGGAATTGACGAGATCGCCGACGTCGACGTTGCGCTGCGTGACGATCCCGTCGATCGGCGCGACGATCCGCTGGAAGCCCTTCAGCTCGGTGAGGCGGCGCATGTTCGCATCGGCCGCGGCGAGGTTCGCGGCGCCCTGGTTGAACGCGCCTTGCCGGTCGTCGAGCTCCTGTTGCGACACGGCATCGCGCTGGCGCAACTGCTGCGCGCGGTCGAACGACGTCTTCGCGAGCGCGAGCGCGGCTTGCGCCTGCTGGCGCTGCGCGGTGGCTTGCGCCAGTTCCTGGTTCAGTTCCGGCGTGTCGAGTTCGGCGAGCGTTTGCCCTTGCTTCACGTGCGCGCCGATGTCGGCATGCCAGCGCAGCACGTAGCCGCTCGCGCGCGCATAGATCGGCGCCTCGACGAAGCCGCGCAGCGTGCCGGGCAGCGTCAGCTTGCCGCCGGTGGCCGCGTCGACCGGATGCGCGACGCTCACGTACTGGCGCGTGTTCTGCGCGGCGACCGCGTCGAGCCGGTTGCGGTTCAGCCCGTTGACGATGAGCGTACGCGCGGCGCCGGCGGCCAGCAGCACGCCGATCACGATCGCGACGAGGCGCGCGCGTCGCGACACCGACGCGCGCGCCGGCAGGTGCATGCCGTGTTCGTCCACCTGAATGCCGACGGCGCTGTGATGTTTCTCTTCCATGAATTCAACCAATTCAACCGGGTAGTGGGGCGAAAGTCAGTGTCCGGCCCGGCGCGCGCGCCGCCGGGCCAGCCGCGTATGCACGCCGCCGAACACGAGCGGCACGAACAGCAAGGTCGAAACGGTCGCGAACAGCAGCCCGCCGATCACCGCGCGGCCGAGCGGCGCGTTTTGCTCGGCGCCTTCGCCGAGGCCGAGCGCCATCGGCACCATCCCGATGATCATCGCGAGCGCCGTCATCAGCACCGGCCGGATCCGTGTCGCGCCGGCCTCCAGCGCGGCCGTGAGCGGCGGCGCGCCGTCCGCGAGGCGTTGCCGCGCGAACGACACGACGAGAATGCTGTTCGCGGTCGCGACGCCGACCGTCATGATCGCGCCCGTCAACGCGGGCACGCTCAGGTGCGTGCCCGTGACGAACAGCATCCACGCGATGCCGGCGAGCGCGGCCGGCATCGCGCTGACGATGATCAGCGGGTCGAGCCACGACTGGAAATTGACGACGATCAGCAGATAGACGAGCATGATCGCCATCGCGACGCCCGCGCCGAGGCCGAGATACGACGTGCGCATCGTCTCGATCTGGCCGCGCATCGCGAGGCTGGTGCCGCGCGGCAGCGTCGCGCGCGCGTCCGCGACGATGCGGTCGATCTCGCCCGCGACCGCGCCGAGATCGCGGCCCTCGACGCTCACGTATACGTCGATCGCCGGGCGGATGTTGAAGTGCGTGATCACGGCCGGGTTCGCGGCACTGCGCACCTGCACCAGATTGCCGAGCAGTTGCAGCGGCATGCCCGTGCGGCCGCTGGCCGAGATCGGCGTGCCGAGCAGGTCGTCGACCGACGAGAGGTTGTATTGCGGGGTCTGGATCTGCAGCGGGTACTGGACGCCGGTGCGGGGGTTGATCCAGAACGACGGCGTTGTCTGCGAACTCCCCGACAGCGAGATCAGCATGTTCTGCGCGACGTTCTGGGCGGAGAGATTGAGCTGCTGCATGCGCGTACGGTCCATGTCGGCCAG
Organism: Burkholderia sp. NRF60-BP8; assembly: GCF_001522585.2. Classification (NCBI taxonomy): domain Bacteria; kingdom Pseudomonadati; phylum Pseudomonadota; class Betaproteobacteria; order Burkholderiales; family Burkholderiaceae; genus Burkholderia; species Burkholderia sp. NRF60-BP8. Next base: position 1,291,506 of record NZ_CP013372.1, read on the forward strand.
CAGGGTCGGCTCGTCGTTGCGTTGCAGCACGTGCACGTCGACGGCGCCGGGGATTTGCCTGATCTTTTTCATCAGGTTGCTCGCAATGGTCATGTTACTCGCGAGATCGTTGCCGAGCACTTGCACGTCGATCGCGGCCGGCTGCCCGAAGTTGAGGATCTGCGTGATGATGTCCGACGGCTGGAAGAAGAACTCGACGCCCGGGAAGCGTTGCGGCAGCAACGTGCGCAGCGTCTGCACGTAGTGACCGGTCGCGCGGTGGCCGGGCTTCAGCGCGATCAGCAGCTCGCCGTCGAGCGTGCCGATCGTGCCGGCGTTGCTGTACGACAGGTTGATGCCGCTCACCGGCAGCCCGAGGTTGTCGACGATCGCGCCGAGTTCGTCGGGCGGCACGGTGGCGCGGATCACGCGCTCGACCTGGTCGGCGAGGCGTGCGGTTTCCTCGATCCGGTAGCCGGTCGGCGCGCGCAGGTGCAGACGGATGTTGCCGGAATCGGCGTTCGGGAAGAAGTCGCGGCCGAGCACGAACACGAGGCCCGTCGACGCCACGCAGAAGCCGAGGAAGCACAGCGCGTAAAAGCGGCGGCGCACGAGCAGGATGCTGAGCAGCACGATGTACCACGCGCGCAGCCGTTCGAACGCCGCGTTGAACGCGTGATGAATGCGTGCGAAGCGCGACGTGGAATGGCCGGAGCCGGTGCTCGCCTGCTGCGGGCGGAACAGCAGCATCGCGAGCGTCGGCACCAGCGTGCGCGACAGCACGTACGACGCGAGCATTGCGAACACCACGGCTTCGGCGAGCGGCACGAACAGGAAACGCGCGACGCCGGTCAGAAAGAACATCGGCACGAACACGATGCAGATGCACAGCGTCGACACGAGCGCGGGCACCGCGATCTCGCCGGCGCCTTCGAGGATCGCGTCGTGCAGGTTGGTGCCGAACGACGACCCCAACGCTCCCTCCGGTCGCTGCCCCCCGAGGGGGCTGCTCGGCACGCCAGGGGCGGCCCGGCGCGTGCCGAGATGCAGATGCCGCTCGATGTTCTCGATCGTGACGGTCGCATCGTCGACGAGAATGCCGACCGCGAGCGCGAGGCCGCCGAGCGTCATGATGTTGATGGTCTCGCCGAGCGCGGACAGCGCGATCAGCGACGTGAAGATCGACAGCGGGATCGAGATCGCGATGATCAGCGTGCTGCGCCAGTTGCCGAGGAACAGCAGGATCATCATCGCGGTCAGCACGGCGGCGATCAGCGCCTCGTGGATCACGCCCTGGACGGCCGCGTCGACGAACACCGACTGGTCGAACAGCGGCGTGATCGCGAGCCCCTCGGGCAGCGTCGGGATCACCTTCGGCAGCAGCGCCTTCAGGTCCGACACGACCTTGAGCGTCGATGCGTCGCCGCTTTTCAGGATCGAGATGAGCACGCCGCGCTGGCCGTTCTGGCGCACGACGTTGGTTTGCGGCGCGAAGCCGTCGCGTACCGACGCCACCTCGCGCAGGTAGGTCGTCGCGCCGTTGACGGTCTGGACCGGCAGGTCGTTGATGTCGGCGACCGTATCGGCCGACGCGTTCGTGTCGATCCGGTACTCGGTCTGGCCCATCTTCGCGGTGCCGGTCGGCAGCACGAGGTTCTGCGCGTTGACCGCGTTGACGATGTCGGCCGGCGTCAGGCCCTTCGCGAGCAGCGCCTGCGGATCGAGGTCGATCGCGACCACGCGCGTGCGCCCGCCGTACGGGAACGGAATCTGCACGCCCGGCACCGTGATCAGTTGCGGGCGCAGGAAGTTCAGCGCGATGTCGGCGAGCGACTGTTCGCTGAGCGTCTTGCTCGACAGCCCGAGCTGGATCACCGGAATGCTCGACGCGGAATAGGTGATCACGAGCGGCGGCGTCGCGCCCTGCGGCATCTGCCGCACGATCGCCTGCGCGGACGAGACCGTCTGCGCGATCGCCGTCTGCACGTTCGCACCCGGTTGCAGGAACACCTTCACGACCGCGATGCCGGGCAGCGACGTCGATTCGACGTGCTGGATGTTGTTGACGGTCGTCGTCAGGATCCGTTCATGCACGGACGTGATGCGGTTCGTCATCTCCGTCGCGGAGAAGCCGGTGTAATTCCAGATCACGCTGATCACCGGGATATTGATCGCGGGCAGCACGTCGACCGGGGTGCGCATCAGCGCAAGCGGGGTGGCCAGCACGATCATGATGGCCATGACGATGAACGTGTAGGGGCGCCTGAGCGCGAGATTGACGATCCACATGGAGGCGGCGGAACAGGCGGTGATCGGGCGTCGGTGAAGGGAACCCGAATGATAGGCGTCGGCCCGGCACGGGTTACTGTCGCGAAACTGGCTGAATCGTCAGGTTGGGGTGCGCCGGCCGTCGGCCGATTCCGCGGACGAAATGCCCCGCCGCGATGGCGGCGGTTTCGCGCATCGGGCGGCGCTCACAGCTGCTCCATGCCGAAGCGGGCGAGCGCGTCGAGATCGACGACGTCGATCTGGTTGTACGCGAGCCGCAACGCGCCGAGCTTCTCGAGCTGCTGCAGCGCCTGGTTGATCCGCTGGCGCGACACGCCGACGAGCATCCCCAGTTCCTCCTGCGAGATCGACAGCGACGGGCCGGTATCCGGGTACAGCGCGGGGTTGAAGAGCTGCGCGAGCGCTTGCGCGACCCGTGCGTCGACATCGAGCAGCCTGCTGTTCTGGATCGACGCAATGAATTCGCCCATCCGGTTGTTCAACTGATGAATCACGAAGCGTGTGAACGGCAGGCTCGTGTCGAGCAGCGCATGGAACGTGTCGACCGGCACGAACAGCACGGTCGAGCGCTGGATCGCGACGACCTCGTACTTGCGCCGCTCGCGCTTGATCACGCTGCCTTCGCCGAACCAGCCGCCCGACGGCACGCCGGAAAACGTGCAGCCGCGTCCCGACGCGTTGAAGATCGCGAGCTTCAGCAGCCCCCGATGGACGCCGATCCAGTATGCGGACGGCGCGAGCCGGTGCGCGATCACGTCGCCGGCTTCGCACTGCGCGACGTGCGACTGGGCGAGCACGAGCGCCTGGTGTTCGGGCGCCAGCGTGCGGAACCACGCGCACTGGCCGAACAGCGTCGCCAGCGGCGGCAGCGGGCCCGGTTCGGGAAGCGTGTCGGCCGGGTCGGCGGCCGCGTCGGGGTGGTCGTGCATGGGTGCGGGTTTGCGAGGATAGGGATAACGCGCAGCGCTCGAGCGGCACTCTGTCGTTTCGACGACAGACGGCTCACAATAGCGCCCGTTAGGCTGTCGGCAATTGAACCACATCAAAACGCTCCGGGGTGCAGGCGCCCCGGTCGACAGAACACGGGAGACAGGATCATGACGCAGATGTTCGAGGCCGGGCTCGGCCGCCGCGACGCCAACTACGTCCCGCTCACGCCGATCGATTTTCTGGTCCGCGCGGCCGAAGTCTACGGCGAGCGCACGGCGATCGTGCACGGCGACGTGCGGCGCACGTGGGGCGAAACCCATACGCGGGCAAAGCAACTGGCGAGTGCGCTCGCTCGGGCCGGCGTCGCACGCGGCGACACGGTCGCGGCGCTGCTGCCGAACATCCCGGCGATGGTCGAGGTGCACTTCGGCGTGCCGATGGCCGGCGCCGTGCTGAACACGATCAACACGCGGCTCGACGTGTCGTCGGTGCTGTTCATGCTGCGTCACGGCGAGGCGAAGGTGCTGATCGTCGACACCGAATACGCGGAAGTCGCGCGCCGTGCGGCGCTCGAGGTGCCGGGCCTGAAGATCGTCAGCGTGGCCGACGCGATGCCGGCGGATCCCGACCGTTTCGCGGGCGCGACCGACTACGAGGCGTTCGTCGCCGGCGGCGACCCCGACTACGCATGGATACCGCCCGCCGACGAATGGGAGGCGATCGCGCTGAACTACACGTCGGGCACGACGGGCGATCCGAAGGGCGTCGTCTACCACCATCGCGGCGCGTATCTCGCGGCGATCAGCAACATCCTCGAATGGGACATGCCGAAGCACGCGGTGTATCTGTGGACGCTGCCGATGTTCCACTGCAACGGCTGGTGTTTCCCGTGGGCCGTCGCGGCGCGCGCGGGCGTGAACGTGTGCCTGCGCAAGTTCGACGCGAAGACCGTGTTCGACCTGATCCGTCGCGAGCGCATCACGCACTACTGCGGCGCGCCGATCGTGCAGAGCGCGATCGCGAACGCACCGGCCGAGCTCCGCGACGGCATCGACCATACGGTGCACGCGATGGTCGCGGGCGCGGCGCCCGCGCCGGCCGTGATCGCGAAGATGAAGGAGATCGGCTTCGACCTGCTGCACGTGTACGGGCTGACCGAGGTCTACGGCCCGGCGACCGTCTGCGCGAAGCAGGCGCACTGGGAAGCGGCGTCCGACGAGGAACGCGCGCGGCTCAATGCGCGCCAGGGCGTGCGCTATCACCTCGAAGCGGGCGCGACGGTGCTCGATCCCGACACGATGACGCCGGTGCCGGCCGACGGCGAAACGCTCGGCGAGATCATGTTCCGCGGCAACATCTGCATGAAGGGCTACCTGAAGAACTCGAAGGCGACCGACGAGGCGTTTCACGGCGGCTGGTTCCATACCGGCGATCTCGCGGTGCTGATGCCGGACGGCTATATCCGGATCAAGGATCGCAAGAAGGACATCATCATCTCGGGCGGCGAGAACATCTCGAGCATCGAGGTCGAGGACGCGTTGTACCGCCATCCGGCCGTCGCCGTGGCGGCCGTCGTCGCGATGCCCGACTCGAAATGGGGCGAGGTGCCGTGCGCGTTCGTCGAGCTGCGCGAAGGCGCGAGCGCGACCGAGGAGGAGATCGTCGCGCACTGCCGGCAACTGCTCGCGGGCTTCAAGGTGCCGAAGGCCGTGCGCTTCGGCGAGCTGCCGAAGACGTCGACCGGCAAGATCCAGAAGTTCCAGTTGCGCCATGCGGTCGGCTCGGACAAGGCGATCGATCTGGCCGGCGAGAAGAAGTAGAAGCAGGCGGCGGGCTTTGCGCCGCCGCGCGTCGACGATCGCGAGATTACGCGCCGCGCGCCAGCCGGAACACGCTCACCGCCTCCGACAGTTGCGCGGCCTGGTCGCGCAACGCGACGGCCGCGCGCTCGGCGTCCGAGATCAGCCTCGCATTCTGCTGCGTCGCGTCGCCGATCTGCGTGACGGCCAGGTTCACCTGCTCGATGCCGATCGATTGCTCGCGCGACGCGGCGCTGATCTCGCCGATCAGCGTGCGGACCTGGTCGACCCGCGCGACGATGTCGCGCATCGTGCCGCGCGCGGCGTCCGCGATCCGGTAACCCTGTTCGACCGTCGTCGACGATTCGGTGCTCAGCGTGTCGATCTCCTTGACCGCGGCTGCGCTGCGTTGCGCGAGCGCGCGCACCTCGGCCGCGACCACCGCGAAGCCCTTGCCGTGTTCGCCCGCGCGGGCGGCCTCGACGGCCGCGTTCAGCGCGAGGATGTTGGTCTGGAACGCGATGCCTTCGATCGCGCCGGTGATCTCGGCGATCCGGCGCGTCGCGCGGCCGATGTCGTCCATCGTCGCGACCACGCGCTGCACCGCGGCGTCGCCGTTCGTCGCGGCGGCCGACGCGTCCGCGACCAGCGCGTTGGCTTGCGCCGCATGCTCGGCGCTCTGCTGCACGGCGGCGGTGATCTGCTCCATGCTCGCGGCCGTCTGTTCGACGCTGCTCGCCTGCGTCGCGATGCGCGCGGCGATGTCGCCGCTGCCGGCCGCGATGCCGACCGTGCCGTGCGCGATGTCGGCCGCGCTGTTGCGCACCTGCGCGACGATTCGCGCGAGGCCGTCGCCGATCCCGTCGACGGCCTGCACGAGCCGGCTGATCTCGTCGTTGCCCGCGCTGTCGTGCGCGTTCGCGCCGTCGCGGATACGCACGCTGAGGTCGCCCGCCGCATAGCGCTCGGACGCGCGTGCGGCGGCTTCCAGCGGCCGGCTCACGACGCGCCGCACGACGATGACGAACAGCGTCGCGAACGCCGCGACGAGCACGGCGCCGATCATCAGGAAACGGTTGCGGGTGGCGCGCATGGTGGCGAGCAGTTCGTCGTCGAGCGCGATGCCGCCGACGAGCCATTGCCACTGCGGAATCGTCGTGAACGACACGACTTTCGCGGTCGGCCCGCGGTCGTGCGCGGCCGGGTCGGTCGACGTGTACGCGAGCCGGCCCTGGCCGGCCGAGAGCATCTGCGCGTAGGGCGCGCGCGTGCCGTCGGCCGGTTGGCCCGCCGCGTCGGGATGCACGACGAACGCGCCGCGCGACGGGCCCTGCGATGCATCGAGCACGAAGTAGTAGCCGTTGTCGCCGATTTTCAGCGAGCGGATGCCGTCTTCGACGAGCTTGAGCTCGGCGCCGATGTCGAGGCCGACGAACAGCGCGCCGATTACGCGGCCGGTCGCGTCGGTCACCGGCTTGTACTGCGTGATGTACGGCCGGCCGAACAGCTTCGCGAGGCCGGTGTAGCTGCGCCCGGCGACCAGCGGCGCGTACGCGGGGCCGGCGCGGTCGAGCTTCGTGCCGACCGCGCGCGCGCCGTCCTGCTTCTTCAGCGACGTCGTGATGCGCACGAAGTCGTCGCCGTCGCGCGCGAAGATCGTCGCGATCGCACCGCTTTTCTTCAGAAACTGGTCGGGAATCGAATAGTCGAGGTCGAGCGGCTGGCCGCCGGCGGACAGCGTCGGCGCGGCGACGCCGCCGATGTCGACGGTGCGCGCCGGATCGAGCGCGAAATCGGCCGGCAGGAAGCTCGCGAACAGCGTCATCGCGCGTGTCGCTTCGGCCGACAGCGCCTTGTCGAACAGTTCGACCATCGCGCCGATCGACTGCTCCTTGTCGGCGATCCGTGCGTGCGCCTCGTCGGCGAGTTGCTGGCCGGCAAAATGGGCGAGCGCCCACGCGAAAACGGTGAACAGCAGTGCAACGAGCGCGCACGCCAGCGCGGCAAGACGCGTACCGACGCTCACCCGGCCCAATTGGGTCAATCTCATACGGGATCCTGAGTGGGGAGAGAGGGGGCGGAACGCACGCGTCACCGCTTGTCGACGGGTCATCGGCAGTTTCGGCGAATTCTTTAGCGGCGCGCGCACGGCGGCGGCATGCGTCGGCTCGACCCGCGCAACCGGATGACGGACGGTTTCAGTGCGTCACGAGCCACGCGACGGCCAGATAGCGGCCGACCTTCGCGATCGTCACGATCGCGAGAAACGTGGGCAGCGGCTCGCGCAGCACGCCGGCGATCATCGTCAGCGGATCGCCGATCACCGGCGCCCAGCTCAGCAGCAGCGACCAGCGGCCGTAGCGCGCATACCAGCGCTCGGCGCGCGCGAGCGCGGACGGCTTGACCGGAAACCAGCGGCGCTCGCGGAAATGCTCGATCCCTCGGCCGAGCGCCCAGTTGATCGCCGAGCCGGCGACATTGCCGACGCTCGCGACGAGCACCAACGCCCACACAGGCTCGCGCCCGGCCAGCAGCAGGCCGGCGAGCACGGCTTCGGATTGCAGCGGGAACAGGGTCGCGGCGACCATCGACACGGCGAACAGGCCGCCGTAGGTGAGCAATTCGGACATCGCGCGATTGTACCGGCCGCGCGGCGGCGGGCCGGGGTCACACGGCTCCGGGATCGCCGGCGCGCGGCATCAACGCGGCATCGGCCGTGCCGAACGGCAGGTTCGGAATCGTCGACCTATCGACCGGTTCGTCGTTGGGCGTGCAGGCGAACCGTTGCGGCGGGAACGCCGTGTCGGGTTTCAACGGCCGCAGCCGTGCGGGGCGCGGCCACGCTCACGCTCACGCGCGCGACCGTCCGCGCGGCCGTTCAATTCCAGCCGACCATGATCGCGCCCATCCCGACGAGCAGCCCGCCCGTCACGCGGTTCATCGCACGCATGCGCGCCGGCCGCTGCAACGCGCGGCTCAGCCGGTGCGAGAACAGCGCCATCGACGCGACGCCGCCCGCGAACAGCAGCGCGAACGTCGCGGCGAGCAGCAGGTATTGAAGGTTGAGGCTCCAGTCGGCATTCGGGCTGATGAACTGCGGAAAGAACGACGGAAAGAACAGCAGCGTCTTCGGATTCAGCCCGGAAGTCGCGACGCCGCGCCAGAACAGCGCGCGCCCGGTGTCGGTGTCCGGCGCGGCGCTTGCCGTTCCGGCGCCGGCGTCGGCCGGTGCCCCGGCTGCGCCGCCTGGCGCGCGACTCAGCCATTGCTTGCCGCCGAGCCAGACGAGATATGCGGCGCCGGCCCAGCGCAGCACGGTCAGCGCGTGTTCGTCGAGGTGGACCAGCGAATTCAGGCACAGCGCGGTCAGCGCGAGTTGCAGCAGCACGGCGAGCGTGCCGCCCCACACGCACGGCAGCGCGCGGCGCCAGCCGGTGCGCAGCGCCTGGTTCATCGTGAGCAGGTTGACGGGGCCGGGCGCGTAGATGAGGACGACGGAAGCGGCGAGGAACGACAGATAAAGCTTGAACGACATGACGGACAGGCAGGAACGGGGACGCAGGCACCGGCCCCGCACGCGGTCGGATAGGCGTGCGGGCGGCGGGGAATCGCATGCCTGCGGGCCGGCACCGCAACTCGTGATTGCGGCCGTGCGTCCCGCTGCGACGGGTGTCGCGGGGAGCGTGCCGGCCAGCAGGCATGGAGAAAATGTATCAAGCGGCCCGGTTAAAAGGCTTCCTGTTTTCCAGCAAAATGGACATGAAACCGGAATCCTGTTCAGATAGAATGCCGATTTTCAGTAGAAGATTCTTCCCGTCATGGCTACCCGCGAACGCACGCCGAAAACGCTCGACAATCAGGACCGCAAGATCCTCGGTGCATTGCAGAAAAATGCGCGTCTGTCGAACGCCGAACTGGCCGAACAGATCGGCATGTCGACCACCGCCTGCTGGAACCGCACGCGACAACTCGAACTCGACGGCTACATCGACGGCTATGTCGCGCTGGTCAACCAGCGCAAGCTCGGCTACGCGGACATCGTGATCCTCGAAGTCACGCTCGATCGCCACGAGGACGACGCGCTGGCGCGCTTTGGCGCCGAGCTGGCGGCGCTGCCGGAGGTGCTCGAGGCGTATCTGGTGTCGGGGGAGTACGACTACTGGATCAAGGTGGCGGTGGACGGCACGGCCGGCTACGAGCGCTTCCTGCGCGAAAAGCTGTACCGGATTTCGAGCATCCGCCACAGCCGCTCGATGTTCGCGCTGCGGTGCATGAAGGACGTGCCTTCGATTCAGGTGTGACGGAGCGGAGCCGCGCGCGCGGCCGTCGTTGCAACGGCGGGCGTTGGCGGCGACGCGCTGGCGCGGACGAAACCGGCGAACGGCCGACGGCGACGGCTCGCCGGCGGGATGGCCGGCGAACACGCGAAAACGGAAGAATCTTCCGTCCGCGATGGCCGGGCACGATCGCGGGCCGGCCGGGAACGGCTTTGGGCCGAGGCATGCGGCCGGCGGCAATCCGTATCAATCGGCGCCGATATCGGGCCGAACCCGGCCTGAAACACGGCCTCGATACGATCTTGAAACGCTCGCCGCGTGGCGAGCGTATTCGGCCGGGACGAGCCCGGCCGCTTGCCAGCTGACCGGCGCGACCGCCGGTTGCCCGGCGCAACGGCCGCTGTCGGCGTGCGTCACCGCAAGCGCATCGAGCGGCCGGCAGTCGGCTCAGCGCGGCAGGCGCGCGTGTGCTTCGGCGATGACTTCGCAGTTCGCGAGATGCAGTGCCCAGGCTTCTGCCAACAGCTCGCCCACGCGTGCGAGCCAGCCAGCGGATTGGGTGGAACGATCGGAGACATTAGACGTTTGCATGACGAAGCCCCATGTAGGTGGCGAATTAGGGATAACCCTAATCATAGCGAAGGGCTGCCGTCTTGTGAAATGCGATTTCGTTATATGAGAATTACTGACAATTCCTGTTGCTGCTACGCAACATGAACGTCGGCGGCGCAGGCGTGCCGGACAGCCGCGACGCGGCCGTGCCGGCAAGGATGCACGTGGAGGAAAAAGGAATTCGAGCGTACGGAACGGGCGCGATTACCGGCCGATCCATCCGAAGCGCCACGACAATCGCCGCGTCGCGGCCCGCAGCGTCTGCGCCAGCTCGCTGTCCGGCCCGCGCGGAAAGCCGCGCGACGAGCCGATGATCGCGATCACGAGCCGGATGCTGCCGGTGTGATCGAACACGGGTGCGGCAATCGTCCCGATGCCCGGCACCGGCGCGTCGAACGCGAAATCGAGTTCGTCCGCGCGGATCGCCGCGAGCCGGGCGCGGAAGGCCGCGTCGTCCGGTGCGGCGGGCGCGCCGGCGAGGCGCACGGGTTCGTTGGCGAGCAGGTCGGCCAGCACGTCGTCGGACATGCCGGACGCGAAAATCCGGCCGATCGCCGTATTGACGAGCGACATCACGGTGCCGACCTGCAGGCTCACGTGCTGCGGCCGCGCCGATTCCTCGAGCCGGATCACGGTCGGCCCGAGCGGCCCGAGCGTCGCGGCGGCCACGCTCATGTCGGTCGCGCCGGCGAGCGCGACGATCTCGGCTTCCGCGTCGCGCGTCGGCGACACGCGCTGCATCGCGATCAGGCCGAGCGCCTGCGCGAGCGGGCCGCCGTCGAAGCAGCCGGCGTCGTCGCGGCTCAGCAGGCCGATCTTCTGCAGGCTGACGAGATGCGGAAATGCCTTCGCGGCCGGCATGCCGGCCGCCGTCGCGAGATCGCGCAGCGGCAGCGCGCGACCTGCCGACACCAGCGCGAGCAGCAGCTCGCCGGTGCTGTCGAGCGCATGGATTCCGCGCTGGGCTTTCGCGTCGTCGGCCAGCGCGGGCGGGACGCGCGCGGCGCCCGGCGCCGGCGCGGGCGCCGGTTCCGCACGCGCGGCGCCGAGCGACGCGGTGGCTTGCCGCGCCGCGTCGCGCAAGGCCGCCGCGATCGGGCCGTCCCAGTCGACATCGATCGATCCCGTCGAACCGATCACCGTCAACGCGAGTTGCAGGCGCCCGTGCGTATCGAAAACGGGCACGCACATCCCGCTGACGCCCGGGCTCGGCCGGTCGATGCTGCGTTCGATGCCGCGCAGGCGAATCGTGTCGAGGTCGACGTGTTGCGTATCGCCGTCGGGCGCGCCCGACGCGCTGTCGGCGCCGGCGAGCGTGCCGCCCGCGCCGGCCTGGCTGGCCGCCATCGCGTCGAGTTGCGCGGCGTCGCCGAACGCGCGGAACACCCGGCCGGTCGCCGTCGTGTCGAGCGACATCACCGAACCGACGTGCAGGTTCATGTGCAGCGGATAGCCGCCGCGCTCGATGCGCACGATCGTCGGGCCGAGCACGCCCGGCACCGACAGCGCGACGCTCAGGCCGACCGTTTCCGCGAGCCGCGCCGCGTGCGGCAGCGTCGCGCGGTAGGCCGGCTGGCGCTCGATCGACATCAGCCCGAGCCGCAGCGACAGCGGGCCGGGTTCGTAGTTGCCGGTGATCGCATCGCGCTTGACGAGCGCGAGCCGCGTCAGGCTCACGAGATAGGTGTGCGCCTGCGCGGTGGAAAGATCGGCGGCCGCGGCCAGCTCCGACAGCCCGAGCGGCTTGCGCCGGCGCGCGAGCGCGTCGAGCAGCCGGCCGCCGACCTCGACACTCTGGATACCGCGCTGCGCCTTGGGCGGCGCATCGTCCGCGCTGACTTCGTGGTTCTGCACGCGATGATTCTTCCGTTGACGAAACCCCGCATGGTATCCGACGCCATTTCCCGCGCCAGCCCGCAGGTTTACCCGAATTAGACAATAACAAGCATGTTTGTCATTGACAAATATTCGGTGCGGGCAGATGATCCGCTCATTCCCCTCAACACATGGCTCGAAGCCACGGAACGCACAATGGCCAAAGCATTTGCCTCCCAAGCCGATCTGGAAGAGAAGAAAGTCACCTGGACGCAATTGTCCGAGAACGCATACGCGTACACGGCCGAAGGCGACCCGAATTCGGGCGTGATCGTCGGCGACGACAGCGTGCTGATCGTCGATACGACCGCGACGCCCGCGATGGCGCAGGACCTGATCGCGAAGATCCGCAGCGTGACCGACAAGCCGATCAAGCACGTGGTGCTGTCGCACTACCACGCGGTGCGCGTGCTCGGCGCGTCCGCGTACTTCGACGAAGGCGCGCAGCACGTGATCGCGAGCCGCGGCACGTACGAGATGATCGTCGAGCGCGGCGAGGCCGACATGAAGTCGGAGATCGAGCGCTTTCCGCGCCTGTTCGCCGGCGTCGAGACGGTGCCGGGCCTGACCTGGCCGACGCTCGTGTTCGAGCGCGAGATCACGCTGTTCCTCGGCAAGCTCGAAGTGAAGATCATGCACGTCGGCTCGGGCCACACGAAGGGCGACACGATCGTGTGGCTGCCGTCGCAGAAGGTGCTGTTCTCGGGCGACCTCGTCGAATACGACGCCGCGTGCTATTGCGGCGACGCCCAGCTCGAACAGTGGCCGGCCACGCTCGAGGCGCTGCGCGCGCTCGGCGCCGAGAAGCTCGTGCCGGGCCGCGGCCCCGCGCTGCTGAATCCGGCCGAGGTCGACAAGGGCCTCGACTACACGAAGGATTTCGTCACGACGCTGCTCGCGCAGGGCCGCAAGGCGGTCGAGCGCAATCTCGACCTGAAGGCGGCGATGGCGCTCACGCGCGAAGCGATGGATCCGAAATTCGGCCACGTGTTCATCTACGAGCACTGTTTGCCGTTCGACGTGTCGCGCGCGTTCGACGAAGCGAGCGGCATCACGCATCCGCGCATCTGGACCGCGCAGCGCGACAAGGAAATGTGGGCCGCGCTGCAGGACTGAACGGCGCACGGCGGCGGGGCGGCGTTCACATGACCGCATCGCCGTTTTTCTGAGGGTGGCGGCATTCGCGGCGGCATCGCGCCGCGGTGCCGGCAACCGTATCCGGTCTCACAAGAAAGCAGGGCGCATGCACGCCCTCGGAGACTGCTGCGCGCTCGACGGCGCGCGGCCCGTTTGGAGAGAGACATGCCCCAATCGCTTCCCGCCGAAGCGACGCTCGCGCACGCGAGCGCTTCGGCGCCGACTTCCGCATCGAACGATGCGCTGCTGTTCCGCAAGATCGCGTGGCGGATCGTCCCGTTCCTGTTCCTCTGCTACGTCGTGTCGTTTCTCGACCGCATCAACATCGGCTTCGCGCAGTTGCAGATGAAGCACGATCTCGGCTTCAGCGACGCGATGTACGGGCTCGGCGCCGCGGTGTTCTACGTCGGCTACGTGTGCTGCGAAGTGCCGAGCAACATGCTGCTCGCGCGGTTCGGCGCGCGCCGAACGTTCACGCGGATCATGCTGCTGTGGGGCATCGCGTCGACCGGCATGATGTTCGTGTCGCAGCCGGCGCATTTCTACGTGCTGCGCTTCCTGCTCGGCGTGTTCGAGGCCGGCTTCTTCCCCGGCATCGTGCTGTACCTGACCTACTGGTTTCCCGCGAACCGGCGTGCGGCGGCGATCTCCGTGTTCTTCGCGGGCGTCGCGGTGGCCGGCGTGCTCGGCGGGTTGCTGTCCGGCTGGATCATGCGCGACATGAGCGGCGTGCTCGGGCTGCACGGCTGGCAGTGGATGTTCGCGATCGAGGGCGCGCCGGCGATCCTGCTCGCATTCGCCGCGTTCACGTGCCTCGTCGACCGGCCTCGGGACGCCGCGTGGCTCACGTCCGACGAAAAGGCGCGCGTCGCCGCGCTGTGCGCCGAAGGCCGCGCACACGGCGGCGCGCACGACGGGCGCAGCGTGATGGCCGCGCTCGCGAACCCGCGCGTGTACCTGTTCGCGTTCGTCTATTTCTCGCTGACTTGCGCGTCGCTGACGCTGAACTTCTGGATGCCGCTGATGATCCGCGACTTCGGCGTGACCGACGTCGTCGCCGTGAGCCTCTATACGGTCGTGCCGAACGCGGTGGGGGCGGTCGGGCTGATCCTGATCGCGCGCCGCTCGGATCGCACCGGCGAGCGCCGCAAGCACTTCGCGTGCTGCACGATCGGCGGCGGGCTCGCGCTCGCTGCGCTGACGCTGCACCTGCCCAGCTTCGCGGCGATGCTCGTCTGCCTGTCGATCGCGGCGACGCTGATCTTCGCCGCGCTGCCGATCTTCTGGGCCGTGCCGACCCGCTACCTGTCCGGCAACGCGGCCGCGGCAGGGATCGCGCTGATCAGCAGCATCGGGATCACGAGCGGCATCGTCAGCCCGTGGGTGATCGGGATGATCCGCACGCGCACGGGCAGCATGGATCTGGCCGTGTATCTGCTCGCCGCGCTGCTGGTCGCGAGCGGCGTGGCGCTGACGGTCGGCGTGAAGGGCGAAGGCCCGCGGCGCGGCTGAACGGGCAAGGGCCGGTCGTCGCCCGCGGGCGGCGGCGATCGGCGTTCATCCCCCGTCTGCACCGGAATCCGTCGAGGAGACGAGCGAGGTAAGCCCGTCTGCAAGCTCACGCCGCGCGCGACGCGACGGCGCGACCGGCGACGCGTTGTAGCGCCGCATCGGCGCGCGGATCGTGCCGTTCGTGTTCTTCCGCCATATCGTGTCGATCCCGGACCGCGGCAACAGTACGAGCCGCCGGCGGTCCGGCGTGCGCTCAGCGAGCCGGCGCGTAGCGCGGCGCGGGCGTATCCGCCGACAAATGCGGCGCCATCGTGCGGCGTGCAGCCTCGTACGCCTCCCATTCGTCGCCCGCATGCAGCGACGGAATCGTCACGAGTTCGCCGCGATCGAACCCGACCAGCGCCGCATCGACCAGGTCCGTCGCCTTCATCACGATCTCTTTGGGCAGGTGCTCGAGCGGCAGGCCGCCCGTCTGCCAGAAATCGGTGGCCGTCGCGCCGGGCAGCACGGCCTGTACCTGCACGCCCTGGCCGGCGAGCTCGTGATGCAGCGACTGGCTGAATGCGAGCACGAATGCCTTGCTGCCGCCGTACACGCCGTTCAGCGTTTCCGGCGAGATCGCGACGATCGACGAAATGTTGATCACCGCGCCGTGGCCGCGTGCGACGAAACCGGGCACGGCCGCATAGGTCAGGCGCGTGAGCGCGGTCACGTTCAGGTCGATCATCCGCGTCATCGCGTCGACGTCGCTGTCGAGCAACGGCGCATGCGTGCCGATGCCGGCGTTGTTCACGAGCAGCGTGATGCTCGCGTCCTGTTTCAGCTTGGCTTCGACCGCGGCGAGCGCCGTGCGGTCGTTGAGGTCCGCGTCGACGATCTCGATGCTGCGCTGCGTGTCGTTCGTGATGCGGTCGGCGAGGGCGCCGAGCCGGTCGCGGCTGCGCGCGACCAGGATCAGGTCGTAGCCGCGGCGCGCGAGGCGATCCGCGTAGACGGCGCCGATGCCCGACGATGCGCCGGTAATGAGGGCGGTACCGCGATGTGCTTGCGTCATGATGTACTCCGTTTCGCTGAGGATGGCCGGATGGCGTGAATGCATTCTGGCCTCGAAGCGTTGCGACACAAATGACGTAGATAGGTATGATTCCGGACATCGGGCCAATCGGCACGCGACCGGAGAACGCACATGCACCGAATCGGCTTCTTGATCAGCGACGGCTTTCAGATCATGGCGCTCGCCGCGCAGTCGGTGTTCGAGTACGCGAACATGGGGCTGGACACGCCGTTCTATGCGATGGCCAACTACTCGGTCGACGGCGGCGACGTCCGCTCGTCGCTCGGGCTGCCGGTCGCCACGCGTGCGCTGCGCGGCCGGCTCGGCGTCGATACGTGGATCGTCGCGGGCGTGAACGACCCGCTCGCCGCGCCGGCGCCGCTCGGCGTCGTCGCTTACCTGCGCCGCGCGAACGCGCATGCGCGGCGGATTGCCGGCATCTGCACGGGCGCATTCGTGCTGGCGGAAGCCGGGCTGCTCGCGCAGCGTCGCGCGACCACGCACTGGGCGTTCGGCCGCGACATGCAGCGGCACTACCCGGAGATTCGCGTCGAGGACGACCGGATCTTCATCGTCGACGGCCCGATCTGGACGTCGGCCGGGATGACGGCCGGGCTCGATCTCGCGCTCGCGATGGTGGAAAAGGACCTCGGCGCCGACGCCGCACGCTCGGTCGCGCACAAGCTGGTGATGCATCAGCGCCGGGCCGGCGGCCAGTCGCAGCATTCGGAAATGCTCGATCTCGCGCCGAAATCCGACCGGATCCAGAACGCGCTCGACTACGCGCGCCGCAATCTCGGCCGCGCGCTGACCGTCGAGACGCTGGCCGAGGCCGTCCACCTGAGCCCGCGCCAGTTCAGCCGCGTGTTTACGCTCGAAACCGGGCAGTCGCCCGCGAAGGCGATCGAGCGGCTGCGGCTCGAATCGGCGCGGCTGATGATCGAACAGAGCCGTCATCCGCTCGATGTGATCGCGAAGGAAAACGGTTTTCGCGATCGCCGGCACATGCGCGACGCGTTCGTGCGCGGGTTCGGCGTGCCGCCGCAGGCGTTGCGGCGCGATGCGCGGGCGGACGCGCCGGCAGCGGGCTGACGAGCCGGCGGGGCAGCAGGCGCCGTCCGACGCGTGCCGGCAAAATCGCGCAGAATCTCCATCGACGTTCGTCGCGAAGGAGACACCATGCACACGGAACCGTTCGACATTGCGATCCCCGAGCACGCGCTCGACGATTTGCGTCGGCGCGTGCGCGACACCCGCCCGCCGAACCTGACGCCCGCCGAGCCGTGGCAGCAGGGCGTCGACGGCGCGTGGCTGCGCGAATTGGCCGCGTACTGGGCCGACGGCTTCGATTGGCGCACGGCGGAACGCGCGCTGAACCGGCTGCCGCAGTTCGTCGCGGACGTCGGCGGGCGGCGCGTGCATTTCGTGCATCGGCGCGGTACGGGGCCGAAACCCTATCCGCTCGTCGTCACGCACGGCTGGCCGGGTTCCGCATTCGAATTCCATGCGCTGATCGACCGCCTGTGCGATCCGGCCGCGTTCGGCGGCGATCCGGACGACGCGTTCGACATCGTCGCGCCGTCGCTGCCCGGCTTCCTGTTCTCTCCCGCACCGGCGGCGCCCGGCACGTCGGCGCTTCAGGTCGCCGACTGCTGGGCGGAGTTGATGGCCGGCCTCGGTTACCGCCGGTTCGGCGCGCAGGGCGGCGATCTGGGCGCGGGCGTGTCGATCGCGCTCGGCGCGCGGCACGAGGGCGTGGTCGACGGCGTCCATCTGAACTACCTGCCGGGCAACTACGACCCGCCGATCGATGCGGCGCGGCCGCCGACCGACGACGAGCAGGCGTTCCTGAAGCAGCGCGGCGATTGGGCGGCGCTCGAAGGCGGATACGCGCACGTCCACATGACGAAGCCGCAGACGCTGGCGGTCGCGCTCAACGATTCGCCGCTCGGGCTGGCCGCGTGGATCGCCGAGAAATTCCGTGCGTGGAGCGATTGCGACGGCGACGTCGCGCGCCGTTTCTCGCACGACACGCTGCTGACCGGCATATCGCTCTACTGGTTCACCGGCTGCATCGGCTCGTCGATGCAGATGTATTGGGAGAACCGGCTGCAGCCGATGCGCTTCGCGGCCGGGCAGCGCGTGGCGGTGCCGGTCGCGTTCGCGCGCTTTCCGAAGGAGATCAGCCGGCCGCCGCGCAGCTGGCTCGAACGCGTATTCGACGTCGTGCAGTGGACCGACATGCCGAGCGGCGGCCATTTCGCGGCGATGGAGGAGCCGGACTTGCTGGCCGACGATATTCGGCGGTTTTTCAGGCGCTTCCGGTAACGGGGTGAGCCGGCGGGAGCAAACCTGTACCGGACCCTGCTCACGCGGGACGGGAGCGGCCGATGCGGATCGTGCCGCCTGCGTTATCGCGTAACGAACGCCGTGGCGGCATCCGGCGCCGTACGCGCATGCTTGCGCTGGCGCAGCAGCGCGACGCGGCAATTCTCGCGCGCCGTTTCGCGGCCGTCGTCGTCGAGCAGCACGAGATCGCCGCGCATCACGTTCAGCGTGATCACGTCCTCGCCCGGCGCGCCGAGCGTTTCAGGCGTGTGCACCGAGCCGGCCGGTTCGAGCACCGTCGAGCCGGCGTGCGCGACCCAGTCGTATTCGCGGTAGCGCCACGCACCCTGCAACGTATGGACGAATACCTCGCCGTCGTGACGGTGGCGCGGCAGCGTGCCGCCGGCCGGCATCTTCAGCAGCGCGGTCAGCGTGTCCTCGGCCGCATTGATGTGCAGGTACTTGATCGCGAGCCCCGGCAGGTCGGCGCTCATCGGCAGCCACGGCAGCGCATCGCCGGGCAGGCACGAGATCGGCGGCAGGTCGGTGGAGAGCGGGGCGGACGGCTGCGTCATGGCGGAAGGCGGCGCGAAAACGGGAAGCCCGCATTATCGCAGAGCCGGATCGCGCGGCCGAGCGGGGACGGCCTCGTGCCGAACCCGTGCGCGACGGGCCGATCCTTACGCGCCGAAATAGACAGTCAAACTGTACAGTTTAGCTGTCGATGTGCTATCTTGAATTCATGAACCCGCCATCGTCCCCTCCCGACACGCTCCCGCTGGCCGGTCTCGCCGGCGAACTCCGCATCTCGGTCGGCAAACTGATGCGGCGGATGCGCGAGCAGACCCATCCGAACGACCTCACGTCCTCGCAGAAATCGGTGTTGCTGCGGCTCGATCGCGACGGCCCGGCGACCGTGTCGGCGCTCGCGCGTGCCGAAAGCGTGCGCCCGCAGTCGATGCGCGTGACGGTCGCGACGCTCGAGGCGCTCGGCGCGGTCGCCGGCGCGCCCGACCCCGGCGACGGCCGGCAGACGCTGATCGCGCTCACGCCCGGTTTCCGCAAGGTGCTGCAAGCGAACCGCGCGGCCAAGGACGACTGGCTGTTTCGCGCGCTGCACGCGCAACTGTCGGCGGCGGAACAGGCCGAGCTGGCGGCGGCCGTGAAGCTGTTGCAGCGGCTCGCCGAATTCGAGGACCCGGCGCGTCCGTAAACCGTATCGACCCGCTCGCCGAAAGGATGGCCCGTACATGAACCTTCTGCATCTCGTGTCGTACTTCTTCGGCGGCGCGTTTCTCGCGAACGCCGTGCCGCATCTCGTCAGCGGGCTGCGCGGCGAGCCGTTCCAGACGCCGTTCGCGCATCCGCCCGGGCGCGGGCTGTCGTCGTCCACCGTGAACGTGGTGTGGGGCGTCGCGAATCTCGCGATCGCTTATGTGCTGGTGTGCCGGGTCGGCGATTTCGACCTGAAGGTCACGGCCGACGCGGCGGCGTTCGGGCTCGGCATCCTGCTGCTCGGCCTGTTTCTCGCGCGGCACTTCGGCGCATTGCACGGCGGCAACGCGCCCGACCGGGAGCGGCGATGAGCGTGCCGGCCGCGGGCGTGTTCCGCTCGCTTCGCAGCTTCAACTATCGGGTGTGGGCGATCGGCTCGCTGGTGTCGAACATCGGCACGTGGATCCAGCGTACCGCGCAGGACTGGCTCGTCCTCACGCAGCTCACGCATCACGACGCGTCGGCGGTCGGCACGGTGATGGCGCTGCAGTTCGGGCCGCAACTGCTGCTGTTGCCGTGGACCGGCTACGCGGCCGACCGCTACGACCAGCGCAAGCTGCTGATGGCGACGCAGGCGCTGATGGGCGCGCTGGCGCTCGTGCTCGGCGTGCTGACGGTCACCGGCGCGGTGCGGCTCGAGCACGTGTACGTGTTCGCGTTCCTGTTCGGCTGCGCATCGGCGTTCGACGCACCGGTGCGGCAGACCTTCGTCGCTGAACTAGTCGGCGACCGCGAGCTCGCGAACGCGGTCGCGCTCAATTCGACGTCGTTCAATGCCGCGCGGATGGTCGGTCCGGCGGCGGCGGGCTTCCTGATCGCATCGGTCGGCACCGGCTGGGCGTTTCTCGCGAACGGGCTCAGTTTCTTCGCGGTACTGGCGTCGCTGTCGCGGCTTCGGGAAGACGAGCTGCGCGCGAACGTGCGGGCAAATCGCTCGCGCAGCAGTCTGCTCGACGGGTTCCGCTACGTGTGGGGCCGGCCGGACCTGACGGCGATTCTCGCGATGCTGTTCCTGATCGGCACGTTCGGGCTCAATTTCCAGCTGTTCATTTCGACGATGGCCGCGAGCGTGTTCCACGTCGATGCGCGCGGGTTCGGTTTCCTGTCGTCGATGATGGCGGTCGGCACGATTTCGGGCGCGCTGCTCGCCGCGCGCCGCGAGCAGCCGCGGTTCCGCCATTTGTGGATCGGCGCGGCGCTGTTCGGGCTCGGCTGCACGTTCGCCGCGCTGGCGCCCGGTTACTGGTCGTTCGCCGCCGCGCTGGTGCTGACCGGGATCGCCGCGATCACCTTCATGAATTCGACCAATAGCCTGATGCAGTTGTCCACCGAGCCGGCGATGCGCGGCCGCGTGATGGCGCTGCGCCTCGCGGTCGCGCTCGGCGGCACGCCGATCGGCGCGCCGGTGGCCGGCTGGGTCGCGAACCATCTCGGCCCGCGCTGGGCGCTCGGGGTCGGTGCGGCGTCCGGTTTTGCGGCGGCGCTCGTCGCGACCCATTTCGTCGCACGCAAGCGGGCGCCGCGCGCGGGCGACGGCGCGGCCTGATCGAACCGAACGCCGCCGCTATGCGGCCGGCCGCGTGGCCGCATGCGCGGCGTCGAGGCACGACTGGAACAGCAGCGCGGCCCGCGACGGCTGCGGCGAGCGTCGCAGCAAGCTCACGAACCGGCACCGGTAATTGAACCGGTGCGGCGCGATCGGCTGCATCAGCCCCTTGTTTTCGAAACTCTCCGCGTAGTGATCGGGCAGGAAGCCGAGATAGCGGCCGGACAGGATCAGCGTCGCGATCGATTCCTGGTCGGACGCGGTCGCGCTGCGCGTGAGCTTCGCGCGATGGCTCAGCTCCATGTTCGGCGAATGGAAGCCGAGCCCGGCGAACGCATGGTTGCGGATCGTCGTCCACGTGAGTTTGCCGTGGGGCGCGTCGAAGAGCGGATGCTGGCGGCCGCAGTACAGCAGCATCCGTTCGTCGAACAGCGCCGAATAGACGAGGCTGCCCGAGTTGCGGTGCACGGGAATGATCCCGACCTGGTAACTGCCGTCGATGACCCCGCGCTCGACTTCGTTGATCGACGCGACGTGCAGGTTCAGCGCGACGTCGGGCGCTTCGTCGGCGAACTGGCGGATCGCGTCGCCGAGCCGGGCATTCGCGTTGGTGGCCGTCTTGTCGAACACCGCGATGTGGAGTTCTCCGCCCATCTTGTCGTGAATGCCGTCGATCCTGCTGCGAAATGCCTCCATCGAAGCAAGTAGCCGCAGCGTCTCCTCGTAGACCGTCTGGCCCTCGGGCGTCAGCGTGAAGCCCGCGCGGCCGCGCCGGCACAGCACGAGGCCGAGCCGCGTTTCCAGATCCTTCACGTGCCGGCTGATCGTCGAGATGCCGATATTCAGTTCCAGTTCGGCGGCCGCCATCCCGCCGCACTGCACGACGCCCTTGAAGACCCGCAGCAGGCGCAGATCCATGTCGCTGAGCTGCCCGAGCAGCGCGCGGCTCTTCGGTTTCTTTGCTTGCATAATCGAGCAAGTGAACATTGATATTGCGATATTCAAAAGACTAATTGTCGTCCCGACAATGTGCAACATCATCACGAGGAGGAGGGGCGCGCCGCGCCGACCGACATGACCGACATCACCACCGCCCAGCACGACGACACGAACCTTCGCACCGACGCCGCGTGGCTCGATGCGCACTGGATGCCGTTCACGGCCAACCGCCAGTTCAAGGCCGATCCGCGCATGATCGTGTCCGGCAAGGGCGCGTATTACACCGACGGCGAAGGCCGCAAGATCTTCGACGGCCTGTCGGGGCTCTGGTGCACGGGCCTCGGTCACGGCCGCACGGAAATCGTCGAGGCCGTGAGTCGCCAGGTCGCGCAGCTCGACTACGCGCCGGCGTTCCAGTTCGGCCATCCGAAATCGTTCGAGCTCGCCAACAAGATCAAGGAACTGACGCCGGCCGGCCTCGACTACGTGTTCTTCACGGGCTCGGGCTCGGAAGCGGCCGACACGTCGCTGAAGCTGGCCCGCGCGTACTGGCGCGCGAAGGGCAAGGGCACGAAAACGCGCCTGATCGGCCGCGAGAAGGGTTACCACGGCGTGAATTTCGGCGGCATCTCGGTCGGCGGGATCGGGCCGAACCGCAAGCTGTTCGGTCAAGGCATCGACGCCGATTTCCTGCCGCATACGCAACTGGCCGAGAACAAGTTCTCGCGCGGCATGCCCGAACACGGCGCCGAGCTGGCCGACCGGCTGCTCGAGCTGATCGCGCTGCACGACGCATCGAACATCGCGGCCGTGATCGTCGAGCCGTTCTCGGGTTCGGCGGGCGTGGTCGTGCCGCCGAAGGGCTATCTGAAGCGCCTGCGCGAGATCTGTACCGCGCACGACATCCTGCTGATCTTCGACGAGGTCATCACGGGCTTCGGCCGCGCCGGCGCGATGACGGGCGCCGACGCATTCGGCGTGGTGCCGGACATCATGAACTTCGCGAAGCAGGTGACGAACGGCGTGCAGCCGCTCGGCGGCGTGATCGCGACGAAGGAGATCTACGACACGTTCATGGCCGCGGGCGGCCCCGAGTACATGCTCGAGTTCCCGCACGGCTACACCTATTCGGCGCATCCGGTCGCCTGCGCGGCCGGCGTCGCGGCGCTCGACCTGCTGGTGAAGGAAGACGCGGTGGCGCGCGTGCGCGATCTCGCGCCACATTTCGAGGCGGCCGTGCACGGGCTGAAGGGGCAGCGCCACGTCGCGGACATCCGCAACTACGGGCTGGCGGCCGGCCTGACGATCGCCGCGCTGCCGGGCGAGCCGGCGCGGCGTCCGTACGAGATCGCGATGCGCTGCTGGGCGAAGGGCTTCTACGTGCGCTACGGCGGCGACACGATCCAGCTCGCGCCGCCGTTCATCGCCGAGAAGCGCGAGATCGACAACCTGGTCAACGCGCTGTCCGACGCACTGAACGAAGTGGACTGAGCCGCGGCTCGCCCGCAGCGACAACCGAATTCACGAAAGAGCAACGAACATGAAACACGACAGCAATGTGACCTCCACCGTCGGCCACTTGATCGACGGCAAGCGCGTCGACGGCGGCAGCCGCGTCCAGCCGGTGTTCGACCCGGCGACCGGCGAATCGCACAAGAGCGTCGCGCTCGCCGACAAGCTGACCGTCGAAGCCGCGATCGCGTCCGCGCAAGCCGCGTTCCCGGCATGGCGCAACACGCCGCCGCTGAAGCGCGCCCGCGTGATGAGCCGCTTCAAGACGCTGCTCGAGGAGCACGCGGAAGAACTCTGCGCGCTGATCACGGCCGAGCACGGCAAGGTGCTCGCCGATGCGATGGGCGAGCTGCAGCGCGGGATCGAGAACGTCGAATACGCGACCTACGTGCCCGAGCTGTTGAAGGGCGAGCACAGCAAGAACGTCGGCCCCGCGATCGATTCGTGGAGCGAGTTCCAGGCGCTCGGCGTCGCGGCCGGCATCACGCCGTTCAACTTCCCGGTGATGGTGCCGCTGTGGATGTGGCCGATGGCCGTCGCGTGCGGCAACACGTTCGTGCTGAAGCCGTCCGAGCGTACGCCGTCGTCGACGCTGCGCATGGCCGAGCTCGCGCTCGAAGCCGGGCTGCCGCCGGGCGTGCTGAACGTCGTGAACGGCGACAAGGAAGCGGTCGACACGATCCTGGCCGATCCGCGCGTGAAGGCCGTGAGCTTCGTCGGCTCGACGCCGATCGCCGAATACATCTATTCGACCGGCTGCGCGCACGGCAAGCGCGTGCAGGCGCTCGGCGGCGCGAAGAATTTCGCGGTCGTGATGCCGGATGCCGACATCGGCAACGCGGTAAACGCGCTGATGGGCGCCGCGTACGGCTCGTGCGGCGAGCGCTGCATGGCGATTCCGCTGGTCGTCGCGATCGGCGACGAAACGGGCGACCAGGTCGTCGCGGGGCTGAAGGCCGAGATCGAGAAGATGAAGGTCGGGCCGGGCAACGGCGCGGGCGTCGACATGGGGCCGCTCGTCACGCAGCAGCATTTCGAGAAGGTGACGGGCTTCGTCGAAGCGGGCGTGGCGGCGGGCGCGACGCTCGTCGTCGACGGTCGCGGCGTGAAGGTCGACGGCCATGACGGCGGCTACTACCTCGGCCCGTGCCTGTTCGACGACGTGAAGCCCGGCATGCCGATCTACCAGCACGAGATCTTCGGGCCGGTGCTCGGCGTGATCCGGCTGAAGTCGCTCGACGAGGCCATGGCGCTGATCGACGCGCACGAATACGGCAACGGCACGTGCCTGTTCACGCGCGACGGCGAAGCGGCGCGCTACTTCAGCGACAACATCCAGATCGGCATGGTCGGCATCAACGTGCCGCTGCCGGTGCCGGTCGCGTACCACTCGTTCGGCGGCTGGAAGCGTTCGCTGTTCGGCGACCTGCATGCGTACGGCCCCGATGCCGTGCGGTTCTACACGAAGCGCAAGACGATCACGCAGCGCTGGCCGTCGGCCGGCGTGCGCGAAGGGACGGTGTTCAGCTTCCCGTCGAACCGCTGACGCGACGCGCGCCCGGTTGCATGCAGCCGGTGCGGCGTGCGAGACCGCCGAGGCCCGCCTCGATCGACGATCGGGGCGGGCTTTTTCACGTCCGGGCGATATGCGCGGAACGCGGCGCAAGAAGGCTTACGGCGCGACCACGTGCCATACGTTCTTGAAGTTGTCGCCGTTGCGCTCGCCCTGTTTCATGTCCTTCGAGAAGAAGTACAGCGGCTTGCCCTTGTACGCCCATTGCGGGCTGCCGTCGTCGCGCTTGACGATCGTGTAGGGCCCGACCGGCACGTCGGTCGCGCTGGCCTTGTACGGCGGCCAGAGGGTTTCGCATGGGCCCGTGCAGGCGCTGGTGCCGGCGTTGGGCTTGTCCTTGTCGAACGTGTAGACGGTCATCCCGTTCGCGGCGACGAGCGCGCCGTTTTCTTCCTTCGTGATGGATCCCTGGGCCGTGGCCGAAGCTGACGCAATGGCGAGCAGGGCGGAGCTGACGAGCAGCGCGGCTTTCATGAGTGCCTCCTGATGGTCCGGTGGGCGGCCGCGATCGCGCACGGGCGAGCGTGCGCCGGAATCGCGATGAATGGTGCCGGAGCACGGCGCCGTCGCCGACCGCCCGTCCGCGCGAGCGATGCCGGGGGCGAATGGCGACAAACGGGGCGCCTCATTCACGATAGGCGGTTTTTGGCGGCGCTGCGAGAAGATCGGGGGGCATATCGGCGGCGTGCAGGCGTTGCGCAACGGCACGACGATCGCCGATGTGCCCGGGTATTCGGCATCCGTCCCCGAGCCCCGAGCCCGCGCCGCGCGTGCGTTGCGGGGGCAACGACCGCGATACGGGTTTGCGTGGATGACATCGCGCGCGTTCCGCCGGAATATCTTCGTCAGCGCGAGCCGGGCGCGCGCCGATCCTTCCGGGAGGTGACGACGATGCTTCAGGACCCAGGCGATGTTGCGCGCGCCAGCTATCGCGCGTATGTCGACAAGGACCGCGACGCGATCGAAGCGCTGATCGCGCCGGATTTCCATTTCACGAGCCCGCTCGACAACCGGTTCGACCGCGATGCGTATCTCGCACGCTGCTGGCCGAACAGCGCGATGCTCGCCGGTTTCGAATTCGTCGACGTCGCCGTGCACGGCGAATACGTGTTCGTCGTGTACGAAGCCGTCACGACTGTTGGACGGCGGTTTCGCAATGCCGAACGGCTGCGTATTCGCGATGGCCGGATCGTCGAGGCCGAAGTGTATTTCGGCTGGTACGTGCCGCATCCGGCGCCGGATGGCGGGTTCATCGAATCGGGCAGGTGAACGCAGTCGCGCGCCGCCCGCGAAGGGACGCCCGCCGGGGTGTGTCAACCGCGGCCATCCCGTTGCCGTTGTCGTGTCATCCGACCACGCGGGAGCGACCGATGCGCAAGTTGCTGACGGCGATGTTACTGGGGTGTGCCTCCGCGATCGCCGGTGCGCAGACCGTCGTCCACTTCCCGTCGACCGACAGCTCGACGACGATGCTCGACGGCTATCTGTTTCCCGCGCCCGGCGCCGGCCGCCATCCGGCGCTCGTGTTTCTGCACGGCTGCGGCGGGATGTTCGCCAGGTCCGGCAAGCTCTACGCGCGCGATCGCGACTGGGCCGAACGCTTCAACGCGGCCGGCGTCACCGTGCTCGAAGTCGACAGCTTCACGCCGCGCGGTCACGGCGAGATGTGCGCGCCCGCGCATTTCGTCGGCGACATCTATCGGGCACGGCCGTTCGACGCGTATGGCGCGCTGCGGTATCTGCAGACGCTCGATACCGTGCAACCCGACCGGATCGGCGTACTCGGCTGGTCGCAGGGCGGCGGCACGGTGCTGAACGCGATCAGGGCGTCCAGCCCGGCCCGGCCGGCATCGCTGCCGGACGGCGACTTCCGCGCGGCCGTCGCGTTCTATCCGGCCAGTTGCAACACGAACGCGCAGGGGCCCGCCTGGCAGAGCCCCGTGCCCCTGCTCGTGCTGATCGGCGAGGCCGACGTGTGGACGCCGTACGCCGCCTGCAAGACGCTGTTCGATTCGGTCGCGCCGGGCACGGACGCGACTTTCCACGCGTATCCGGGTGCGTATCACGATTTCGACTGGCCGAACATGCCGGTGCACGCGATCGCGTCGTTCACGACGCGCGCCGGCGTCGTGCCGATTACGGGCACGGAGCCGGCCGCACGCGCGGACGCACAGCAGCGCGTGGCCGATTTCGTCGGCGCCAAGCTGCTCGGCCACTAGGCCGTCGGCGGCGACGCAGGGCGTGTGCCGGCGTGCGTTCCGCTCAACCGGCTGCGTCGTCCTCGCCCAACGCCTGGATGAACCGCGAAAACAGTTCCGGCTGCGACGCGATCCCGAGCTTCGCGTAAAGGTGCCGCCGATGCACCTTCACCGTTTCGGGTGAGATCGCGAGCCGCTCGGCGATCGCCTTCGACGAATTGCCGCGCAGCACCATGCGTGCGATCGCCATCTCGCGATCGGTCAGCACGCCCGCGCCGAAGCGGGCGAGCGCCTGCTCGACGCGCGCGCCGAGGCCCGCGTCGGGCGTCGCGCGTGCGGTGTCGCCCACCAGCCGCCAATGCTGCCGGATCGTCGCGATCACCCACGGCATCGCGGCCGTCAGCTTGCCGAGCGGCTCGACGTCGAAGCGCGTCGATGCGCCGAGCGACAGCGACAGCAGCGTGTCGGCGTTCGGCCGCACGAGAATCTGGATCTCGTCGTCGCCGACCGCGTCGCGGAAATAGCTCAGGAAATACTCGCTCTGCCGGAACAGGTCGGGTGCGACTTCCTCGAGCCGGTAGCAGCCGTCGGCGAGCCCGTCGTGCGCGGCCTGCAGGAACGGATCGAGCAGATATAACCCATTCAGGTAAAGCGGCACCGGCGACGCGGCGTCGGTGCCGCCCGTGTCGTATTCGTCGAGCACGAGCGGCACGCCGTCGCGGCCGATCGCGGTCGCGAGCGCGTTGTCGAACGGCGTCATTTCGTTGAGCAGCAGCACGAGGAACCGCCAGAAGCGCGGCTGGCCGAGATGATCGATTGCGCGGCCAAGCGCCTGGTGCATCGCGATTTCGGAAAAGAGACGATCCATACCACCACCGGAAGGGCGTAACACGAAGGGGGAATAGCGGTCCTGAAATTGGCTTCCTAGACTGCCACGCAATCAATCGGGCCCGAGTATGGGTGTTCAAAAATACGCAGGATAGGAGCGACAGGAGAACGAAATGGCGATGATGTCGGAATCGACGGGCAGCCTGCAAGCGGCGCCTGCAACGGAAGACGCGCCGCGCGCGTTGTCGCAGACGCTCAGCGTGCGCGATGCGGTGATGATCACCGTGTCGGGCGTGACGCCGGCCAGCTCGATCTTCGTGATCGCGCCGTTCGCGATCCAGCAGGCCGGCAGCGGCGCCGTGCTGTCGTTCGTGCTCGGCGGCGTGCTCGCGCTCGCGTTCGCGCTCTGCTATGCGGAACTCAGCGCCGCGCACCGCAGCGCGGGCGGCGAATACGTGATGGCCAAGCGCGTGTTCGGCACGCTGCCCGGCTACCTGACCTTCATCACGGTGCTGTCCGTCAGCGTGTTCATCCCGGCCGTGCTCGCGAGCGGCGCCGCGCCGTACCTGAACAACGCGCTCGGCACGCACTTCGGCAACCAGTCGGTCGCGCTGACGATCGTGCTGCTCAGCTATCTGCTCGGCATGCTGAACATCAAGACGAACGCATGGATCACCGGTGCGTTCCTGGTCGTCGAAATCGGCGTGCTGATGCTGATCGCGGGGCTCGGTTTCGGGTCGCCGCACCGCGGCGCCGACGTGCTGATCGCACCGGTCGTCGCGAGCGGCAATGCGCTCGTGCCAGCGACGCTCGCGGCCATCGTGCCCGCGATCGGCACCGCGATCTTCTGCTACAACGGCTTCGGCTCGGCAGCCTATCTCGCGGAAGACCTGCGCGGCGGCAACCGCAACGTCGCGAAGGCGGTGATCTACTCGCTGCTCGTGATCCTCGCCGTCGAACTGGTTCCGCTCACCGCGATCGTGCTGGGTGCGCCGTCGCTGACCGAACTGACGAAGAGTGCCGATCCGATCGGCTACGTCGTGCGCTCGCTGAGCAATCCGGCCGTGTCGCGCGTGGTCAGCGGCGGGATCTTCCTGTCGGTGTTCAACGCGATCATCGCGATCGTGATCACGATGGGCCGCCTGCTGTACAGCAGCGGCCGGCATGCGCTCTGGTCGCGCACCTGCAACCGCGCGTTCTCGACGATTCATCCGCGCCTCGAATCGCCGTGGCTCGCGACGCTCGCGCTCGCGATACCGTCGGCCGGGCTCGTGTTCGTGTCGAGCCTCGACGAGTTGACCGCGTTCACGGTCGACCTGTTGCTGCTGATCTATCTCGTCGTCGGACTGGCCGCGCTCGCGAGCCGGTTCGTGCGCCGCGACGTCGAGCATCACTACCGGATGCCGCTGTGGCCCGCGACGCCGCTCGTCGCGGTAGCCGGCGCCGCGTATACGCTGGTCACGACGTTGGCGACGGCGACGAAGCCCACCGACCTGATCATCATCGCGGGGCTGCTGGTCGCGGCGCTCGTGATGTACGTGGCCTGGGCGCGCCACAGCGAAGCGTTCCGCGCGCTCTGAGCACCGGATCGACACCTTGTACCATCGACACACCGAACCATTGAAAGACGGGAGGAATCGCATCATGCGCACGAGGGATCTCGGTATCCGTATCGGACTCGGCACGCCGGGCCGCTTCAACGCGATCACGGACGTGCCGGGCGTGCGGGTCGGACATTGCACGCTGAGCGTCGAGAACGGCGACGCGTCGGTCCGCACCGGCGTCACCGTCGTCGAGCCGCGCGCGGGCGCCGCGCACGATTCGCCGTGCTTCGCGGGCGTGCACGTGCTGAACGGCAACGGCGACGCGACCGGGCTCGAATGGATTCGCGAAGCCGGCCTGCTGACGACGCCGATCGCCTATACGAACACGCACAGCGTCGGTGCGGTGCGCGACGCGCTCGTCGCGAACGAACGCGAAGCGGCGGCCGGCCGCGTGTACTGGTGCATGCCGGTCGTGATGGAAACCTACGACGGACTGCTGAACGACATCTGGGGGCAGCACGTGAACGCCGCGCACGTCCAGCGCGCGCTGGCCGCCGCGCAGTCGGGGCCGGTTGACGAAGGCGGCGTGGGCGGCGGCACGGGCATGATTTGCCACGAGTTCAAGGGCGGCATCGGCACCGCGTCGCGCGTGCTGGCGAGCGACGCGGGCGGCTGGACCGTCGGCGCGCTCGTGCAGGCGAATTACGGCGTGCGCGAGATGCTGCGCGTGGCCGGCTACCCGGTCGGCGAAGTGCTGCGGCACGTGCATTCGCCGTTCCGCGACGCAGAGGCGAAAGGCGAAGCCGGCATGGGCTCGATCGTCGTCACGATCGCGACCGACGCGCCGTTGCTGCCGCATCAATGCACGCGTCTCGCGCAGCGCGCGAGCGTCGGGCTCGCCCGCGTGGGCGGCGGCACCGAGGATTCGAGCGGCGACATCTTCGTTGCGTTCGCAACCGGTAACGACGGCTTGCCGGCAGCGAACTACGGCAGCAAGGGCACGCCGACCGCCGACGTGCGGATGGTCAACAACGACCATATTTCCGCGCTGTTCGTCGCGGCGGCGGAAGCGGTGGAGGAGGCGATCGTGAATGCGCTGGTCGCGGGCGGCGACGTCGAGTCGCGCGGGGCGCGGGTCGAAGGGCTCGGGCAGGCGCGCTTGCTGGATGCGCTGCGCGAAGTAGGCTGGCGGCCGGGGCGCGGCGCCTGAAACGGCAAGCGCCGCTTCAATCGAAGCGGCGGGGAGCGGGACGGCAATGCGGCGATCGGCCGGGCCGCCGTCCGCCCGCGCACGTCATGCGTGCGGTGCGGGCGATGCGGGCCTGGCCGTGACGACGCGGCGTCATGCTCAGCTGCCGAAGTAGATGTTGCAGAAGCTGACGGGGCCGACGCAGGCGTTCGGGTCTTCCTGCTTCGATTGCGCGCGATCGACGCGGCCGGCGGCCTTGATCGCCTCGGCGCGGTTCGCCTGTTGCGGTGCGGCGTCTGCCGGCGCCGGCTGCGCGTGGGCGACGGCAGCGGTGAGCGACAGGGCAACGAGGGCGAGGTGCAGCGGCTTCATTTTGTTTCTCCTGGGTGAGTACCAGTCTCGCTGGCAGTGAGGAAACTATAGGCTCGCACTGCTTGAAGATTAATCGCCGCGGCTGGAGAGCTTATTTCCATCCGGAACAACGATCCCGTTGTGCATGCACCCATTCATCAATGACGATGCCGATTGAACGGCGCGTCCTTGTCGAGCAGCGCGCTGCGCATGAAATGCAGGCAGCCGACGATTCGCTGCATGTTGCGACGCGCGTCGGGCACCGCGTACCACGCCTGCAGCGAATGCTGCGCCGCGCGGATCGCGAGATTCACGGATTTCAGCGTGCGCGCATGGCGAACGGGCGTCGGATCGTCGAAGAAGCGCGGCAGTTCGAGCAGCACCGCATCGATCGAACCGGTCCAGCGCAGCGTCTGCGGCGGTTTCGATGCACGGAATGCGTGCAGCTCGTCGCGCAGGTCGATGACCGCGTGGCCGACTTCGAGTGTCGACAGCATCCAGCGCAGCGCATCGCGATGCTGCCGCGTGCGGCGCACCAGCAGCGTCCGCAGTTGCGCCATCAGGTCGTGCGTGCTCGACTGGAAGCGCTGCGCGAGGCCGTCCGGCGCGCCTTCGCACGCCAGCGTGACCTGGCGGCGCAAGTCGTGCGCGATCCGGCCGGTGAGCCAGCGCATGTGCGTCGGGAACACGACGGCGAACACGAGCGCGCAAGCGAGCATCGCGACGACGATCGCCAGCCCGTTGTTGATCAGCACTTCAGGCGTATACGCGATCGCGTTGTCGGGGCCTGCGAGCAGGCAGAAGAACACCGCGAAGCCGATTCCGTAGCCGGACAGCCCGGGCCGCATCGCGAGAAACGCGCCGAGGCCGAGCACCGGCGCAAGCGCCGCGCACAGCAGCGGAAAGCCGTCGATGTTCGGATAGACATAGCACAGGAACAGGTAGCCGACCGCGGTCGCGCACGCTGCACCGACGCCCATCTGCGCGACGAACTTCGGCGCGCGCGGAGAGGTCGAGCTGAGCGCGCATGCGATCGCGGTGGCGATCACCGCGAGCGAGCCGCTCGGCCATTCGGACGCGATCCAGAACGCGCTCATCGCACCGACGGCGACCACCGTGCGCAGGAACGCGAAACCGACGAAGAACGCGTTGGTTTTCACCGCGTAATGGGTGACCGAGCGCTCGAACGCGTGATCGTCCTGGTCGAGCGACGCGTACGTGTCGACGTAGCCGAGATATTCGGCGATGAACCGGTACAGCAGCTCGATCGCGGTATCGAAGTCGAGCAGGCCGCCCGCCGCATGGTCCTCGATCGCCCGCCGCGACGCGCGCGCGGCCTTCGGCAACGCACCGTGAAAGCGGCGCAGTTCGAGCAGCGCGCCGGTCGCCGGTGCGAGGCCGCTCCGGCATTCGTCGCGCAACGCGGCGAAGCGCAATGCGAGCGCGTCGACGTGCGGCGCCAGCGCGTCGAGCACCGCGTCCGAGCGATTCGCGCGCAGCCGTTTGACGAGCTGGTGCAGCGCATGCAGCCGCGTGCAGGCGTTCATGAACTCGCTGTTCAGTCGCGCAAGCCGGCGGCTGCGCGCGCGAATGTGCGGATCCTCGAACGACGCGAACGCGCGGTTGGCTTCGAAGCCGACGATGTCGTCGACGAAATCGGCGAAGCGTCGCTCGAAATCGCCGCGCGCGACGTCGCCCGACAGCGCACCGGCGGCGAACGCGGCAAACGTCGCGTGGCGCGCGCTCAACGAACGCATCAGCGCCTTCGCGGAGCTCAACGGCAGGATCAGCGCGCTGACCGCGCCCGAGCACGCGATGCCGAGCGCGACTTCCGCGGCGCGCGTGAGCGCGGACTGGAACAGCGTCTGCGGCGTCATCACGGCCGGCAGGCCGATCAGCGCGGCCGTGTAGCCGGCGAGCACGAAGCCGTACCAGCGGAAATGGCGGTTGCGCACCGCGAGTGCGATGCAGCCGCCGATCCACAGCGTGATGCCGGCCATGTACAACTCGGGCTGCTGTGCGAACAGCCCGCCGAGCGCGAGCGCGCCGACGAGGCCGGCCGCCGTGCCGAGCACGCGATAGAAACTCTTCGCGAACACCATGCCCGACAGCGGCTGCATCAGCACGAACACGGTGGTCATCGCGGTGCGCGGCTGCGACATCTCCAGACGCATCGCGATGCCCATCGCGAGCAGCGCCGCGAGCACGGTTTTCGCGAGGTGCAGCCAGATCAGCCCGTCGGTCGCGGCCCAGTCGCGCGCCGCGTTGCCGAGCGGGTCGAGCCAGGCGCTCCATCGTGCCGGTTCGATGGAAGGTCGCTCGATCGCAGGTGGTGGCTTCATGAAAAGAGGGGGCCGGCGCGGTGCCGCGGCGCGTCCGAACGGCCCGTTCGACTGGTGAGGCGCCGATTGTAGGAGCGCGGCGCACGTGCATTAACGCCGTTGCGGGGAAACGATAGTTGCAGCCGCAGCAACAATCTGTCGCATCCCGTGGAGGAAAATGGCGGCTCCGCTACAGGTCGTTCACAGGAATGGATACCCTACAAAACATGCGGGTGTTTTCGCGCGTCGTCGAGACGGGCAGCTTCACCGCCGCCGCGCAATCGCTGAATTCGACGACGGGCGCGATGTCGCGCGCGGTGTCGGAGCTCGAGGCGCGCCTGCGCACCCGTCTGATGAATCGCTCTACGCGCCGTCTCGCGCTCACGTCGGCCGGCGAAAGCTATCTGCGGCGCTGCCGCCAGATCCTCGCCGACGTCGACCGTGCCGAAGAGGAGGCGAGCTGCGCGCACGAGCGCCCGGCCGGCGTGCTGCGCATGCACAGCTTCGCGAGCGTCGGTCACCACTACGTGTTGCCCGCGCTCACGCGCTATCACGCGCAGTTCCCGGACGTATCGATCGAGCTGTCGCTGTCGCAGCGCATGCCCGATCTGTTCGACGGCACGAGCGACATGGCCGTCGTCACCGCGTCGTCGCTGCCCGATTCGGAACTCGTGTCGCACCTGCTCGGCTCGACGTTCAGCATTCTGTGCGCATCGCCCGATTACGTGAAACGGCACGGCGTGCCGGCGCGCCCGCAGGATCTCGCCGCGCACGCGTGCCTGACGCTGTGCACGCCGGCATTCCCGACGCACGAATGGGTGCTCGAAGGGCCCGAAGGCGTCGAGCAGATTCACGTCGCCGGGCCGGTGCAGACCAATACCGCCGAATCGCTCGCACTCGCGATCCGCGACGGCATCGGAATCGGCATGCTGCCGCTGTATTCGGCGATCGATGCACTGCGCGACGGCACGCTCGTCCGTGTGCTGCCCGCGCATATCCTGCAGAAGATGAACGTGCATGCGCTGTACCCGTCGCGCCGCTTCGTCGATGCGAAGGTGCGGACCTGGGTCGAGATGCTGCGCGCCCAGGTGCCGGCGATGATCGCGCGCGACGTCGAGATGCTGAACGCGATCGACCGCGAACCGCAGGCCGCCTGAACGCCGTGCGCGCATCGGCGCGCGGCGGGTCGTTTCATTTCCATGCCGAATACGCGTCGCTCGCCATGCATGCGCGATGCGAGCGACGCGCGCCGTCACGGCGCGGGCCTGACCGCTGCGCCCGATTCGGTTGCCGGCTCGCCGGCCGGGCCGTACGCGGCCTGCGCCGCTTTGCGCTCGGCGAGACGCTTCGCCTGCAGTCGTTCCTGCGCCGCGAGGATGTCGTCCGGATAGTTGCCGACTTCGCCGCGCGCCGGGTTGTAGCCGACCGATTCGAGATCGATCAACTCCTGCAGCACCTGCGCGCGCGTGACCGGCGACGTCGCCTGCTGGGCGAACGACAGGGCCGGTGCGGCAAGCAGGACGGCGGCGGCCGCGGTAACGACGAGCGATTTCACGTGGTTCTCCTGAATACGGGGTGGGTGGCCAGATCGACACGCCGCACGCGATGCGCGGCTCCGACCTTCGACGTCAGTCTACGCAGCGCTTCCACGCGAAAACACCCCGATTCCAGGAGGGCTGCGTTCCAGAAGGAACAACATTGGCGGCGTCGCTCGCGGCGACCGAACCTGTGTTCGAACACGGGCGCCGTGCATACGGGCGCCGTGCATACGGGCGCCGTGTACACGGACGCCGCGCAGAGGGCGGCGCCGCGCGACGCCGATCAGAACCGCGTGCGCATGCCGATCGTGCCGACCACCTGGTTCGCCGTGCCCGATGCGCCGCCCGACGTGTTGATGAACGCCTGATAGCCGCGGCCCGACGCATGCTGGAACATCGCTTCCGCGTACAGGTCGGTGCGGCGCGACAGCTTGTACACGGCCTGCAGGTCGACCTGATGCCACTTCGGGGCGGTCCCATGCTTGCTGTCGGGATTCGACACGCTGGCGTCCGTATAGACATAGGCCGCGCCGACGCTGACGGCCGGCGTGACCGCATAGCGCACGTTCACGTCGTAGTTGTTGAACGCGATCTGGCCGCTGGAGCCGAACGCGCCCGTGTTGTCGTACTGCGAGCGCGTGTAGACGAAGCCGGCGGTCACCGGGCCGAACACGTAGCCGACGCCGCCGCCATAGGTGCGCATGCGGTCCGAGCCGAGCGACCAGCCGCCCTGGTTCAGGCTCTTCGCTTCGGCCGAATCGGTCGCGCCGGGGCTCGCGCTCGTCGAGCCCTTCGTGCCGTTCATCTGCAGGTACGCGCCGGCCAGCTTCAGCGGGCCGTTCGTGTAGCTCGCGGCCACGCTGTATGCGCGGTTCGCGCCGAAGTTCGCCGAGTTGGAGAACGCGTACAGCGCGCCGACCTTGAAGCCCGCGATCGTGTCGCTCGTGTACTTGACCGCGTTGTTGATGCGCAGCGAGTGGTTCAGGTTGTCGTTGTCGAACGGATGCGCGAAGCCCGTATCGCCGAAATCGCCCGACGTCGCGGACAACGGCGCGACGAAGTCGACCATCGTGTCGTACTGGCGGCCGAGCGTCAGCGTGCCGTAGCCGGCGCGGCTCAGGCCGACGTACGCGTGCCGGCCGAACAGTTTGCCGTCCTGGCCGAGCCCGCCGTTGTTCGCGTTGAAGCCGTTTTCGAGCACGAACAATGCCTTCAGCCCGCCGCCGAGATCCTCGGCGCCGCGCACGCCGAAGCGGCTGCCGTTGATCGTGCCGGTCGTCATGCGCCACTGCGACGCGCCGTTCACGTTGTTGGTATAGGCGATGCCGGCGTCGATCAGGCCGTACAGCGTGACCGAGCCTTGCGCGTGGGCGAGCGGCGCGAACAGGGCGCCGGCGCACGCGCCGGCGATCAGGGTTTTTTTCATCGTGAAGCTCCTGCGTGTGGGACTGGAAACAAAGTTCGGCGCAAGTATAGGAATGCGCGGCGCGCGCAAGGACGCAGCGGCCGCGAGCGCACCGTTCCTGATCCCGCAAGAGTCGTTCACAAAACCGACACGACGACGCGCGTGCGCGCCGGGCCGGCGGTTCCTGCCTGGCGGCCGGCACGCGGCTTCGGTCCGGCGCGGCCCGGCTGTCGTGTCGATGCAACATGCGCGGCACGTGTGCGCGTCGCCGCTTTCCTCCATACTGGTCGCCCGGACCGCACGGCCGCCAGCGCAGATCGCGCGGTCGTGTTCACGCATACGACAAGAGGCCTCTCCATGAACCTGTTCAACGTACGTTTGCGCGGCCGCGACGGCCTGTTCACGATCGGCATCGATGCCGGCAGGATCGCGCGCATCGATGCGCAAACCGCGCAGATCGCGTCGACGAACCCTGACCATATCGACGGCGGCGGCCGCCTCGCGATTCCGCCGCTCGTCGAACCGCATATCCACCTCGATGCCGTGCTGACGGCCGGCGAACCCGCGTGGAACATGAGCGGCACGCTGTTCGAGGGCATCGAGCGCTGGGCCGAGCGCAAGGCGACGATCACGCACGAGGACACGAAGGCGCGCGCGCATGCGGCGATCGGCATGCTGCGCGATCACGGGATCCAGCACGTGCGCACGCATGTCGACGTGACCGATCCGACGCTCGCCGCGCTGAAGGCGATGCTGGAGGTGAAGGACGAGGCGCGCGGGCTGATCGATCTGCAGATCGTCGCGTTCCCGCAGGAGGGCATCGAATCGTTCGACGGCGGCCGCGCGCTGATGGTGCAGGCGATCGAGCTCGGCGCGGACGTCGTCGGCGGGATTCCGCATTTCGAGAACACGCGGGAGCAGGGCGTCAGCTCGATCCGCTTCCTGATGGATCTCGCGGAACGCACGGGCTGCCTCGTCGACGTGCACTGCGACGAGACCGACGATCCGCATTCGCGCTTTCTCGAAGTGCTCGCGGAAGAGGCGCGCGTGCGCGGCATGGGCGCACGCGTCACCGCGAGCCACACCACCGCGATGGGTTCGTACGACAACGCGTACTGCTCGAAGCTGTTCCGGCTGCTGAAGCGGGCGGGGCTGAATTTCATCTCGTGCCCGACCGAGAGCATCCATCTGCAGGGGCGCTTCGACACGTTCCCGAAGCGGCGCGGCGTCACACGCGTCGCGGAGCTCGACCGTGCCGGGCTCAACGTGTGCTTCGGGCAGGATTCGATCAAGGATCCGTGGTATCCGCTCGGCAACGGCAACATCCTGCGCGTGCTCGATGCGGGCCTTCATATCTGCCACATGATGGGTTACCAGGATCTGCAGCGCTGCCTCGACTTCGTGACCGACCATAGCGCGACGGCGATGCACCTCGGCGACGGGTACGGCATCGCGGTCGGGCGTCCGGCGAATCTCGTCGTGCTCGACGCGGACAGCGACTACGAAGCCGTGCGCAGGCAGGCGAAGGCCACGCTGTCGATGCGCCACGGGAAAGTCATCATGCGGCGCGAACCGGAGCGCCTGACCTATCCGGACTGATGCGGCAGGCGGTCATCGCGGGCCGCCTGCCTTCATGTATTCATGGAATGCATGAGTTAATTAGAAAAATACGTTTGTCTCATGATTGGCGCGGGCCTACGATGCGGTCCTGACGACGGCGTGCGCGGTGCGCGCCGTCTTTTCGATCTCCGTTCGCCGACCCCATGCGCCTCGATCTTCCGTCCGCTCCCGCTGCTTCGTCGCCGCCCGTCAGCCCGTTCGCGCGCATGGCTGTCGTCACGATCCTGACCGGCATCGGCGCGGGTCTCGGCGGCATGCTGCTCGCGTTGCTGCTGCATGCGATCCAGCACGTCGCGTACGGCTACGACGTCGCGCACGTGATCGGGTCCGAGAGCTTCCTCAGCGGCGTGACCGGGGCCGAGCCGCTGCGTCGGCTCGCGGTGCTGGTGGTGTGCGGGATCGTCGCGGGCGGCGGCTGGTGGGCGCTTTACCGATACGGCCGGCCACTCGTCGGCATCCGCCGCGCGGTGCGTGCGGCCGATCCGCGGATGCCGTTCGTCAGCACGACGGTCCACGCGCTGCTGCAGATCGTCACCGTCGCGCTCGGCTCGCCGCTCGGCCGCGAAGTCGCGCCGCGCGAGATCGGTGCGCTGCTCGCCGGGCGGTTTGCCCATGCGGCGGGGCTCACGCCCGACGACTGCAGGCTGATGGTCGCGTGCGGCGCCGGCGCGGGGCTCGCGGCCGTCTACAACGTGCCGCTCGGCGGCGCGATCTTCGTGCTGGAGGTGCTGCTCGGCACGTTCGAATGGCGTGCGCTGGTCGCAGCGGTCGTGACGTCCGCAATCGCCGCGGTCGTCGCATGGATCGGTCTCGGCAACGAACACCAGTACGCGGTGCCGGCGTTCGTGTCGAGCACGCCGCTCGTCGCATGGTCGATCGTCTGCGGGCCGCTGTTCGGCGTCGCCGCGTACGGTTTCGTGCGGCTCACGACCCGCGCGCGGGCGAACGCGCCGAAGGACTGGCGGCTGCCGGTGTTCGCGCTGCTCAACTTCGCGGTGATCGGCGTGCTCGCCACGCGGTTTCCGCAACTGCTCGGCAACGGCAAGGGCCCGGCGTCGCTCGGTTTCGACGGCACGCTGACGATCGGTCTCGCGGCGGCGCTGCTCGTGCTGAAGGTGCTGATCGAGGCCGGCAGCCTGCGGGCCGGCGCGGAAGGCGGGCTGCTGACGCCGGGCCTCGCGAACGGCGCGCTGCTCGGTGTCGTGCTCGGCGGACTGTGGAGCATCGTGTGGCCCGGCGCATCGCTCGGCGGATGCGCGCTGATCGGCGCGACCGCGTTTCTTGCCGCGTCGATGCAGATGCCGGTCACGGCCGTCGTGCTGCTGCTCGAATTCACGCGCGCGAATCACGACAGCCTCGTGCCGATGCTGCTGGCCGTGGCGGGGGCGCTCGTCGCGTATCGGGGCGCGCAGCGGCTGGCGGAGCGGCGGGGGCGTAAGGTTGCGACCGCGAGTACGTCGGCGACGGTGGGGCGTTGATATGCATGAGCGGCCAGAAGGTGGGCGATCCGCTGAAAATTGACACTCTGCATCTGTTCAAATGCCTGTCGCCGCCGTGGCGCACTCGTGCGCAAGATGAGGCTGCGACAGCCCGAAGCGCAAGCCGCGCGGTACTTCACAGCATCTGCACGAGATCCGCCAATCACATCCGGGCAGACGCTTTGTCGCGGCAATCTGCCGGTGAGTCCGTTGTTTCGCCTCCGCTACTCACGCTAGCCTTTTCCGCTCGTTCAAATTCAAACTATGAGAGAAAAAATGGCGAGCACGTACAGATACGGCATTCACGAGGGTTTGAGCCGCGAAGCACTGTTCTTCCTGATCTTTATCGAAGAGACTGGTAAGGCATTGGGGGTGGATGATGCGGTCGGCGTCGCGATGGTATTGTTGGGTCAGCGCTTTATCCCGACGCGAGGCAAGTTCGCGAACGCGGTCAAGGGCACGTCCATCGCGTCCGTCGTTTCGCGTCGGCTGCTGCCATACGAATTGAAGCACCGGATTTTGCCGACCGTTACCTCATTCAGGAGCCTGATCATGTTGCGCATCAAGTTGACGCAGAATATCGGCGCATTCGTCGGGCGGGCGATTCCTGGAGTCGGTTGGGTGATTCTGGCGACGGACGTCGCGTTGATCACTTGTCGTACGATCGGCGCGTACAACGGCATGGTGAAGCCCGAGGATCGCTTATATGGCTGACACGTGGAAACGCCTCGAAGCGTTCATCGCGACTGACGTCGCAAGGCTCCAGATCGATCGCATCGAACTGTCGCGGGACACGGATCTTTATCACGATCTCGATCTCGAACCGCACGACATCGACAGAATCATTCGGCAATGGGGTGCGACATTCGGCGTCGATTTGTCCACGTTCGACCTCCATTATTACTATCCGTCCGCGAAGCTCGGCATCGGTTCGTTTCTCGCGACAGTCGTCAAATCCCCGTTCAGCCCAGAGGCGAGGGAGACGCTGGGGGGGCGGTCACTGACACTCGGAATGATGGAGGAAGCGATGGAGCGCGGACGTTGGGAGCCTTGATTCGCTGACCCGTCGAGATTCGCGAGACACACGACGAGACGAATATCGCCGCAGGAAGCGCCCGCCTGATCCGCAGTCAGGCGGGCGCTTTTGCATGCGCACGTCCTTCATGAATTCCAGTCTGCAGCGATACACACCATTGGCTTCTTCCCTCGGTTGCCTCGCTTCGGAGCCGGTCGCGGTCATGTAACGGATTCGATAGCCTGCCGAAGTCGACCGACCCGATTCCCGACAGGGGCATCAACGCAAGCAATACGGTTCTGTGCAAGAATCCGCGCGTTTCCGCGCCTCAACCAACAACGATACGCGCGGATGTCCCTATCAGGAAACGAGGAGCTCAAGTTGATCCAGCGCATTTCCCGCTTCTTCACGCAGGTGGTTCACCGCGTGTTGCCCGACCCGTTGATTTTCGCGATCCTGCTGACGATCGTCACGTTCGCGCTTGCGTTTGGGCTCACGCCGAACACGCCCGTGCAACTCACGACGATGTGGGGTTCCGGCTTCTGGAACCTGCTCGCGTTCTCGATGCAGATGGTCATGATCCTCGTGACGGGCCACGCGCTCGCGAGTTCGCCGCCCGTGCGGCGCCTGCTCGTCGCGCTCGCGAGCGCCGCGCGCACGCCCGGGCAAGGCGTGATGCTCGTCGCGTTCGTCGGCGCGCTGGCCTGCGCGATCAACTGGGGCTTCGGCCTCGTGCTCGGCGCGATGCTGGCGCGCGAAGTGGCGCGCCGCGTGGCCGGCAGCGACTACCGGCTGCTCGTCGCGTCCGCCTACATGGGCTTCCTGAGCTGGCACGGCGGGCTGTCGGGTTCGGTCCCGCTCGTCGCGGCCACGAAAGGCAATCCGATGGAAAAGACCATCGGCTTGATTCCGGTGTCCGACACGATCTTCACCGGCTACAACGCGTTCATCACGATCGGGTTGATCGTGATGCTGCCGTTTCTCGCGCGGATGATGATGCCGAAGCCGGGCGACGTCGTCAGCGTCGATCCGGCGCTGCTCGCCGAGCCGCCGAGCGTCGAGCGCAAGCTCGCGCCCGACGCGACGTTCGCGGAACGGATGGAGGAGAGCCGCGCGCTGTCGATCGTCGTCGCGGCGCTGTGCGCGGCGTTCCTCATGCTGCGTTTCGCGCAGAAGGGCTTCGCGCTCGACATCGACACGGTGAACCTCGCGTTCCTCGCGGCCGGCATCCTGCTGCACCGGACGCCGATGGCCTATGCGCGCGCGGTGGCCGGCGCCGCGCGCGGCGCGTCCGGGATCATGATCCAGTTCCCGTTCTACGCGGGCATCCAGGCGCTGATGGATCACTCCGGGCTCGCGGGCGTGATCACGAAATGGTTCGTCGATATCGCGAACGTCCACACGTTCCCGCTGCTCGCGTTCCTGAGTTCGGCCGTGATCAATTTCGCGGTGCCGTCGGGCGGCGGCCACTGGGTCGTGCAGGGGCCGTTCGTGATGCCGGCCGCGCAGGCGCTCGGCGCCGATCTCGGCAAGGCGGCCATGGCGATCGCGTACGGCGAGGCGTGGACCAACATGGCGCAGCCGTTCTGGGCGCTGCCCGCGCTGGCGATCGCGGGACTCGGCGTGCGCGACATCATGGGCTATTGCGTGACGACGCTGTTGTTCTCGGGCGTGGTGTTCGTCGCGGGGATGTATCTGTTCTGACGAAGCGGGGCGGGATGCCGGCGGCGACGTACCCGCATCCCGCCGGCTCGAGTGTCGTCCGGCTTCAGTCGCGCGAGCGCACGTCGGCGCGCTCGTGTCCGTGACGCAACGCGAGGCTCGTACATGCCGCGACGGCGAGTGCGGCCGCCAGCAGCGTCAGCCCGTTCTTCGCATTGCCGGTCGCCTGTTCGATCGCGCCGATGACGGTCGGCCCGACGAAGCCGCCGAGCAACCCGCACGTATTCACGAGCCCGAGCCCGCCGGCCAGCGCGCTGCCGGCGAGCCGCGAAGCCGGAAACGTGAACACGATCGACTGCACGACGAAGAACATGGACGCGGCCACGCACACGCAGAGCAGTCCCGCCAACGGCGACGCATGCGCGGCGCCGATCATCCCGGCCGCCATGACCACCAGCCCCGCACACAGCATGCGGCGCGCGTGACGCGACTCGCGCGCGAAGCGCGGCAGCGTCGCTGCCCCGAGGGCGGCGGCGAGCCAGGGCAGCGACGTCAGCAACCCGACCGCGACCGGCGAGAGGCGTCCCGATGCGCCGATGATGCCGGGCAGGAAGAAGATCACCGTGTAGATGGTCAACTGGTGGCAGAAGTACACGAAAATCGCGAGCCAGATCTGCGGATCGCGCAGGGCGGCGCCGAACGCGTGGCCGCCGTGCGCGGCGACGCCCGCGTCCTGTTCGGCGGCCAGCTTGCGCTCGAGCGCGCGGCCGGTTTCCTGGGCGAGCCACGGCGCGGCGCTCGGTCGATCCGGCAAGCGCGTCCAGACGACGAACGCGAGCAGGATCGCCGGAATGCCTTCGACGACGAACAGCCATTGCCAGCCGTGGAAACCGAGCGTGCCGTCGAGCTCGATCAGCGCGCCGGCCAGCGGCCCGCCGACGATGTTGGCGATGCACACGCCGAGCAGGAAATAGCCGGTGGCGCGCGCACGCTCCTCGCGGCCGAACCAGTACGTCAAATACAACATCACGCCGGGAAACAGCCCGGCTTCGGCCGCGCCGAGCAGCAGGCGCATCACGTAGAACGACGTCTCCCCGCCGACGAACGCCATCGCGACCGACAGCGCGCCCCACGTGATCATGATCCGCGTGATCCAGAAGCGCGCGCCGACGCGATGCATGATCAGGTTGCTCGGGATTTCGAAGAGCGCGTAGGTGAGAAAGAACAGCCCCGCGCCGAGCCCATACGCGGCCGATGAAATGCCGAGATCGACGCCCATCGAATGTTTGGCGAACGCGATGTTGGTGCGGTCGAGAAAACTGATCACATACGCGGCGATCAGCAGCGGCATGAGTTTGCGGAACAGCAGCCGGTTCAGCGACGCGTTCGCGTCGCCGGCGGCGGACGACAGGGCCTGAGCGTGATGAGTGGACATGCGGACGACTCCGGTAAGGGCGAACCGGCGCGCACGGCAAGCACGGCGCGCCGCGTTCGGCAGATGCCGCTGCGGTGCAGGCAGCGGATGGGCAGACGACGGAGCCGCGCCGGCGGCGCTCGAACGGAGCGGGGCGATCAAGGGCGTCCTGGCGCCGGCCGGCTCGGGCCGGCGCCTCGTCACTGCGCTTGCGGATACGGGTGTTGCGGGCGCGAGCCGGCGCTCAGAAATTCACCGCGTCGCCGCCCTTGAGGGCGAGCATCGCGCGCGCCTCTGCCGGCGTCGCGATCTCGAGCGACAGGCCTTCGAGCACCTGACGCACTTTCAGGACTTGCGCGGCGCTCGATTCCGCGAGCTTGCCCGGCGCGATCCACAGCGAATCCTCGAGTCCGACGCGTACGTTCGCACCCTGCGCCGCGCCGATCGTCGCGAGCGGAATCTGGTTGCGCCCGGCGCCGAGGATCGACCACACGTAATCGCTGCCGAACAGACGGTCGGCCGTCCGGCGCATGTGCATCAGGTCCTCCGGGTGCGCGCCGATCCCGCCCAGCAGGCCGAACACGCTTTGCACGAAGAAGGGCGGCTTCGCCAGCCCGCGATCGACGAAGTGCGCGAGGTTGTACAGATGCGAGATGTCGTAGCACTCGAATTCGAAACGCGTGCCGTTCGCGCCGCAGCGCGTGAGGATCGTCTCGATGTCGGCGAACGTGTTCTTGAACACGAGATCGCGGCTTTTCTCGAGATGTTCGCGCTCCCACGGATGCTTCAGCTCGCGGAAGCGCTCGAGCATCGGGTACAGCCCGAAGTTCATCGAACCCATGTTCAACGACGCGACCTCGGGCTGGAAATGCAGCGCGGGCTGCAGCCGTTCGTCGACCGTCATGTGCGGGCTGCCGCCCGACGTGAGGTTGATCACCGCGTCGGTCCGGGCCTTGATGCGCGGCAGGAATTCGGCGAACACGGCCGGATCCTGCGTCGGTTTGCCGTCGGACGGGTTGCGTGCGTGCAAGTGGAGGATCGCCGCGCCGGCCTGCGCGGCCGCGACCGCGGCCGTTTCGAGTTCGTGCGGCGTCACGGGCAGGTACGGCGACATCGACGGCGTGTGGATCGCGCCGGTCGGCGCGCAGGTGATGATGACTTTGCGAGCGTTTGCCATGAATGGATTCCTTTCGATGAGCGATGCAGGAGGCGTCAGAGCACTTCGACGTTGCCGCAGACGGAGATCGCCTGCCCGGTGATCCCGTGTCCGCCCGGCGAGCACAGGAACAGCGCGGTCGCGGCGATTTCGGCCGGATCGGTCATGCGCCGCAGCGAGATCTTCTCGAGATAGCGCTTCTCCATTTCGTCGTAGCCGATGCCGAGCTGCTGCGCACGCGCCTCGATCACGCGGCGCATCCGCGGGCCGCGCACGATGCCGGGCTGGATCGCGTTCACGCGGATGCCGAGCGGCCCGAGTTCGATCGCGAGGCTCTTCACGAGGCCGACCACCGCCCATTTGGTGGCCGCATACGGCGTGCGGAACGCGTAGCCGAGCCGGCC
This sequence comes from Burkholderia sp. NRF60-BP8, assembly GCF_001522585.2. Classification (NCBI taxonomy): domain Bacteria; kingdom Pseudomonadati; phylum Pseudomonadota; class Betaproteobacteria; order Burkholderiales; family Burkholderiaceae; genus Burkholderia; species Burkholderia sp. NRF60-BP8. The sequence continues at coordinate 1,336,266 of NZ_CP013372.1, forward strand.
GGCGACCGACGACAGCGCGATGATCGCGCCGCCGTGTTTCGACTCGCGCAGCAGCGGCACCGCGCGGCGCGCGAACTGGAATTGCGCGTTCAGGTTGATCGCGACCGTTTGCTCCCATTGAACGGGGTCGATTTCGTCGATACCGCCGGTCGGGCCGGCGATGCCCGCGTTGTTGACCAGCACGTCGAGGCCGCCGAGCGTGGCCGATATGTCGGCGAACACGCGGTCGACCGCTGCCGGATCGGATACGTCGGCCAACGTTGCGCCGATCGCGCTCGCCGCGGCGTGCGGCGGCCGATCGGCGAGCGCCGCGATCGCGGCCTGCGACGCGTCGCACACGTGCACGCGCGCGCCGCATTCGGCGAACGCGCGGGCGATTTCGAGACCGATGCCCGACGCGCCGCCCGTCACGAGGACGCGCAGGCCGTCATAGGGTTTCAGCAGGTCGGAAGCTGTCATGCCGGGTTGTCTCCATCGTTGATCTAGTGGGGTGGCCGGCCGCTCGTGCAAAGGCCGGCCGTGGCCAGCGGCCGCTACGGCTTCGCGTTCGCGGTTCGCGGCGTCTGTTCGGCCCGCAGCGTTTCGGCGAGATCGTGCGCGGCTCCGCCGATGTCGAGCGCGATGCCGGCGCGCACGCCGGCGCCGTCGCGCCGTTCGAGCGCATCGACGATCGCGCGGTGCGCGTCCATCGAGCGCCGCATGTGCGGGATGTCGAGCGCGACCATGTTGAGGAACGGGCCGACGCGCATCCACAGGTTCTCGACGATCGCGAGCGTGTTTTCGCTGGCGCCGTGCGCGTAGATCGCGCTGTGGAACGCAAAATTGCTTTGCAGATAGGCGCGCGAGCGGCCGGCCTCGACGTGCGCCTGCATCGTCTCGCAGGTCTTGCGCACGGCCGCGATCTGCGCATCGGTCATCCGTGCGCACGCGCGCTCGGCGATGCAGCCTTCGAGCGCGATCCGCACGTCGCGCAGCTCGTCGAGCGTGTCGAGCGTCATCGGCGGGACGACGAGCGCGCGGTTCGGGCCGTCGACCAGTGCGCGTTCGGCGCGCAGCCGCGTGAGTGCGGCGCGCACGGGCATCGTCGACGAGCCGACCGCCTCCGCGACGCTGCGCAGGCTCAGCGCTTGGCCAGGCGCGAAGCGGCCGCTCATCAGCGCTTCGCGCAGTTGCTGGTAGACCTTGTCGGCCATCGTTTCCTGTTCGATGGCTTTCAGTGCGGGCGGGACGATACGAGGCGGCAAGGCGGGGTTCTCCTGGGTTTGATCTGCGATCTGTGATCACACTGGCGATGGGCGAAGTTTTATCGATCGGTGCGCAGGAGTCAAGGCGAACGAGATCGGGGAAAACGAGGGGGCGGAGCAACTCGTATCCCGCCCGAACCGTACCTCCCGGGCCGAGCATCCGCCGAAGCTGCAGTAGCGATCGAACGCCGTTGCGCGATGCAACGGCGCGCCGCGTGCCGTTTCGCCGACGCTATTCGAGCGTCCGGATCGAATTGCTGATCCCGCGCGCGCAGTCGATCACCGCCGGCGCGAGCTTGCGGCGCGCGTCGTCGAACGTCCAGCGGCTCGTCGGCGCGACCACGTGCACGGCCGCGACCGGCTGCCCCTGGCTGCCGAGCACGGGCGCCGCGATCGACATGTCGCCGATGAACAGTTCTTCCTGGTTGGTCGCGTAGCCTTCGCGCCGCGCGCCGTCGAGCAACGCGACGAGATCGTCGAGCGCCGTGACCGTGCGCGGCGTATACGGCGTGCGCGCCATGCCGTCGAGCCGCGCACGTGCTTCTTCCGGCGGCAACGCGCTCAGGAATGCGCGGCCGGAGCCGGTGCAGTACATCGGGATACGACTGCCGATCGGCATGTGGATCGGCACGAACTTGGTCGACACGAAACGCGCGACGTACACCATTTCATCCTCGTCCGGCTCGGTGAGGTTGGTGGTTTCGCCGGTCAGGTTCGTGAGCTCGGACAGGAACGGATTCGCGACGTCGATCAACGTATCGGCCGCGAGATAGTTGAAGCCGATCCGCATCACGTGCGGCGTGAGCTGGTAGCGCCGTGTGACCGGATGCTTGCGGATGTAGCCGAGCTTCTCGAGCGTATAGACCATCCGCTGCGCGGAGCTTTTCGTCATCCCCGCCGCGTCGGCCACTTCCGCCAGCGTCATCGTGCGCCGCTTCGCACTGAACGCGCGCAGCACGTTCAGCCCCTTTTCCAGCGACTGGTTGAACAGCAGATCGTTTGCTTGGTCGGGCGACGTTTCCATGGCGGCGGGGTGGGATCGATTCGATATTGCATCATATCGTATCGAATATCGATATGCAAAAATCTATTTGCGATGTTTTTGATTCGTTTTAAGATCGGACCATCGTCGCAGTGTCGATCAGCGACCGGCCGGCGCCCGGATTATTCGAGAAGGAGTCACCATGGTTCCGTTCATCAAGCGGTTCGGCGCATTGGCCGCCGGTTTCGCCACCTGCATCGCACTGTCCACCGTCTCGGCGAGCGCCGTGGCGGCCGAGCCCACGCTGAAGGTCGGCGCGACGGCCACCGGCGTGCCGTTCACGTTTCTCGACGTCAAGAGCAATTCGATCCAGGGGATGATGGTCGATGCGATCACCGCGGCCGGGAAGTCGGCCGGGTTTCGCGTCGACGTGCAGCAGACCGTGTTCTCGGCGCTGATCCCGTCGCTCACCACGCAGAAGATCGACATCATCTCGGCCGCGATGCTGAAGACGCCGGCGCGCCAGCAGGTCGTCGATTTCTCCGACACCGTCTACTCGTTCGGCGAAGGCCTGATCGTGAAGGCCGACGATCCGGGCCGCTATACGTCGATGGACGATTTCAAGGACCAGGTGGTCGGCGCGCAGGTCGGCACGGCGTTCGTCGATGCGCTCAACAAGAAGGGCATCTTCAAGGAAGTCCGGACCTACGATTCGATTGCCGACATCATGCGCGACGTCGCGCTCGGGCGCATCAAGGCCGGCTTCGCCGATCAGCCGATCGTCGCGTACCAGATCGAGCACGGCGTCAATCGCCAGGTGCGGCTCGTGCCCGAATACCAGAGCGTCGTGAAGGGGCAGGTCTGCTTCATCGTGCGCAAGGGCGACACCGCGACGCTCGAACAACTCAACGGCGCGATCCGCAAGATGAAGAGCGACGGCACGCTGCAGCAGATCCTGCAGAAGTGGCACATGAGCTGAGCGTCGGCATTCGATTCCCGACCGGCATCGCCCGCACGTCGCGGGCATTCGCGGCGGCGGGCCGTCCGGCCATCGCATAGGAGACCTCATGTTTTTTCAGAACGCGATCGATTTCCTGCCGATCCTGTTGAAGGGCGCGGTGGTCACGATCGAGATCACCGCATGCGCGTTCGTGCTCAGCTCGGTGCTCGGGCTGATTCTCGCGCTGCTGAAGGTGTCGCGCCATCGCGCCGTCTCGACGGCCGGCAGCACGATCGTCAACGTGATCCGCGGGCTGCCCATCATCGTGCAGCTGTTCTACATGTACTTCGTGCTGCCCGATCTCGGCGTGCAGCTGTCGGCGTTCCAGGCCGGCGTGCTCGGCCTCGGCATCGCCTATTCGGCGTATCAGGCCGAGAATTTCCGCGCGGGCATCGAGGCGATCGACCGCGGCCAGATCGAAGCCGCGCACGCGATCGGCATGCGCGGCCCGATGATCATGCGGCGCGTGGTATTGCCGCAGGCGTTTCGTATCGCGCTGCCGCCGTACGGCAACACGCTGGTGATGCTGCTGAAGGATTCGTCGGTCGCGTCGACGATCACGGTCGCGGAAATCACGCGCGCCGGCCAGCTGATCGCGTCGTCGACGTTCCAGAACATGAGCGTCTACACGCTCGTCGCGCTGCTGTATCTCGCGCTCGGCCTGCCGCTGATGTTCGGCGTGAACCGGCTCGGCAAGCGGCTCGCACTGAGGAGAGGCGCATGATCCGGATCGATTCGATACACAAGCGGTTTCAGCAGCACGCGGTGCTGAAGGGCGTGAGCCTCGACGTGCAGCCGGGCGAAGTCGTGTGCCTGATCGGGCCGTCCGGGTCCGGCAAGTCGACCGTGCTGCGCTGTATCAACGGTTTCGAGACCTACGACGAAGGGTCGATCACGATCGACGGCGTGAAGGTCGACGCGCATTCGAAACGGATCCACGAATTGCGGATGCGGGTCGGCATGGTATTCCAGCGCTTCAACCTGTTTGCGCACCGGACGGCGCTCGAGAACGTGATGGAAGGGCCCGTGCACGTGCGACGGAGGCCGGTCGCGCAAGCGCGCGAGCAGGCCCGCGCGCTGCTCGACAAGGTCGGGCTGTCGCACCGGATGAACGCGTATCCGTCGGAACTGTCGGGCGGGCAGCAGCAGCGCGTCGCGATCGCACGCGCGCTCGCGATGGAGCCGCAGGCGATCCTGTTCGACGAACCGACGTCGGCGCTCGACCCCGAGCTCGTCGGCGAAGTGCTCGGCGTGATGCGCGGGCTTGCCCGCGACGGGATGACCATGGTGGTCGTCACGCACGAGATGGCATTCGCGCGCGAGGTGGCCGATCGCGTGTGTTTCCTGCATGACGGGACCATCTGCGAAAGCGGACCGGCGCGCGAGGTGCTCACGCAGCCGACCCATCCCCGCACGCAGGAATTCCTCCGTCGCCTGCTGGCGTCGGACGGCGCGGACAACCCGGATCGAACATGAGCGCAACGAACGCGACACCCGGATGGCCCGACGCACGGTGGCCGGATTCGCTGTGGGCGGCGACCGCCGCGCCGGCGCCCGATACGCCCGCGCTCGACGCGTCCGCGTCGTGCGACGTGGCGATCGTCGGCGCCGGATTCACGGGTTTGTCGACCGCACTTCACCTGGCCGAACGCGGCGTGAACGTCCGCGTGATCGACGGCGCGCAGCCGGGCTGGGGCGCATCGGGCCGTAACGGCGGGCAAGTGATTCCCGGGCTGAAATACGACCCGGACGAACTCGTTCGCCGGTTCGGCGACGAGGCCGGCGAGCAGCTTGCCGGCCTCGTCGGCGGCGCCGCCGATACCGTGTTCGACCTGATCGCGCGCCACGGCATCGATTGCGATGCGCGTCGTCACGGCTGGATCCAGCCGGCACCGACCGCCGCGATGCTCGACACGGTCGCACGCCGTGCGCAGCAGTGGGCCGCGCGCGGCGCGCCGGTCGACGTGCTCGGCCGCGACGACGTCGCGCGACGGCTCGGCACGCGGGCGTATGCGGGCGGCTGGATCGACCGGCGCGCGGGCAGCGTGCAGCCGCTCAGCTATACGCGCGGCCTCGTGCGCGCCGTGCAGGCGAGCGGGGCGGTCGTGCACGGCTCGACCCGCGCCGTCGGGCTGACACGCGCCGACGGCCGCTGGCGGATCGCGACGTCCGGCGGCGCGACGCTGTCGGCCGAGCGCGTGGTGATCGCGACCAACGGCTACACGGACGGGCTGTGGCCCGGCTTGCGCCAGTCGGTGATCGCCGCGAACAGCTTCATCGTCGCGACGGAACCGCTCGCGCCGGCGCTCGGCCGCGACATCCTCGCCGGTGGCGAAGTCGCATCCGATGCGCGGCGTCTGCTGCTGTACTTCCGCCGCGACGCGGCCGGGCGCTTGCTGATGGGCGGCCGCGGCCCGTTCGCCGACCCGCGCGCGCCGAGCGACTGGCGTCACCTCGAACGCGCGACGACGCTGTTGTATCCGCAACTGAAGGGCGTCCGGTTCGAATACCGCTGGGCAGGGCGCGTCGCCATCACCGCGGATTTCCTGCCGCACGTGCACGAGCCCGCGCCGGGCGTGACGATCGCGCTCGGCTACAACGGCCGCGGCATCGCGATGGCGACGACGCTCGGCAAGCATCTGGCCGCGCATCTGTCGGGCGATGCGCGACTGCCGCTGCCGTTCCGCGTCACGCCGATCCGGCCGATTCCGTTGCACTGGCTGCAGCGCTTCTATATCGCGGCCGGGGTCGCCTGGTATCGGTTGCTCGACAGCCTGTCCTGACGACGCCCGGCAGGCGCTCAGTGCTGCGCTGGCGCGTCCGTCAGCGTGCCGAGAAACGCTTCGATGTCCTTGATGTCCTGAGCCGTCATCGCGGGCTTGTCGCCGGGCTTGCGATCGAACGGCGCATCGGTCACGTCGACGTTCGCGCGATATTTCGGCGGAATGTCGTCGTATTCGTCGACCTTGCCGTCCGCGCCGCGCGAATAGAACTTCTGCGGCGAGATGCTGCGCTCGTTGTAGAACGCCATCACCTGGTCGAGCGTGTGGAACACGCCGTTGTGGAAGAACACGTGGCGCGTCGCCGAATTGCGCAGCGTCGGCGTCAGGAACATTCCGCAGTACTGCGTCTGGTCCTTCAGGTCGTCGCGGAACGGCCCGCACACGCCGAGATCGTAGAACGCGGGATTGCGGTTCTGCGCGAGCGCGCGGTTGCGCGGCGCGCCGAGGGCCTCGTACTGGTAGTCGGTGAACATCGGCGGCAGCCCGTCCTTGCCGGGTTTCGACAAGTGGCAGCCCGCGCAATTCGCCTTGTCCGGATCGTTGAACAGGCGCAGCCCGCGCAGTTCGGCCTGCGTGAGGCGCGCACGGCCTTCGAGCCAGCGGTCGTACTTGCTGTCGTACGGATGGAAGGACGGATCCTCGACCTGGTAGCGCGCGATCGCGAACATCGCCTCCGACACCGCGAGCTGCGGGCTGTCGAATACGCGTGCGCCGAACAATTGTTCCAGTTGCGCGCGATGCGACGACTGCGCGAGCTTGTGCGCGACGTCGTCGACGCTCGCGTTCGCCATCTCGACCGGATTCAGCAGCGGGCCGAACGCCTGTTGCTGCAGCGTGTCGGCGCGGCCGTCCCAGAACATCCCGCCCTGCGGCACGAGCTGCGGCGCGGCCGACGTGCCGGCCACCTTCTGCGCCTTGACGACGCCGGCCGCCGCCGTGGCCTGCTGCGCGACGCTCGGCGCGGCGTCGTTTTCTCCGGCATCGGGGCCGATGCTGAAATTCGGCTGGCGGTACAGATACATCAACGACGGCGGCGGACGATAGCCCTGCTGCGTCATCGCGAGGCCGCCCGGCTGCACGTCGAGCGCATTCGGCGGGCCGTACGCATGATCGGGGCTGTGGCACGACGCGCACGACTGCTTGCCCGACGCCGACAGCGACGGATCGTGGAACAGCGCGCGCCCGAGCTGCGCGACCGCCGACAGCGGCTGCGCGGCGGGCCGTTGCAGCACGACCGGATGCGGGTTCGCGCCGGTCCAGTCGGCGACCACGGTGCCGATCGCCGCGGGTACCCGCGCGGGAAACGCGATAGCGAACGCGCCATAGCCGATCGCGGCCGCGCCGAGCACGAATGCCGTGCGGCGCAGCAGGCGGGAAGGGGCACGCGGCGCGGGCGTGCCGGCGGCATCGGGAGACGGAAACGCGGGGCGAGCTGTCATGCTGTCGGTCGAAAAACGGGTGTCGCGCAAAGCGGCGCGTTGAAATGGAAACGGCCGGCGCATCTCCATGCGCCGGCCATGCGGTCAGGCCGCGACGGTCAGATCGACGGGGCGGCGCTCAATACGGTGCCGAGCGTCGGGTCGAGATAGAGCGGCGTCGTGTTCGGCTTCGACGTGAAGTCGAACAGGTTGCGCAGGTCGCCCGCCGTCGCATCGAACGAGCCGCCGCCGATACGCTGGCCGCCGAGCCAGTTGTCCTCGATGAAGCGCACGACGGACGACTGGTCGAGCATCGTGTGATCGACGTAGTTCTGCTTCGCATACGGCGAGATCACGACCAGCGGAATGCGCACGCCCGGGCCGCAGCGGCCGTTCACGGTCGCGCCGTTCACGCCGGTGGTGCCGCCCGTGCCGCACTTGCCGGCGCCGTTGAGCTGATCGACCGGGTCCGACGACGCGTGCGTCGGCGACGTGTACACGTGGTCGTACCAGCCGTCCGAATCGTCATAGGTGACGATCACGGCCGTGTTCTGCCAGTCCGGTTGCTGCTGCAGGAAGTTGACGACCTTCGTCACGAACGCCTGCTCGTCGAGCGGATCCGAATAGCCGGCATGCCCGTCCTGTGCGGCCGGCGCCTTCAGGTAGCTGACCGACGGGAAGTTGCCGGCCTTCACGGCGGCGAAGAAGTCGTCCGTGTCGTACTGGTGGTTCGCCGGTTCGGCGGTCTTGCCGTCGGCCTCGACGCTCGAACCGATCGCCGCGATCGAGCTCGGGCGCGTGTGTTGCGGGTTCGCGGTCGACGCGTAGTACTGGAACCAGTTGTGGTGCGGGATGTAGTCGGCGGTCGCGGCGTTCACGGCGGTGGCGACCGTGCTGCGTGCGCAGCCCGTCGTGCCGTTGCCGTTCGTCGTCGACAGGTTGAAGCCGCCCATGAAGCCGCCCCACGTGATCTTCGCGGCGTTCAGCAGGTCGCCGATGTTCTTGCCGGACATCATCGCCTGGTCGGTCGTGCTCGAGCACACGTCGAAACCCGGATCGACGTCGTTGATCATGGTGAAGCCGCCCTGGCCGTCGTTGATGTAGTACGAGCTGGCGGCGAGCGTCGACGGCTGCTTCGACGTCTTGACGATCTGCATCCCGTTGGTCTGCCCCGCCACGACGTTCAGTGCGCCCGGCGTCGACGGGCCGTAGACCGTCGTGTACGTGTTGTCGCTCATCGCGAAGCGCTGCGCGTAGTTCCACAGCGCGGTCACCGTGTTGCCGTCGAAGTAGCCCATCACCTGGCCCTTCGTGCCGAACGCGCCGGCGCCGCCGGACGAGCCCTTGCCCGTGTACTTCGGGAACAGGTCCGCGAGGCCGTTGTCCTCGGCCTGCTGCTCGGCGGTGTAGGCGTGGTTCTGGTCGGCCGTCGCGGCCTGCGTGCGGTCGAGGCGGAACGGGTTCGCCGCGTCGGTGCCGTTGGCCGTGTTCGTGAAGTTCGGGTTCGCGGTGAGCAGCGTGCCCGTCAGGCCGTTCGGCGTCGGCGTGCCGGGTTTCGCGGTGAACGCCGGTTCGCCCGACGGGTTCGTCGCGTTCGGATAGGTGCCGAAGTAGTGGTCGAACGAGATGTTTTCGCCGTAGATCACGACGACGTGCTTGATCGGCGTGGCGGTCTGCAGCGCATCCTGCGACGACACGGCGGGCGCCGGCGTGGAATCGTCGCTGCCGCCGCAGGCGAACAGCGCCAGCGCTGCGGCTGCGCAGGCAGTGACGAGCAAGGCTTGACGGAACATCGGGAAACTCCAGGGTAAGGTCTTCGATGGTGGAGAACGGCCCCGTCGCCGTGTCGGTTCGGCGCGAAGCTCGTGAGGGAGCACGCGCATTGGACCAGTTGCGTATGAAGATATGGGGACGGAGTGTTTTCGCGACGGTTGCGCCGTGGTATCGATTCCATTACGCCGCGGCGCGGGGCGAAAGAGAACGGAAAGGGGTGGACCGCCTGCGACCTCCGTGTCACATGGGGCAGCGTGCAGGCCGCGTTCGGCGCACGCGGCGCGGGGCGGGCGACCGAAGGAGGCGGCCGAATCTTTTACGGCTGGCCGTTGGTCGCCTTTTTGACAATCCGGTGACGCATTCATACGATGAACGCCTGCCGCGCGGTATCGCGCAGCTTGACCCGCCAGCGGAGGTTTTCAGCGTGCCGATTCCCGTTCTGTTCGCCGTTCTGTGCGCGGCGTTCCTGCACGCGTCATGGAATGCGCTGGTGCGCAGCAGCGGCGACCGGCTGCGTTCGGCTACGGTGCTGCAGATCGCGATCGGGCTGTTCGCGCTGCTGTTCCTGCCGGCTGCCGCACCGATCGCGCCGGCGAGCTGGCTGTGCGTCGTCGCGTCGGCCGTGATCCACGTCGTCTATACGCTGCTGCTCGTCCGCGCGTACGAACACGGCGACCTGAGCGTCGCATATCCGGTCGCGCGCGGCACGGCGCCGCTGCTCGTCACGCTCGGCGCGGCGGCGTTCGCGGGCGAGCGCCTGAACGTCGGTGCGCAATGCGGGCTCGTGCTGATCTGCGCGGGCATCATGGCGATCGGGCTGGAACGCCGGCGCGGCGCGAAACACCGGATGACGCAGGTGCTGCCGACCGCGTTCGCGACCGGCGTGTCGATCGCGGCGTACAGCGTGGTCGACGGGGTCGGGGTGCGGGAGAGCGGCAGCACGGTCGGCTATACCGCGTGGATGTTCGTGCTGACGGGCGCGCTGATGGCCGCGTACTACCGGCTGCGGGCGGGACCGCTGCGGATGACGCAGGCGGTCGGCGAGACGGCGAAGGCCGCGTGCGGCGGCGTGTTCGCGGCGCTCGCCTATGGCATCGTGATCTGGGCGATGGATCGCGCGCCGATGGGGCCGGTGTCGGCGCTGCGGGAGACGAGCGTGGTCTTCGCGGCGCTGATTGCGCGCATCTACCTCGGCGAGCGGCTGACGCCGCGCCGGGCCGCCGGTTGCGCGGTGATTGCAGCGGGAGCGTTGTTGATCGGTGCGTTCGAGGCGGCGAGCTGAACGCATCGGCCCTGCGCGCCGGGCGCGTCAGCTTTCCACCGGCATCGCGCTCGTGCACTTGATCTCGTCGAGGCATACGCTCGAATGCACGCCGCTCACGCCGGGAATGCGCATCAGCGTTTCGAGCAGGAACGTCGACAGCCCTTTCAGATCGTGCGCGACGACTTTCAGCACGTAGTCGATGTCGCCCGTCACCGAGAAGCATTCCTGAATCTGCGCGAGATCCGACACGAGTTTCTGGAACTTCGACAAATCGCGGATATGCCCACGCTCCATCGTCACGTGCACGAACGCGGTGACGCCGAAGCCGAGCGTATCGGGGCACAGCCGCGTTTCGTAACGGCGGATCGCGCCGATCTCCTCCAGCCGCCGGTGGCGCCGCAAGGTCTGCGCGGGCGACAGGCCGACCGCCTTCGCCAGGTCGAGGTTCGACGCGCGGCCGTTCTCCTGCAACACCGACAGCAAATGGCGATCGATGCGATCGAGGACCGGTTCAGGCATTTTTGTTTCCTCATCTGTCTCCTGGATGCAATCTTATCTCATAATGTAGGGTTTGCATGAGCGGGTTACGCAACCCGATTTCGCCGTCGCAACGCTAAACTGACGCCGGATTTTCGTGTGCGGCCGCAGCAATGCGGCGTGGGCAACGAGTCGGCGGTCGATCTGGCCGCCCGCCGACGCGAATCGGACGCCCCGCGCGAGAATTGCAGTCCCCCAACTCGGCGGCTCCACGAACGGCCGCCGGCACAGCAAAACAGCGCCCGGCACACCGAGGCGCGCCGCACCGCGTCAGGCGGAGGCGGACAGAGTGGAGAAGACATGGTTTCTGGAAACGAGAGCGACGGCCTGAAGCGCGGGCTGAAGAACCGACACATCCAGCTGATTGCGCTCGGCGGCGCGCTCGGCACGGGGCTGTTCCTCGGCATCGCGCAGACGATCAAGATGGCCGGCCCGTCCGTGCTGCTCGGCTATGCGGTGGCCGGCATCGTTGCGTTCTTCATCATGCGCCAGCTCGGCGAGATGGTGGTCGACGAGCCCGTCGCGGGGTCGTTCAGCTATTTCGCGAACAAGTACTTCGGCCACTTCACCGGCTTCCTGTCCGGCTGGAATTACTGGGTGCTGTACATCCTCGTCAGCATGGCCGAACTGTCCGCCGTCGGGATCTACGTGCAGTACTGGTGGCCGGGCGTGCCGACCTGGGTGTCGGCGCTCGTGTTCTTCGTCGCGATCAACCTGATCAACCTGACCAGCGTGAAGTCGTACGGCGAGACGGAATTCTGGTTCTCGATCGTCAAGGTTGCCGCGATCGTCGGGATGATCGGCTTCGGCGGCTGGCTGCTCGCGAGCGGTCACGCGGGGCCGGAAGCGACCGTGCGGAACCTGTGGCAGCACGGCGGCTTCTTCCCGAACGGCGTGTCGGGCCTCGTGATGTCGATGGCCGCGATCATGTTCTCGTTCGGCGGGCTCGAGCTGGTCGGCATCACCGCGGCCGAGGCCGACGATCCGAAGCGCAGCATCCCGCGCGCGACCAACCAGGTCATCTACCGTATCCTGATTTTCTACATCGGCGCACTGGCCGTGCTGCTGTCGCTGTATCCGTGGGAGAAGGTCGTCAGCGGCGGCAGCCCGTTCGTGCTGATTTTCCATGCACTGAGCAGCAACCTGGTCGCGAACGTGCTGAACGTCGTCGTGCTGACGGCCGCGCTGTCGGTCTACAACAGCGGCGTGTACTGCAATAGCCGGATGCTGTTCGGCCTCGCGCAGCAGGGCAACGCGCCGAAGGTCCTGTGCTCGGTGAACAAGCGCGGCATCCCGCTCGCGGCGCTCGGCGCATCGGCGCTCGCGACCGGCGTGTGCGTGCTGGTCAACTACTTCATGCCGGGCAAGGCGTTCGAGGTGCTGATGGGCCTCGTCGTGTCGGCGCTGATCATCAACTGGGCGATGATCAGCCTGATCCACCTGAAGTTCCGCCAGGCCAAGCAGGCTGCCGGGGAGAAGACTTCCTTCCGCAGTCTGGGCTATCCTTTCACGAATTACCTGTGCCTGGCATTCATGGCCGGCATTCTCGTCGTGATGTACCTGACGCCGGATCTCCGCCTGTCGGTGTACCTGATCCCGGTATGGCTCGCGGTGCTCGCGATCGGGTATCGCTTCCGTCAGAAGAATGCGGGCTTTGCGGTGCACGACGGCGTTTCCGCCCGCTGACGCAGGCCACGACCGACCCTTCTTCCAAACGAGAACGACTCAAGCCATGTTCGAACACATCGACGCGTACCCGGGCGACCCGATCCTGACGCTCAACGAGAACTTCCAGAAAGATCCGCGCGATCGGAAGGTCAACCTGAGCATCGGCATCTATTTCGACGCCGAAGGCCGGATTCCGGTGATGGGCGCCGTGCGCGAAGCCGAAACCGCGCTGCAGCGCGACAGCGGCCCGAAGCCGTACCTGCCGATGGTCGGCCTGGCCGCGTACCGCGACGCCGTGCAATCGCTGGTGTTCGGCGCCGATCACCCGGCCCGCGCGGCCGGCCGCATCGCGACGCTGCAGACGCTCGGCGGCTCGGGCGCGCTGAAGGTCGGCGCCGATTTCCTGAAGCGCTATTTCCCGGATTCGCAGGTGTGGCTCAGCGACCCGAGCTGGGAAAACCATCGTTTCATCTTCGAGCGCGCCGGCTTTACGGTGAACACGTACCCGTACTACGACGAGGCGACGGGCGGCCTGAAGTTCGACGCGATGCTCGCGGCGATCGACGCGCTGCCGGCGCGCAGCATCGTGCTGTTGCACGCGTGCTGCCACAACCCGACCGGCGTCGATCTCGACGAAGGCCAGTGGGAGAAGCTGATCGACGTGATCGAGGCGCGCGGGCTGCTGCCGTTCGTCGACATGGCGTACCAGGGCTTCGGCGCGGGCCTCGACGCGGACGCGTTCGCGGTGCGCGAGCTGGCCCGCCGCGGCGTGCCGACGCTCGTCGCGAACTCGTTCTCGAAGAACTTCTCGCTGTACGGCGAGCGCGTGGGCGGCCTGAGCGTCGTCTGCGAAGACGCGGCCGCGGCCGACCGCGTGCTCGGCCAACTGGCCGGCGCCGTGCGCTCGAACTACAGCAACCCGCAAACCTACGGCGCGAAGGTCGTCGCGGCCGTCCTCGGCACGCCGGCGCTGCGCAAGCAGTGGGAAGAGGAACTGTCGGCGATGTGCCGCCGCATCGCGCGGATGCGCCAGTCGATCCACGACGGCCTGCGCGACCACGTGAGCGGCGAAGCGCTCACACGCTACGTGAAGCAGCGCGGGATGTTCACGTACACGGGCCTGACCGAATCGCAGGTCGATGCGCTGCGCGAGGTGCACGGCGTGTACATCCTGCGCTCGGGCCGGATGTGCGTCGCGGGCCTGAACGACTCGAACGTCGGCATCGTCGCGGACGCGATCGGCCAGGTGCTGAAGAGCGGCGTCTGAACGCGGCGCGGCGGCGCGCCGCGCACGATGCGGAACCGGCTGTATCCCGTCGCGGGAGCAGCCGGTTTTTTGTTGGGCAGCCGTCATGTGCGGTGCCCGGCTGACGTACGCGCAGGCGCGGCGGTACGATCACGGGAACGCATGCACGACAGAGGAGCGACATGGGCATCCGGATCATCCAGCTCGGCACGCCGCGCGCGGCCGGCGAAGGCCTGCGGATCGGCACGGTGCGGCGGCCGCCGCGCGGCGTACCGAAAGCGGAATTCGCGTCGCGCAACTACTATGATGTATGGTTGCCGACGCTGTCGCCGAGCCCCGAGCTCGTCGCGCTGGCGCAGGCCGCCGAAACCGACGCCGAATGGAAGGCGTTCAAGCGCCACTTCCGCGCGGAGATGGCGCACGGCGATCCGGCGAAGGTGCTGGACCTGCTGGCCGCGCTGTCGGCGACCACCGCGTTCTCGATCGGCTGCTACTGCGACGACGAGCGCCATTGCCACCGCAGCGTGCTGCGCGAGCTGCTCGCGGAGCGCGGCGCGGCGATCGAGCCCGACGCGGGCTGAAGCGGCGTCGGGCGGCCGCACCGCGATCGTGCGGTGCAGCGAACCGGTTGACGTGGGTCAAGCGCGCGGTCGCGCGCACCACTATGCTCTCGTCATGGAGCCATCGCGACGATGACAGGCCGACAGATGCACATCACTTTCCCACCCGAGCCGCCGGAATACTGCGCGCGCGACCTGGTCGTCGCGTTTTCCGCGCTGGTCGACGGGCGGTGCGTCCAGTGCGCGGTCACCGCCGAGGCGCTGGAAGACCATTTCGGCGCGCGCTCGCTGCTCGAACGCGATCTGCTGAGCGCATTCGACGCGCACCGGCCGGCCATCGAGGCCATGGCACGACGAATGCTGGAGGAAATCGGCGGCCGGCCGGTGCTGCTGCACAGCGGGCACTTCCGGCTCGAAGGCTGATACCGCAGGAGGGCGCATGACACTGCAGGGCAACATTCACGAACGCGACTGGTCGGTCGAAGTGGAGACGCGCCCGTGCGAATCGGGCGAGTTCCGCTGCCGCGTGTCGGTCGAGCACGGCGCCGGCGCCGCGCGGTTTCATCATACGTTCGAGCACAGCCACGCGTATCCGACCGAGCGCGAGGCGATGATCGAAGGGTTGCGGGCCGGCATGACATGGATCGAGATGAAGGCGTCGCAGACCTTCAACGTATGAACAGGTCCGCGCGGCGAAGCGCGGGCAGACGACCGGCCGGCCGCGATCGAAACATGCGCGCCGCGCCGCGGGAAACACCCGTGCCGCCGCATCGCGAGGCGGCCGGCACATGCAAGGCGGTCGACGAGCGGGCGGCCCCGTCAGGAGAGACGACATGGGCGTGGGCATGCAGATCGCCTGCCTCGGATTCACGGGTTCGGCAGCGCTCGAGGCCGAAGCCGGCGCGCAACTCGTGCGGCTCGAACGGTTTCGCGCGTGGATCGACGGCTGCCAACTCGCGATCGAATCGCGCATGGCGGCCGATGGGGCGTGCCTGTACGACGTGCGGCTCGACCTGACGATGCACGGCGCGGTGCGCCGATCGCTGCCGCCGTGCGTCGGCGCCGACGTGGACGATGCGCTGCGCCGCGCGTTCGCGCAGGCCGAACAGGCGCTGATCGCGTGGCAGGCGGGCGCCGCAACGGCGGCGCTGCGCGACGCGGCGGCGGGCGACGCGATCCGGTAATGCCGCGCCGGCCGTCGTGCCCCCGTACGTCAGACCTGCGCGAGCGCTTGCGCGTCGATGATGCGCACGCGCTTGCCGCGCGTTTCGACGAGCGCTTCGCGATGGAACCGCGAGAACATCCGGCTGACGGTTTCGAGCTTCATCCCGAGATAGCAGCCGATTTCCTCGCGCGTCATCCGCAGGTTGAATTCCGTCGCCGAATAGCCGCGCGCCTCGAACCGCGACGACAGGTTCAGCAGGAAATGCGCGACGCGCTGCTCGGCCGACATCGTGCCGAGCAGCAGCATCTGGCTCGATTCGCGCACGATTTCGCTGCTCAGCATCTGGTAGAGGAAGTGCTGCATCGGCTTCATTTCGCGGCACGCGGCTTCGAGCGCGCCGAACGGGATGATGCACACCACGCTGTCTTCCAGCGCGATCGCGTCGCAGCAGTGCTGGCCGCCGCCGATGCCGTCCATCCCGAGCGTTTCGCCGGCGATCTGGAAGCCCGTCACGTGCTCGCGGCCGTCGCGATGCATCATCACCGTCTTGAACGAACCCGCGCGCACCGCATAGATGCTCTGGAACGGATCGTCGGTGCGAAACAGCGCGTCGCCCTGGCGAATCTGTCGCGTCGTGCAGATGATCGCGTCGAGGCGGCCGTATTCGGCGGCCGTCAGGTGCGGCGGCAGGCACATCGAGCGCATCGCGCAGGCCGAGCAGCGGGCGGCCGGATGCTTGACGGCGTCGGCGCGCGCGGCCGGGCGCAGGGCAATCGGGGGCCGGGATACGACGGACACGTCGGCGGCGCAGGCGGTGGCGGTGGACATGAGTCGCTCCGGCTCGTCAGGGGCGGTGCACGCGAGCGCGCACCAAGGATTCGATGACACGGCACGCGGCGTCGAATTCGACGGTCTTGTCGAAGAAATAGTCGGCTCCCGCCGTCGCGCATGCCTCCCTGAATGCCGGCGCCGAGTGATTCGTCAGCACGATCGTGACGATGCGCGGCGCGGCCTTCGACAGCATCCCGATCAGGTCGAGGCCGCTGCCGTCCGCGAGCCGCACGTCGACGATCACCACGTCCGCGCGACTGCTGCGGATATGCGTCCACGCGTCGTGGCCGTCTTCCGCTTCGCCCACGACGACGACGCCGCGGATCGCGCCGACGAGCAGCGCGATCCGCTGGCGGACGGCGACGGCGTGATCGACGAGGAACACCCTGAGCGCGGCGGGTGACAGGCTGGCATTCATGCCGGCAGTATCGTGTTGCGCCGCCGAAATTGGAATCGGCCGAATTGGAACTTCGTGTAGGCCGCTTCGACACGGTGTAGGGCGTTTCCTACACCGCGTACGGGAAACCGCCGGCGTGGCCCGGCGACGCGATGCCGCGCGAACGATCGCGCGTCCGGGTCAGCCGGCGCGGCGCGCGGCCAGCGCGTCGCGCGCGGTGCGGCACGCGGCCAGGTCCCACGCGGCGCAGCCGACGCTCTTGAACAGCAGCGGGCCGCCGCCGGCGAACGTGCCGTTCAGCACGTCGGCGAGCGACGCGACGTGCCGCCAGTCGACCTGCGCAACGATCAGATCGCCGGCTTCGTGGCGCGCGCCGGCCGGATCGTCGACGACGAGCCGGCTGCCATGCACCGTGCTCGCGTCGATCTCGGCGGCATCCGCGGTGAACGCGCCGACGCCGACCACGAGCCGACCTTCGCGCGCGGCTTCGCGGTAGACGGGCGTGCGGCTCGTCGTCAGCGTGACGACCACGTCGATCGCATCGGGAACCGCGTCGCCGTCGAGCGGCGCGAGTCGCGGCGCATGCGTGCGGTGAGCGGCGCAGAAGGCGGCCGCGCTGTCCGCCGTCGTGCCGCGCACGCGAAGGCGCGCTTCCGGAAAGATCGCCGCGAGCGCTTCCGCGTGATTGGCCGCCTGCTTGCCGGTGCCGATCAGCAGGATGTCTTGGGGCGCGGCGCCATGCAGCGCCTGGATGCCGAGCGCGGTGATCGCCGCCGTGCGGCGGCCGGTGACGGTCGGGCCGTCGAGCGCGAAGCGCATTGCGCCGGTGGCGGCGTCGTACGCGGTGACCTGGCCGAGGATCGTCGGCAGCCCGCGTGCGCCGTTGCCGGGACACACGTTCACGAGTTTGTGGCTCGCCAGGTCGTGGGCGCTCGACGGCATCGACAGCATCACGCCGCCGCCTTGCAGCGGCACGACGAGGCGTTCGGGGCTGACGATGTCGCCCGCCGCATATTCGACGACCGCTTGCCTGAGCGTGGCGAGCAGCGCCGGGTAGTCGAGCAGGGCGGCCGTGTCGGCTGCGTCGAAAACGGGAATCGGGGAAGAGGCGGTCATCGTGTACGTCGTGGGCGTCGGTAAGCGTGAACGGCGGACGCATGCCGCGCCCGCCACGGGTCTGCCGGATACCGCGACACCGGGCAGTGTGGATCGAATCTATACCACTTGCTGGCGCGCCGGCAACCCAGAAAATAAAGCGCGTCGTGGATTTTGGTTCTAATATCCGGCCAGAAGGCTCGCCGCTGCCGCACTGGCCGCGCCGCTCCGGTATAGTGCGAACCCATTCCAGATCCACGCCCCGAACGGGCAGGAGCCATACGATGATGTCCGCGCGTCCCGACTCACTCGAAGGCGGTTTCAGGCCGCTGCAGATCTACGAGCAGGTAGCCGAAAAGATCCGCGACGAGATCCGCGCGGGACGCTACGCGGCGGAATCGCGGCTGCCGTCCGAGCGCGAGCTCGCGGCGCTGTTCCAGGTCGGCCGGCCGGCCGTGCGCGAAGCGCTCGGTGCGCTGCAGAACGAAGGGCTCGTATTCACGAAGCGCAATTCGGGCACCTACGTCGTCGCGGCGCCGCTCGACGTGCTCGCGCAGCGCGGCGACGCGCACACAACGTCCGAGGCCGACTTCAGCCCGACGTCGACGCTCGACGTGCGGCTGATCCTGGAGCCCGCGATCGCGCGCCTCGCCGCCGCCCATGGCCGCGCCGACCCCGGCGCCGAGCGCTATCTCGCGCAGATGGAAACCATCACCGACGTCGACGATCCGCACCAGCGCGCGCTGTGGAACGAGAGCGACCGGCTGTTTCATCGACAGCTCGCGCTGATGACCGGCGATGCGCTGATCGTGAAGATCGCGGACGAAGTCGCGAAGACGATGGACCAGCCGCTGTGGAAGCGGCTGAAGGACGACGGCATCTACGACGCGGGCCGGATCCGGCTCTACGTGTCCGAACACCGGCTGATCTACGAGGCGATCGTGTCCGGCGACGCCGATGCGGCCGCATTCTATGTCGAACAGCACATTCGCCGCGTGCGGCGCGATATCGCGCCGAAGTAGCACGTCCGCGCGGTTCAATCTGGTCTTCAATATGACCAAAACATCGGGAATTATTTTGAAATTGCTTGCGGTGTGACCACGCATGTCCTACATTGGTTTCACACAAAACCAATCAGGAGACATCATGCGACACCTCACGACCGCGCTCTCGGTGGCTGCTGCCGTCGGCGCGCTGACTTCCGCGCACGCGCAGGAAGTCGTGACGATCGGCCATTCGGCGCCGCTGACGGGCCCGCAGGCCGCCAACGGCAAGGACAACGAAAACGGCGCGCGGCTTGCGGTGGACGAACTCAACAAGGCCGGCGTGAAGGTCGGCGGAAAGACCGTTACGTTCAAGCTGGTTTCGGACGACGATCAGGCCGATCCCAAGGCCGGGGTTCAGGTCGCGCAGAACCTCGTCGACAAGGGCGTCGTCGCGGTGCTCGGGCCGTACAACTCGGGCGTCGCGATTCCGGCCTCGCGCGTGTATGCGAACGCCGGCGTGCCGATCCTGCCGGTCGCGTCGAACCCGGCGCTCACGCGGCAGGGCTTCAAGAACATCTTCCGGATCGGCGCCAGCGACGAGCAGCTCGGCGGCACGATGGCCACGTTCGCCGCGAAGACGCTGAACGCGAAAACCGCCGCCGTGATCGACGATCGCACCGCGTACGGGCAGGGCGTCGCCGAGCAGTTCATGAACGTCGCGAAGGCGAACGGCATCAAGATCGTCGACCAGGAATACACGAATTCGTCGGCCACCGATTTCCTCGGCATTCTCACCAAGATCAAGGCCGCCAACCCCGACGTGATCTTCCTCGGCGGCTATGCGGCGCAGGGCGCGCCGATGGCCAAGCAGATGAAGCAGCGGGGCTTGCGCGCGAAGCTGCTCGGCGGCGACGGCATCTGCTCGGCCGACATGGGCAAGGTCGCGGGCGAGGCGGCATCGATCGTCTATTGCGCGCAGGGCGGTGTCGCGCTCGAGAAGACACCGGCCGGCCGCGAATTCCTGAAGAAGTACCACGACGCCTATCACACGGATACGCAGGTCTACGGCGTCAATTACTACGACGGCGTGAAGCTGCTCGCCGACGCGATGGTCAAGGCCGGCACGACCACCGACAAGGCGAAGCTGATCGCGCAGCTCGCGAAGTCGAACTACGCGGGTGTCGCGGGCACCTATTCGTTCGACGCGAACGGCGACCTGAAAGGCGCGCCGACCACCGTCTACGTGATCCGCAACGGGCTGCCCGCACCGTACGCGAAGTAATCGCCGCACCGCCCGTCGCCGGACGGCGGCCCCGCCGCCGTCCTTCGTTTCAACGCACTCGATCCACCCATGAAAATTTCCCGCTCCCTTTCCACCGTCGAAGTGCACACCGGCGGCGAGGCGTTCCGCATCGTCACGAGCGGGCTGCCGCGGCTGCCCGGCGACACGATCGTCCAGCGCCGCGCGTGGCTCAAGGAGAACGCCGACGAGATCCGCCGCGCGCTGATGTTCGAGCCGCGCGGCCATGCCGACATGTACGGCGGTTACCTGACCGAGCCCGTGTCGCCGAATGCGGATTTCGGCGTGATCTTCGTGCACAACGAAGGCTACAGCGACCATTGCGGCCACGGCGTGATCGCATTGTCGACGGCCGCGGTCGAACTCGGCTGGGTGCAGCGCACGGCGCCGGAGACGCGGGTCGGCATCGACGCGCCGTGCGGCTTCATCGAGGCTTTCGTCAAATGGGACGGCGAACATGCCGGGCCCGTGCGCTTCGTCAACGTGCCGTCGTTCATCTGGCGGCGCGACGTGTCGGTCGACACGCCGTCGTTCGGCACCGTGACCGGCGACATCGCGTATGGCGGCGCGTTTTATTTCTATGTCGACGGCGCGCCGTTCGACCTGCCGGTGCGCGAATCGGCCGTCGAAAGACTGATCCGCTTCGGCGCGGAAGTGAAGGCGGCCGCGAACGTGAAGTATCCGGTCGTGCATCCGGAGATCCCGGAAATCAACCACATTTACGGCACGATCATCGCGAACGCGCCGCGCCATGCGGGTTCGACGCAGGCGAACTGCTGCGTGTTCGCGGATCGCGAGGTCGACCGCTCGCCGACCGGTTCCGGCACCGGCGGGCGCGTCGCGCAACTCTACCAGCGCGGGCTGCTCGCGGCGGGCGACACGCTCGTCAACGAATCGATCGTCGGAACGGTATTCAAGGGGCGCGTGCTGCGCGAAACGACGGTCGGCGACATCCCGGCCGTGATCCCGGAAGTGGAAGGCAGCGCGCATATCTGCGGGTTCGCGAACTGGATCGTCGACGAGCGCGATCCGCTCACGTACGGATTTCTCGTGCGCTGAGCCGCAGCGCCGGTCGCGCCGCCGTCGCGTCCTCATCGCGACCTCGTTGCGCGGCGTTCAGGTTGTCGTACCAGGTTTGGCGCGTCGTTCCGGTCGCGGAGCGCGCGCCTTTTTTGCGTCGGCGCCGTCGCGAAGCGGCACCATGTGCGCCGGCCCGATGCCGCCGCAGGTCGGGCGGCCGCGCGAGTTTGGTACGATGCAGCCTTTTCAGCCGAGCTCCACCCGCGTGAATCGCCGAAACGTGTCGTCAGTGCGTGCCTTGTGTGCCAGATGGGTCGCGCGCGCCCAACCTGTCGCGGCCGCCGCCGTCGCGCGGGTCAAGCCCCTCGCCGCCACCGCGTGGCACCATGTCCGCCACCCGACGCGCCGCGGCGTGCTGCTCGCGGCCGCCGCCGTGCCGGCGCTGTTCGCGGCGTACGTGATCGTGCTCGTTCCGTTTACGCCGGGCATCGGCGACATCCGCAAGGCGCGCGTCGACCAGCCGGCGCAGGTGCTGTCGGCCGACGGCAAGCTGCTGGCCGAATTCAAGCCGTCGAACCGGGAATGGGTGCCGCTCAAGCAGATCTCGCCGCACATGGTCGACGCGCTGATCGCGACCGAGGATCACCGCTTCTATGAGCACCACGGCCTCGACTGGAAGCGCACGGCGTCGGCCGCGCTCCATACGTTCTCGGGCAACCGCCAGGGCGGCTCGACGATCACGCAGCAGCTCGCGCGCAACCTGTATCCGGACGAGATCGGCCGCGCGCCGACGCTCAGGCGCAAGGTGAAGGAGGCGATCACCGCGCTGAAGATCGAGGCCGTCTACAGCAAGGACCAGATCCTCGAGACCTACCTGAACACGGTGCCGTTCCTGTACAACGCGTATGGCGTCGAGATGGCCGCGCGCACCTATTTCGACAAGTCGGCCGACGAACTCGACGTGCTCGACAGCGCGACACTCGTCGGGATGCTGAAGGGCAACAGCTACTACAACCCGGTGCTGAACCCCGAGCGTGCGCTGCAGCGGCGCAACACCGTGCTCGGCCAGATGGTGAAGTACGGCAAGCTGTCGCCGGCGCAGTTCGCGCAGTTGCAGCGCCGGCCGCTGCGCATCGACTTCGAACGCCAGAAGGAGCCGCCCGGGCCGGCGCCGCATTTCGCGCAGCAGTTGCGCAAATGGCTGATCGCGTGGGCCGACCGCAACGACTACAACATCTACTCGGACGGCCTGATCGTGCGCACGACGATCGACGCGCGCCTCCAGCAGATGGCGACGCAGGCGCTCACGCTGCAGGGCAATCAGCTGCAGGGCATCGCGAACAATGCATGGAGCGGCCGCGACGGCTGCGGCACCGACAACGAGGTGTTCCGCACCTTCATGCGCGAATCGCCCGAGTACAAGGCCGCGCAGGACGCCGGCAAGGACGACGCGGCGGCGATGAAGCTGCTCGCGGCCGACCGCGGCTTCCTGCGTGCGCTGTGCAAGTCGAAGACCGACGTGCAGGCCGGCTTCCTCGCGATCGATCCGCGCGACGGGCAGATCCGCGCGTGGGTCGGCAGCCGCGACTTCACCCGCGAGCCGTTCGACCACGTCGCGCAGGCGCGGCGCCAGCCGGGCTCGACGTTCAAGCCGTTCGTCTATGGCGCCGCGTTTGCGAGCGGGATGAAGCCGGACGACACGTTCATCGACCAGCCGGTCGAGATCCCGTTGAAAGGCGGCGAGATCTGGCGGCCGAACGACGACGTGCCGCCGTCTGGCAAGCCGATGACCTTGCGCGACGCGGTCGCGCTGTCGCGCAACCGGATCACCGCGCAGGTGATGGAGAAGGTCGGCCCGGCCGCCGTCGCGCGGCTGGCGCGCGACATGGGCGTGCGCGAAAGCCCGCTCGAACGCGTGCCGTCGCTCGCGCTCGGCACGAGCCCGGTCACGCTGAAGGAAATGGTCGCGTCGTACGCGACGATCGCGAACGGCGGGCTGTACGTCGAGCCGCAGATGGTCACGCGCATCGAGAATCGCCAGGGCGACGTGCTCGCCGAATACGCACCGGCGCCGCCCGAGCGCGCGCTCGATGCCGAAACCGACAAGACGCTGCTCGACGTGATGCGCGACGTCGTGACGCGCGGCACGGGCGGCAGCATCCGCACGCGCTTCGGCATCCGCGGCGACGTGGCTGGCAAGACCGGCACGACGCAGGACAACGCGGACGGCTGGTTCATCCTGATGCAGCCGGGCCTCGTCGCCGGCGCGTGGGTCGGATTCGACGACGGCCGCGTGACGCTGCGCAGCGACTACTGGGGGCAGGGCGCGCACAGCGCGCTGCCGATCGTCGGCGATTTCTTCCAGCGCGCGCAGCGCGCCCGGATCGTCGATACGAAGGCGAAATTCGATACCGAGCCGTCGCCGGGCTGGTTCGCGTCGCTGCGCGAGCGCGCGACCGACCTGTTCGACACGTGGTTCCCGCCCGAGCCGAAGAAGGCGCCCGCGCCGGTCAGGACGCAGCGTATCGAGCGCCCGGCCGACGCCGACGAGGGGGCGGCGTCGGCGGCATCCGCCGCATCGGCGCCGGATGCCGCATCCGGCGGTATCGTCGAGGAATGGGTGCCGGCGTCCGAAGTGGCCGCGTCGGCCGCCGCGCTGTCGGCGGGCGCCTCGCAACTGCAGCCGCAGCTTGCGCCGCCGCCGGCAGGCACCAGTGCGACGAGTGGAGGCAGCGCCGGTATCGGCGTCGCCCCTTCGGGCGTGCCGGCTCCGTCGGCGCCGGCCGCGCCCGATGCGACCGACGCTTCGCAGTAGTGAAGCCGTGTCGCGGCATTCGGTGTGCAGGCGGCGATAATCGTCTGACGAAACGACTTATTCCCGCTCGATTGTACGGTTTCGGTCAACAGTGAATTTGCGATTTAAGTATTTACCCTGATAGTCGAGCCTCCTAGACTTCTACTCATGCGCAACGACATCGAGTCGGAAGCGCCTGACAAAACAATCCCGGAGGTAACGCATCATGAAATCGCTGATCAAGGCAGTTGCACTGGCCGCCCTGGTGGCCGCACCGGTCGTCTCGTTTGCCCAATCGAACCAGCAGCCGCTGACCCGCGCGCAAGTGCGCGCCGAGCTGGTCCAGCTCGAAAAGGCCGGCTACAACCCGAACGACTGGATGAACTATCCGGAAAACATCCAGGCCGCCCAGGCCAAGATCGCCGCCGCGCAGAACGCCGGCGCGCAAGCCGACGCAACCGGCTACGGTTCGAACCCGGTCGCGACGTCGCAGTCGGGCCAGCGCGCGGTCGTGCCGGCCGTGAGC
Source organism: Burkholderia sp. NRF60-BP8 (assembly GCF_001522585.2). Lineage (NCBI taxonomy): Bacteria > Pseudomonadati > Pseudomonadota > Betaproteobacteria > Burkholderiales > Burkholderiaceae > Burkholderia > Burkholderia sp. NRF60-BP8. The sequence goes on from NZ_CP013372.1 coordinate 1,360,855, forward strand.
GACCGCTCGTCGGTGTACTTCGGCCACTAAGCCAGCCGTCGTTTCGCGGCCCCGAAGGCCGCGGCTGACGTCGTATCGAGAAAGCCCGCACTCGGTTCGGTTCCGAGTGCGGGCTTTTTCATGATGCGAAGCTCAGCGATCCGGCACAGACGACGGGCGAAATCGTCGGCGGGGCAATCCGGTATCCGCCGACACAGGGAGGTCTCTCTTCCCAAGGGTTCGTTAGAGTAAGATTCGCGTGCAATCGATGAGACGGCTTAATCAATGGAGAGGCGATGCGCTTGTATTCGGCGAGCGGAACGGTATCAAACATGCGCTGCTCGATAGAGCCGTGTTCGCCTTCGAAATTTCGCAAATTCGAGAAAACCGCAACGGATCTCGCGCCATTGTTACTCGCGTCCATCGGCGAAGACGGGATGGCGGTAAGCAGTGCAACGCTGCACGATTCGGACAGAAGTCGGCCTGATCCAGCAAAAGGCTATTGGGTCGAGATAGAGATCAGCGGGCGCGCGCTCAAAGGCTGGTTTGACTGTATCCCGTTCGAGAATGGCGGACATGTCGAGGCGGTTTTCGACAAAAACGGATTGTTGGTGGCCGTTAATAATCCGAAGGCGCGACTAATCGTATTCAGGCCACCTTGCCCCGATGGCCTCAAACCCATTTTCACTAAATCCATGCTCTACGGTTGCCTCGGGGTGACGTTGTTCTTGTTTTTTTGCCAGACGGTACTTTATGCATTCGTGATGCCCGGTTGGGGCGAGTTTTTCGGGTTGATGCCGATCCTGCTAGTTGCAACCGTGCTGCTGGTGGCTCTCCTGGTACTGCTGGCCTACCGGGATGAATTGATCAACGGGTCGCGAACCAGAAAAATCCTCAAACTGCTCGGTCTGTCGGATCGCGCGCGGGCGTTGAAGGCCGAACCCGTCGGCACCGATTACGCTTACCGCTACTGACGCCTTTTGCCCCGACCACCCGTAGCACCCGAGTCCGTGATCGCGATGCATGCGCAATCGTTCCCGAGCGAGTCTCCGGCTGCAGCCCGGCACCCCGCTGACAATCCGCCGCGCGTGCGCTAGCATCGCGGTCGACGTCGCCGCGCGTAGCGCGGCCCATCCACACGGGGCGCTGCACGGCACCGGGTTCCCGACTTCAACGAACAACAAGGAGCATCCATGCGTGTCTTGACCGGTCTGCTGGGCTCGCTGGCGCTGGTGACGAGCGTCGCCCATGCGCAGGCGAATTGTGCGGACGCGACGGATCAGGCGGTGATGACGGCGTGTGCCGATCGCGCGTACAAGCAATCCGACGGGGAACTGAACCGGACTTACCAGGCCGTCACCGCGCGCCTGCGCGATGCGCGGCCGCTTGCCGACAAGCTCGTGAATGCACAGCGCGCGTGGATCGCGTACCGCGATGCCGAATGCCATTTCTCGAGCGCGAATGCCGAGGGCGGCAGTGCGTATCCGATGGTCGTATCGACCTGTCTCGACGATTTGACGAAAGCGCGCACCGAAACGCTGAAGGGCTATCTGTCCTGCGAGGAGGGCGACCTCGCGTGCCCGGTGCCCGCGAAGTAACGATCACGCGCGGGCCCGAGCGGGCCCGCACGACGCCGGCTGGACGTCGTCCGTTACACGTCGTCCGTTACACGTCGCCGTTACACGTCGTCCGTTACACGTCGCCGTTACACGTCGTCCGTTACACGTCGTCCGTTTCGTCGAGCAGCTTGTGCCGCATCGCGTAACGCACGAGCGCCGCTTCGTGCGGCATCTGCATCTTTTCGAGAATCCGGGTCTTGTAAGTGCTGACCGTCTTCGCGCTCACACACAGCGCATTCGCGATCTCGGTCAGCGTCTGGCCGGCGGCGATCCGCCGGAACACGTCGAATTCGCGGTCGGACAGCCGCTGGTGCGGCAGCGTTTCGGCCGGCTCGTTCAGGCTCTGCGCGAACTGCTCGGCCATCGCGAGACTCACGTAGACGCCGCCCGACGCCACTTTCGCGACCGCGCCGACCAGCTCCGCGCTCGCGCTTTCCTTCGTCAGATAGCCGGACGCGCCCGCGCGGAACGCGCGCACCGCGTATTGCTGCTCCGCGTGCATCGTCAGCACCAGCACGCGCAGCGCGGGCTTCTCGTCCTTGATCTGCTTGATCAGCTCGACGCCGTTGCGGCCCGGCATCGACAGGTCGAGCACGAGCACCTGCGCGGGCGTCGCGCGCACCAGCGCGATCGTCGACGGGCCGTCGCAGGCTTCGCCGGCCACCTCGAAACCGGTGGCGTTCTGGAGGATGTGCCGCAGACCGTCGCGTACGAGCGTATGGTCGTCGGCGATGAGCACCTTGATCATGTGATGAGCGTGTCCTGTTGAACGGTGCCGAGCGGAAACGCGACGGTAATCGAGAAGCCGCGCGCGAGCGCGGTGTCGATCGTCACGGTGCCGCCCAGCATGTGTGCGCGTTCGCGAATGCCGATCAGGCCGAACGACTTGTCCTCGTGGGCCGGACCGCCGGGCGCCGCGCCGCGGCCGTTGTCGGCGACGCGCAGCACGCAAAAGCCTTCCTCGATGTCGAGCCGCAACGTCACGCGCGTCGCATCCGCATGACGCGCGACGTTCGTCAGCGCTTCCTGGACGATGCGGAACAGCGTGGTCGCGCCCGTACTGGTGAACGTGAGGCCGCCCGTTTCGATGTGACGCTCGACATCGATCCCGTAGCGGTTCGTGAAATCGTTCGCGAGCCATTCGATCGCGGGCACGAGGCCGAGATCGTCGAGCATCACCGGCCGCAGGTCGGCCGCGATGCGCCGCACCGACGCGACCGTCGCGTCGATCAGCCGCCGCATGCCTTGCAGATGCATCTGCACGCCTTCGTCGGGCTGCGCGCGGCCGGGTATGCGCAATTGCTGCTCGACGACCGACAGGTCCATCTTCAACGCGGTGAGCTGCTGCCCGAGGTCGTCGTGCAGCTCGCGCGCGATGCGGGTTTTTTCCTCTTCGCGCACGTTCTGCAGGTTCGCGGACAATTCGCGCAATTCCTCGCGCGATTGCTTCAGCGCGTTCTCGGCCCGCTGCCGCTCGGTGATGTCGCGCAGCATCACCGTATAAAGCTTGCCCGACGCGTCGCGGATCTGCGAGATCGATGCTTCGATCGGGAATTCCTCGCCGTTGGCCCGCAGCCCGAACAGCACGCGCTGGCGGCCCATCTGCCGCTCCGATACGCCCGTCACGCCGAACTGGTCGACGTGCTTCGCATGGGCGGCGCGGAACCGCTCGGGAATGAAGCGCGACAGCGGCGCGCCGATCGCCTCCATCGCGGACACGCCGAACACCTGTTCGGCCATCGGATTGAAGATCACGACCGTCTGCTTTTCGTCGATCGTGATGATCGCTTCCATCGACGAACGGATGATGCCCATCATCCGCGCCTCGTTGAGGATGCCGCGGCTGCTCGCGCCGGCGTCGGCGCGTCCGCGCAGCAGCGCATGGACGAGCGCCGCGAACCCGAACGACGCGATCAGCCCGGCGGCGAGCACCGTGCCGGCCGCCCGCTGCGCGCCGGTCGCGCTCGGCCGGCCGTCCGCGGAATAGGCGAGCGTCAGCGGGGTGCCGCCGAAATTCAGCACGTCGGTGCGCCGCATCAGGTCGGGCGACGCCGACGCTTCGTCGGTCGTCGTCTCGACGCTGACGATCGCGCGCGAATCGCCGCCGGCGGTCATCCGCAGATCGATCCCGCGTTCCGCGTCGAGCGCACGCTCGACCAGGCGCCGCGGGCTCAGCGCCGCGAACAGCATTCCGTCGGCGCCGGCTTCGCGCGTGCCGGACGGCGTGGCGGCGGCCAGCGGCGAGGTCGTCACGGGCAGGAACAGCGTCAGGGTGCGTGCGTCGCGGGACGTGTCGTCGTCGGCGGGGTGGACGCCGAGCGCGATATCGCCGGTCCGCAGCGCACGCGTGAGCGGCGCCGCGTCGAACGCGCCGAAGCGCACGACCGGCGCGTTCGACGCGGGGGCGCTGAGCGTCGCTGCCGCGAGCGCATCGGCCGGCAGCGGCTTCGTGCCGGCCAGCGCGCCGCGTGCCGCGGGCGTCAGCGGCGCATAGCCGATTTGCCGGACCGGCGAGCGGCCGCTGTCGAGATCGAGCGTCTCCGCATACCGGCGCCATTGGCCGGGCGTCATGTCCGGCACGAGGCCGAACGCGCCGCGCGCGCCTTCGAGCACGGCGGCGCCGGCCTGCAGTTCATGCCGCAGCATCGCGGTCACGTGCGTCGTGCGGCGTTCGAAACGCGTGTGAACGGCGCCTTGCCACTGCTCGCGCACCAGCAGCGCGACACCGAGCGACAGCACCGCGCCCGCGCACAGCGTAACGACGCCGGCCGCGAGTGGCTGGCGTAACATGATCTGAAGGCGCGTGGGCCCTCGGGCGTCCCGCGTCGGGGTTCCACTGGCGGTCATTCGATGGCCATTCTGTTGTTCGGACTACCCGGGGCACTCGGGCAGCGCGGCAAAACCGGGGGAAACTCGCACCGGCTGCATGCAACGATTATTTTCAAGATGAAATTGTGCGCGTTTTACACGTTTTTTGTAATGGGGTCGGTTGAAATTGCAGCAAAGGCGTGAACCAGCGGCGCGCCGGCCGCGGTTGACGCGCGTCAACGCGCGCGCCAGCACGTGGGGCAGACTGTTCGACAGGCAAGCCGGCGCCGGGCCGGCTTGCGATAACGGGCCGTCGTTGCGCAACGCGCGACGCCCGCCCGGTCGGAGGGACGGACCATGTACAAGCGGATTTTCGTCGGGCTCGACGGCAGCCCGAGCGCACGTCTCGCGCTGAACGAGGCGATCCGGATCGCGACGGCGTCCGGCGGCGAAGTGACGTGTGCGTACGTCGTCGAACATCGGCCGCAGCTCGTCGACGTCGACGCCGGCTTCGCCGCCGAGCGCGACGGCGATGTCGCCGCGACCGATGCGGCGACGCCGGTACTCGACGCAGCGAAAGCGATGCTCGCACAGCAGCATGTGCGAGGCACGGTGCGCGCGCTCGACGCGTACGGCGAGGACATCGCGACGGTGCTGATGCGTACCGCGGCCGAAGCCGACGCCGACCTGATCGTGATGGGTACGAGCGGGCGGCACGGCCTGCGCAGGCTGTTGCTCGGCAGCGTGGCGGAATCGCTGCTGCGTGCGGCCGACCGGCCGGTGCTGTTGGTTCGGCACGACGAGGCGGGCACGTCGGCGGCTGCGTAACCGGCGCGGCACGGCGGCCCGATGCGGCGCCGGCCCGCGCAGTTGGCGGGCTGCCGCGCGGCATTCCGGACGTCTTGCGTGAGCGGGCGTACTGCGCCGTTACGTCGCCCGACACGACGCGGCGAGCGCCGCCGATGCGAATCGCCGATGCGCGATTGCCCGTCCGCAGTTGCATCACGGCATGCAGTTCTGGCAGCATCGGCCGGTGTCCGCTCGATCGCCGCGCGCATGGCCGCGACGATCGACGCAGGGGCATCCGGCGGCACCCGGGCGCATGAATCGAATCGCGATCGGACGGTCGGCCGGATGCCGGTTTTCTCCCTTACCGACGTCATCTGCCATGCCGATTTCCGCGACCGACCTGATTCGCCAGTTCGACCTCCAGCCGCATCCCGAAGGCGGCTATTTCCGTGAAACCTACCGCGCGACCGAGTCGGTCGTGCGCCCGGCCGACGGCGCGCCGCGTGCCGCGTCGACCGCGATCTACTACCTGCTGTGCGACGGCGCGTATTCGTCGTGGCATCGCATCCGCTCCGACGAAGTCTGGCATTTCTACGCGGGCGATCCGATCGAAGTGTGGGTGCTCGACGCGCGCGACGGGCTGACGATCCACCGGCTCGGCAACCCGCTCACCCATCCGGGCACCGTGTTCCAGACGGTCGTGCCGGCCGGAAGCTGGTTCGGCGCGCGCTGCGCGTCGCCGCAGCACGTCGCGCTCGTCGGCTGCACGGTTGCGCCCGGATTCGAGTTCGCGGAATTCGAGCTGGCGGATGCGGCCGCGCTGGCGGCCGAGTTTCCCGACTACGCGGAACATGTCGCACAACTCGCGCCGCGCTCCGACGTGTGACCGTCACGGTCGCGTCACGCCGCGCGCAAAGCCCGCGCCGCCGGCCGGTGTTCCGCGCGAGCGCGGACAAACCCGTTTAGAATGCGCATGATGCATCGGTCGATCGCGGACATGCCGCGGCGGCCGTTGCGCCGCCGTACCGACGGCCCTGTCGCGCGGCCCGCATGTCTTCCAGGAGCGCCGCCGTGTGGCACTTTCCCATCGCTATTCCATCGTCGCTCGGCCCGTGGGCCGTGTTCGCGAGCGTGTTGATCACGCAGCTCGGCGTGCCGGTGCCGGCCGTGCCGATGCTGATTCTCGGCGGCACGATGGCGGCGATGGGGCAGGCGTCCTGGGTCAGCATGTTCGCGGCGGCGATCGGCGCGACGATGCTGGCCGATTCCCTTTGGTTCTTCATGGGCCGCACGCGCGGCCGGCGCCTGCTGAACGGCCTCGTACGCTTCTCGCTGTCGCTCGACACGACGCTGCGTTTCGCGCGTAACGTGTTCGAAAGGTACGGCGCGCCGCTGCTCGTGTTGTCGAAATTCCTGCCGGGCCTCGGCCTCGTGTCGGCGCCGCTGCTCGGCACGACCGCGATCGGCATCGGCGTATTCCTGTTCTGGGATCTGGCGGGCGCGTCGCTGTGGGCGGCGTTCTGGCTGATCGGCGGCGCGGCCATTCACGACCAGATCGTCCAGTTCGTGCTGTGGGTGCGCGCGAGCGGCGGCACGATTCTCGACGCGTTTCTCGCGATCTTCATCACGTTCCTGTTGTACCGCTGGGTGCGTCGCGTGCAGTTCCGCCGCTACCTCGCGCAGGTGCGCATCTCGCCACCGCAGCTCGTGGAGATGATGACGTCCGACGAACCGCCGCTGATCTTCGATGCACGTCCGAAGGCGATTCGCGAACGCGAGCCGTACCGGATTGCCGGCGCGGTGCCGGTCGATCTCGATTCGCCGGACTTGCTCGATCCGGAAGTGCTGAAACGGCCGATCGTCGTCTATTGCGTGTGCCCGAACGAGGCGACCGCGAAGCGGCTGATCGCGAAGATGCAGCGCAAGAAGATGATCCACAACATCCGGGCGCTGAAGGGCGGCCTCGATGCGTGGGAAAAGCACGGTTATCCGGTCGAGCCGCTGCCGGCTGATCTGGATTCGTCGCGGTATTTCGTGCGGCCGGAGCAGGGTGGGCTCGACGGCGAGTATACGGTGCGGGCGACGTTGTCGAAGTGATGCAGCCAGCGTTGCCGGTATCGCTGAGCGTGTGAGCGGCATCTCGGCCTTTTCGATCGCGTCATCGCTACCAGTGGCGACATGAATCTCAAGGGGGCGGTGAAACTGGCCTGCATTCGCGAACAGATCGGCGACGATTTCGTGTATGCCGGTGATAGCAAAGCCCTCAGCGACGACCTCAGTCGATGCGCATCTCCGACGCCGCCGAAGCCGTTGGCGTCGCCGTCGGTCTCGTATATCGAGGTCTGAACTCAAGAATGCGCGTCCGCCTCGCGCATTCGAATTCAATCACTGCTTTCACCCACCGCGATTTTCCCCAAAATCGCCTGGCATGAAACCGCCGATCCTCCCTATAATCCCGCCTGCATATTGCGTGCGCTCGATTGCGCACCTTCGACGCGCGTTCGTTCGCGCCGAAAGCGATGAATCCCGTTGCCGCCCGTCACGCGCACAGCCGCGTCGCGCGGGTCGGCCGGGTGTATTCCGTGAAAGGCCCTGTCCGTATATCCGGATTGTTCCGGGAAATACGGATAATCCGCGGCAATTCCAACCGAATTGACGCGGCATCCGTGTCGTTTCTCATTCGGAAATCGACAACGGGGATTATTTCGTTTTCGGCTGCCGAAGTCGGCATGAATGGTCGCGCATTGTCATCGACACAATGACGGCGGCCCGCCCGCGGCCGCCAGGAGACGAATTTGAAACAACCAGAAGACCAACTGCACCGCGGGCTGGAAGAACGGCACATCAACCTGATGGCGCTCGGCGCGACGATCGGCGTCGGCCTGTTCCTCGGCTCGGCCACCGCGATCCGCACGGCCGGCCCGGCCATCCTGCTGACCTACCTGCTGGGCGGCCTCGCGATCTTCCTGATCATGCGCGCGCTCGGCGAGATGGCGATCACCAACCCGGTCGCCGGCGCCTTCAGCCGCTATGCGCGCGACTACCTCGGCCCGCTCGCGGGTTACCTGACCGGCTGGACCTACTGGTTCGTCTGGATCGTTACCTGCATGGCGGAAATCACGGCGGTCGGCGTCTACATGCACATGTGGTTCCCCGGCGTGTCGAACTGGATCTGGGCGCTCGCGGCGCTCCTGGCAATGGGCTCGGTGAACTTCATCGCGGTCAAGCTGTATGGCGAATTCGAATTCTGGTTCGCGCTGATCAAGATCGTCACGATCGTGCTGATGATCGTCGGCGGCGGCCTGATGATCGCGTTCGGCATCGGCAACGGCGGCATCGCGACCGGCATCTCGAACCTGTGGTCGCACGGCGGCTTCATGCCGAACGGGATCGACGGCGTGATCGCCGCGCTGCCGATCGTGATGTTCGCGTATCTCGGCGTCGAGATGCTCGGCCTCACGGCCGGCGAGGCGCGCAACCCGGAGAAGTCGCTGACGAAGGCCGTGAATTCGGTGTTCTGGCGCGTGCTGATTTTCTACATCGGCGCACTGTTCGTGATCATGTCGCTCTATCCGTGGGACCGGATCGGCACGCAGGGCAGCCCGTTCGTGATGACGTTCTCGCGGCTCGGCATTCCGGCCGCCGCGGGCATCATCAACTTCGTCGTGCTGACCGCGGCGCTGTCGTCGTGCAACAGCGGCCTGTTCAGCACCGCGCGGATGCTTTACAACCTCGCGCAGCAGGGCCAGGCGCCGGCCGCGCTCGGTCGCGTGAACCGCAGCGGGGTGCCCGTGTACGGCGTGGCCGTGTCGGTCGCGCTGCTGCTGATCGGCGTGCTGCTCAACTATCTCGCACCGCAGCACGTGTTCACGTGGCTCACGTCGGTATCGACGTTCGGCGCGATCTGGACGTGGTGCGTGATCCTGATCGCGCAGATGCGTTTTCGCCGCACGCTGTCGGCCGACAAGATCGCGCGCCTGCCGATCCGCGTGCCGTTCTATCCGCTCGGTTCGTTCGTCGCGCTCGGCTTTCTCGTGCTGGTCGTCGTGCTGATGGCGTTCACGCCCGATACGCGCGTCGCGCTCGTGATCGGACCGGTGTGGATCGTGCTGCTCGGCATCGCGTACGCGCTGTTCTACGCGAACCGTCCGGCCGCGTCGATGCCGACGAAGTCGTAAGCGGCGCAGGCAGGGGGCCGCGCGATCGTTGATCGCGATCATGCACGCGCGGGCCGGACGGCCTATGCTGAACGAACGCATTGCTTGTCCGCGCTTCGCGTGACGGCCCGCCGATCCTGCAGCCACGGCAGCGGTTCGACGCGGCAACGCCGCTGCCGCGCGAAGCCCCGTCGTCGTTCGGCGACGACGTGCACGCACGGAGACCTTCGCCATGCAGCCTGCCCAGTCCATCCCGACGCTCGCGCGGATCGCGCTGGCCGTCGATCCGACGCCCGAATCGCTGACCGCCGCACGTTACGTGCGCACGCTGCTGCGTCCCGGCATGCGATTGCGCATCATGTGCGCGATCGACAATCCGCGCCTCGTGTTGCCCGACATTCCGCGCATCGACGCGCTGCTGACGTCGGCGCGCGAGGACATGATGCGCGAAGCGCACGCCACCTGCGAGCGGATCGCGGCGCTGTTCGCCGACAGCGGCGTTGACGTCGAGCGAACGGTCGTCGATACGTCGGTCACGGGCGGCTCGGTGGCGGACGCACTGGTGAACGATACGTCGACGTGGCGCGCGGACGTGCTGGCGATCGGCGCGAATCCGCACCACGGGCTGTTGCGGCTCATCGAAGGCGCGATGTCGGACACGCTGACGAAACGCGCGCGCTGTGCGCTGCTGATCGTGCCCGGCACGTATGCACGGCCGTCGGACGGCGCGCTGCAGCGGCTGATGTTCGCGGTCGACGGCAGCGAGCCGTCGCTGCACGCGGTAAGCGTCGGGCTCGGCCTCGCGGCGCCGACGACGTTGCTGTATGCGGCATACGTGATCGATCGCGCGGTTCGTCTGACCGACGTCGTGCCGGTGCGCGCGCTCGAGGATGCGTACCGCGCGGAAGGCGAGGATGCGCTCGCGAAGGTCGGCCCGCTGCTCCATGCGACGGGCAATCCGACCAAGCGCGGCATCGTCGAAACGCGTCCGACCAGCGACGACGTGGCCCATGCGCTGATGCGCGATGCCGTGCACTGGCGGGCGGAGCTGCTGGTGGTCGGCACGCATGGCCGTCGCGGCATCGCCGCCTGGCTGATCGGCAGCGTCGCGCGGCGCGTCGCGCATCTCGCACAGGTGCCCGTGCTGCTGGTGCGTAGCGCGGAATGAATTCGGCGCCGTCGCGCTCGAAGCGGGTTTGGATTGACCTGCATCAGAAACGCAGCGCACATCGCGTGAGACAGTGACGAAACGTCCGGCGATGCGGCTGGCCCGTCGTGCACGTGCGATTCCCGACCGCGCCTGCATGCAGGAAGCGAACGCTGCAGCACTCGCCGCCGTCACATCGTTTTCAGGAGCGGCGCCGCGTGTTTGTCCGGCGCGTCATCCGACCCGGAACTCTCTGGCACGAGGGTAGGCAACCGACGGTTGCCTTGGAGGACGGGCGGGGTGCAAGTCACCCCGTCCGCTTTCCGCGTGGCCCCGTCGAATTCACTTTCTCGCAGGAATGATGTCGAAGGCGGCCGCGTCGAGCCGCGCGCCATCGTGCACGCAACCATTGCGCGGCCCCGTGCCGTGCGTCGTTTCCGTGCGCCGGTCAGAGGGTACGAAGAATCGATCGCAGGTCGTGCCGGCGGTCTGTGCCGCGTCGTACCCGCGCATGCGGACGCACGACATGGAGCGGTGCGCATGCGCTGCACGTGCGGTTGCGCAAACGATTCGCATGCGGCCAGCCGGGGCGGGCCTTGCGACGCGGCTCCGAGCCGGCCGGTGCGTCGGCCGCGTGGCGCGCGTGGAGTGCCGCGGCGAACCGCTGCAAAGCGAAGACCGACCCCACGACGCTCTGATACTTTTCGCGGCCGATCTGCCCGTCGAGCGTGACGAGTAATCCGGCCTCGCGTGCGAGCGCGAGCAAGGTGTCGAGGTCGTCGGCCGGACGGATGCCGGCCGACGCGGTGCGGGCGGAAAGCAGGGCGCGCGCGTTGCCCGACGCGCGCCGCTGGCCGTCCCGGCCCGGTGAGTTGCGATGTGCCATGGTTGGTCTCCTGCGCCGAACCCCGCGCGCCGGCTCGACGGCCGGCTGAGCGATGTCCGGTATGAACGCCTGGTTCATGTGATCAGTATCGTGTGGCGAGGGCGCACTGCCAAGCGGCGCGCGCTGAAGTCGCTGTCAGGAAATTGCGCGACGCGTATCGGAATCCGCTGACACGCGCGGCGTCGGATCGGCCGATCCGACGCGTTCGTCCGACGAATGGCAGCGCGCTTGACGCATGATTTCGGACGGTCTAAGTTTCCCCACTGCATCGGCGTCGTGCGGCGTTCCACCGCTGCCCGTCGTCAGTGCCGCGCCTCGGGGGGCGTGGCAGGGTTTCAGTGACGTTCGCGGGCCACGTGCACCGCGAACACTGCGCGGACGATTCGGAAACGGATCCACACGGCGGCACGCAACGTGCCGTTGATCGTGCGCAAACACGCGTCGGCGCATCGTACGCCGCGCGTCTATCCAGTCTTTAAGCTTCCGGTACCGTCATCTTTTTCGTTCCTCGACCGTCAGGAGTCTGTCGATGTCCAAGGACAATTTGCTCGATTCACTCAAGGAAGCCGCCGAACGGCGCGCGATCGGCGCGGATCAGCTGCGTGCGATGCTCGACGACGAAGTGCGCGCGCTGTCGTCCGATGCGCGCGTGCACGACTACATCCACGTATTCGCGATCCGGCACCTGCGCGAACGGATGCGCCAGAAGGACGATTTCGATCGCGACACCCGGGCCGATGACACGCCCGCGGACGCCGATCCGCGTCCGAGGCATCGGCTGTAGCAGGTAGCGGCCGGGGCGCCGGGACCGGCGCGACGCACGCCGGTCGAACCCGGCCATCCTGACGATCCGCCGACGGGTTTCGTCATACGTTTCAACGAATTGTCACAACGACCTCAAGTAAGCGGCGCGATTTGCCGTTTACCCGGTGAATTCGTCCACCGGGCGTTCCCGCTCCCTTACCGAGTCGTTGCCATGTTCTCGTCCATTCGCGCCCGCATCCTCGCCGCGTGCGTCGCCATCGTCGTATTCGCGCTCGTCGCCACGACGCTGATCAACTATTTCATCGCGCGCTCGTACAACGACGACGCGATCGACCGCAACCTGACCTCGGTCGCCAGCGGCCACGTGGTCGGAATCGCCGACTGGGTCGCCACCCGCAGCCGGATGATCGCGTCGCTGCAGGATGCCGCGCTGACGCCCGATCCGCTGCCGGTGTTCAAGCAGATGGCCGCGGCCGGCGGCTTCACGAACGTCTATGCCGGCTACGCCGACAAGACGTTCCACTTCTCCGACCCGACCGGCATCCCGCCCGACTACGATCCGACCGGCCGGCCGTGGTACAAGCAGGCCGCACAGGCCGGCAAGCCGGTCGTCACGCCGCCGTACGTCGATGCCGGCACGGGCAACCTCGTCGTCACGTTCGCGGTGCCGATCCTGCGCGACGGCGCGCTGAAGGGCGTCGTCGCCGCGGACGTGTCGATGGACAGCGTGATCGCCAACGTCAAGTCGATCCGTCCGACGCCGGCCAGCTTCGGGATGCTGATCGACAGCAGCGGCCACGTCGTCGCGCACCCGGACGCGAAGCTCACGCTGAAGCCGGTCGCCGACGTCTCGCCCGAGCTCGGCGCGCTGGGTGTGGCATCGATCGCGGCGGCGAGCGCGCCGGTCGAGGTCGGCGTCGGCGGCGACGCGAAGCTGGTGCGCGCGAAACCGGTGCCGGGCACCGACTGGTACGCGCTGGTGCTGCTCGACAAGGCCGAAGCGACGGCCGGGATGCGTTCGCTGCTGACCGCGTCGCTGATGACGCTGATCGTGATCGTCGGCGTGGCGTCGCTGATCATCGGCGCGATCACCGCGACCGCGTTCCGCCGCCTGTCGCAGGTGCGTCAGGCGATGGCCGCGATCGGCTCGGGCGCCGGCGACCTCACGCAGCGCCTGCCGGCCGACGGCCGCGACGAAGTCGCCGACATCGCGCGCTCGTTCAACAGTTTCGTCGACAAGCTGAACGACGTGATGCGCCAGATCCGCGATGCGAGCGAATCGGTGCGCACGGCCGCGAACGAGATCGCGGCGGGCAACCAGGACCTGTCGTCGCGTACCGAATCGGCGGCGGCGAGCCTCGAGGAAACCGCGGCGTCGATGGAAGAGATCACCGCGACCGTCGGCCAGTCGGCGGCAGCCGCGAGCCAGGCCGACGAACGTGCGGCGGCCGCGTCGCGGATCGCGTCGCACGGCGGCGTGGTCGTGTCGGACGTCGTCGCGACGATGGGGAAGATCGAGGAAGCGTCGGGCCGGATCGGCGACATCATCGGCGTGATCGACGGGATCGCGTTCCAGACCAACATCCTCGCGCTGAACGCGGCCGTCGAAGCGGCCCGCGCGGGCGAACAGGGCCGCGGCTTCGCGGTCGTCGCACAGGAAGTGCGCAGCCTCGCGCAACGCAGCGCGCAGGCCGCGCGCGAAGTGAAGGTGCTGGTCGAATCGACGGTCGCGAGCGTGTCGGCCGGATCGGGGCAGGTGCGCCAGGCCGGCGACACGATGCGCGAGATCGTGTCGAACGTGTCGAACGTGACGACCATCATCTCCGAGATCACGCACGCGGCGAACGAGCAGACGCGCGGCATCCAGGAAGTGAACCGCGCCGTCAGCCAGCTCGACGAAATGGTGCAGCAGAACGCGGCGCTCGTCGAACAGTCGACCGCGGCGGCCACCGCGCTGCAATCGCAGGCCAACGCGCTGGCGACGACGGTCGGGCAGTTCAAGGTCGCCTGACGCGGCCGGCGGCCCGCAGCCTGCGGGCCGCGATGCTCACGAGCCGCCTTGGTCGCGCATCAGCGCGAGCCGGTTGTAGAGCGTCTTCAGGCTGATGCCGAGGGCCTTGGCCGCACGCGGCTTGTTACCGTCGAAGTGACGCAGCGTCGCCACGATGAAGCGCTGCTGCGCATGGTGCAGCGTCGCGCCGAGCGGCAGCGCCATCGCGCCTTCCGACGTGCTGTCGACGGCTGGCATCGGTTGCTTCGGCAACGCGATCTCGATGCCTTCGTCGGACAAGAGGTACGCGCGCTCGATCGTGTTGCGCAGTTCGCGCACGTTGCCTGGCCACGAATACGCGCGCAACGCGGCGATCGCGGCATCAGTCAGCCGCTTGTGCGAGCGATGCCGCTCGTTCAGCGTGTCGACGAATTCCTGCGCGATCGTCTCGACGTCGCCGTCGCGCTGACGCAGCGGCGGCACGTAGATCGCGAATGCGGCGAGCCGGTAGAACAGGTCCTCGCGCAGCCGGCCGTCGCGCACGGCGTCGGCCGGATTGTGGCGGGTGGCCGACACGAACCGCACGTCGAGCGGAATCGATTCGGTGCCGCCCACGCGCACGATCGTATTCGACTCGATCGCCCGCAGCAGCTTCACCTGCAGCGCCGCGGGCATTTCCGCGATTTCATCGAGCAGCAGCGTGCCGCCGCGCGCGGCTTCGAAGAACCCTTCGCGCTGCGTGGTCGCGCCGGTAAAGCTGCCTTTCTCGTGCCCGAACAATTGCGCCTCGGCAAGCTCGGGCGGAATCGCGCCGCAGTTCACGGGCACGAACGGGCCGTCACGCCGCGCGCTGAGATCGTGCAGCCGCCGCGCGACGATATCCTTGCCGACCCCGCTTTCGCCGGCAATCATCACGCTCGCGCGGGTCGGCGCGATTTTCTCGATACGGCCGAGCAGCGTGCGCATCGCGGCGGACCGGCCGGACAGCCGGCGACTGTCCGCGCGCTGCTTCGTCCGGTTTGCGGATTCACCCATAGGCATTGGCGGCCGTTTTGAAAAACGGCATCGCAGGTTCCGTTGATTGCAATATTTATCATCGACAGCGAAACGACGGCGAAGGTGCCGCGGAATAGAAAATTCCAATGTGCGCGACATGACCGACAGAAACAGGCCATCGGGCCGTTCGCGCGCCGTCGACGCGACGCCGCGTCCGCGTTGCGACCCGCACTTTTTTACAGACATCCGATGAAAAAAAGCGGTCGTCGATACGGTGCGGCGGTGCGCGCGGCGATGCCGCCCCCCGCATCTGTCCGGCCCGTCGCCGATGCAGGCATAGGGCGCGGCCATGCGTTGCCGCGCACGCGCCCCCCGGCCGGCGTCGGGTACGTCGTTTGCTGGCGCGTTCCTGCTCGCCCGGCGCGCTCGACGGGATGCCGGATGGTCGAAACGCGGCATCCCCCCGCACCCGACGGGAGCCGGCGCGATGCAAGGATGCAATGAGGACTATGACCCGTGAGCTGCTCCGGCAGGGTGCATGGATCGTGCTGGCCGTCGGGGTGGCGTCCGCGCTGCAGGCGTGGGCGATTCAGGCTGTCGGCAAGCACGCGCCGTTTGCGCCGCTACCTTTTTACGCCGGCGTGGCCGCCGCCGCATGGCTGACGTCGCTCGCCGGTGGCCTTGTCGCGACCGCCGCGAGCGTCGGCGTGATCGCCGCATTGTGGTGGCGCGACGCGCCGCTGGCGACGCTGCTCGCGCAAGCCGGCGCGTTCGTCGCGATCGGTTTCGTCGAATGCGTGCTGGTGACGACGGTGAAGCCGCTGCTGGCGAACGATCGTTTGCGCGAGATCGATGACGACGACGGCGGTCCGTACCCGCCGCACCGCGAGCCGTCGTCCGTCGCCGGCGGGTCCGACACCGAGCTGCTGCGCCGCGTGGTCGATGCGTCGCCCGATGCGATCGTCGGGACCGACGTGGAGCGCAGGATCACCAGCTGGAACCCGGCCGCGGCAAGAATCTTCGGCATCGATACGGCCCAGGCGAACGGACGCGACCTCGTCACGATGATCGCGCCGCGCTGGCTGCGCCGGCATGCGGTGCCCGCGTCGTTCGCGGACCTGCGCGAGCCGGTCGGGCCGCTCGACGTACTGTGCGTGCGCCGCGACGGCGGCCGTTTTCGCGCCACCTTCGTCGCCTCGCCGATCGTCGACGCGCAGGGCCGCAGCGCGGGCCTGTCGCTGACGCTGCGCGAAGCGGGCGAACGCCGCCGCAACGAACGCCACAACCTTCGCTCGCTGCGCGGCGCACGCGACGCGCGCATGCAGGCCGACACGTCGAACCGGCTGAAGGACGAGCTGCTGGCGACGGTGTCGCACGAACTGCGCACGCCGCTGAACGTGATCTACGGCTGGGTCGAGGTCCTGCGCAACGCCGACGGCCAGGGCTTCGCGCAGCAGGCGGTCGACGCGATCGATCGCAGCGCGCGGTCGCTGTCGCACATGGTCGCCGATCTGCTCGATGCATCGTCCCTCGCGACCGGCCGGCTGCGCCTCGAACGCGTGCCGGTCGATCTCGTGCGGATCGTGCGAGACGCCGCGCGCGAACTCGACGCGACGGCGCAGGCGAACGGGCTCGTGCTGTCGACGTCGTATGCGATGCCGGCCTGCGTGATCCCGGCGGACGGCGAGCGCCTGCGCCAGGTCCTGTCGAATCTGCTGTCGAATGCGATCAAGTTCACGCCGCCGGGCGGGCGGATCGACGTGTCGCTGACCCGCGCGGGCGAGCGCGTGCGGCTGTCGGTCTCCGACACCGGGCAAGGGATTGCGCCGGAATACCTGCCGCACCTGTTCGATACGTTCAGCCGGCCGGAGGGTGCGTTCACGTCCCCCAGGCGCGGCCTCGGGCTCGGCCTGTCGATCGTGCGCAACATTGTGCAACTGCACGGCGGCGAGGTCGTCGCGACGAGCGCGGGCGCCGGGCGCGGAACGACCGTCACGGTGACGCTGCCCGCGGGCTGGGACACCGACGATCCGGTCGAGCAGCCGTCGCGGGCGAAGGACAAGGCCGATACGGTCGCGCTCGACGGCCAGCGCGTACTGGTGGTCGATGACGACGCGACGTCGCGGACCAGTCTCGCGGCAGCGCTCGAAACCATGGGCGCGCAGGTATCGACCGCCCGGTCGGGGCACGACGCGCTCGACGCGGTGGAGCGGCAGCAGCCGAGCGTCGTGCTGTCGGATCTCGCGATGCCGGACGGCGACGGTTACTGGCTGCTGGACCGGATCCGGCATTTGCCGAACGGCGGCGGACATCTGCCGGTCGTCGCGGTGACCGCGCATGCAGGCAAGGCCGACCGGCGCCGGGTGATGGCCGCCGGGTTCGATGCGTATCTGTGCAAGCCGGTCGACATGCCGACGCTCGCGAGCGTGATCGTCGACGTCGTGCCGGACGACGTGGGCGACGGCAAGCCGCGCGAGCGGTAGCGGCGCATACCCCGACGTATACGCGGCGCGGTCGCGTGGCCGTCCGGCCGCATACGAGAAAGGAGACGCGATGGACCCAACGAAAAGCACGCGGCGCGACGGCACGAGCAACGAGCCGGCACGCACCGGACGCAGGACGCCGGTCGTGCCGATCGCGAGCATACTGATGCTGTCGTGTGCATGGATCGCGACACCCCGCTACGCATCGGCCGAGGAGGGCACCCGTGCGAAGCTTGCGAGCCAGGCGTCGGCCGTCGGCGGGCAGATCCGCGATGCGACGCTCGCGTCCCGCGTCAGGGCCGCGCTCGTCGCCGAACGCGGCCTGGCCTCCGGCGACATCGACGTGCAGGTTCGCGACCGCGTGGTCGAACTGACGGGCGACGTGCCCGACGAGCGACAACGCGCGACCGCGATCCGCGTCGCGCACGACGTCAGCGGCGTGAGCGGCGTGCGCGACAAGCTGCAGATCCGCCGGAAGTAACGTGATGCGCGGGTCAGCGCCGGGCCGATCGGGCGTCGCGCGCCCGCGGTCCTGCGCGTCACCGGGCAGGAGGTTCGACATGGACACCATCATCGCGGGCCGTTTCTCGCGGCTCGAGCAGGCGGAACGCTGCGCAGAGCAGTTGCGCGGCCACGCCATGCATCGGGACGACGTGAAGGTCTTCTTTCTCAATCCGCCCGGACAGCACGCGCTGTTCTGGCTCGGCGGCGACGTCTATGCGGACTCCGCCGCGCGGCCTGGCGGCATCGGCGCGCTGGAAGGCGTGGCCATCGGCGCGATCGTCGGGCTCGCCGGGGCCGCGCTGCTCTATCTGGGCGGCCTTCATTCCCCGCTCGCGTGGATCGGCGTGCCGCTCGTCGGCGGGTACGTCGGCGCGTTGTGCGGCGCGCTCGGCCGGATGCGCGGCGATGCGCCGGAGGGGCATGGCGCGCTGAAGCAATGTGAAAACGGCGTCGTGCTGGCCGCGCACGTGACGCGGCGCACGATCGCGTTCGCGGAGCGGACGATGCTCGCCGCCGGCGCGCTATCGGTGGAGCGCACCGAGGGTGCATGGCACAACGGCGAATGGACTGATTTCTTCACGTCGGCCCATCGTCCCGCGTGACGGTCCGCCCCGTTGCCCGATACGGAGGCCGGATGACGAAACCGAACCGGATGAAGCAACGCGGGCGCCGCTCGGCGGCAATCGTCCTGACTGCCGCCGTGGGCGCGCTGACGTTCGCGCTCGCGCGTGCGCAGGCGCCGCCTGCTTCGTCCGCGCAGGTCGCGCCGGGCGTCGTGCGCCCCGGTCCGACCGCCGACGAGGCCGGCATGACCCAGCGGCCGATCGGCATCGACGCAGAGTTCGTCGACAAGGCAGGCATGATCGGCAAGGTGGAACGGCAGGCAGGCCAACTCGCGCTCGATCGCTCGTCGAACGCGCAGGTGAAGGCCTTCGCCCGCCGGATGGTCGACGACCATGCGCGTATCGCGGACGAATTGCGGCACATCGGCGCGCAAAAGGGCGTACCGGTCCAGACGCGGATGCTCTTCGATCCGGCGGTGACGGCATTGCGCGCGAAGAACGGGCCCGCGTTCGATACGGCGTACGTGGCGTTGGCGGGGCCTCGCGCGCACGAGGCGGCGGTCCGGCTTTACGAGACCGAAGCGAAAGACGGTCGCGACCCGCAGCTTCGCGCATTCGCGGCCCGCACGCTGCCGACGCTGAACGCGCACCTGAGCGCCGCGCGGCAACTCGCGAAGACGGTGGCCGCCGCGCAGTGAACCGCTTGCCGGCCGGCAGGCTTCAGTGCTGCCGCGTGCCGTCTTCGGGGCCGCCCGGCGACGCCTCGTACGGCGGCGAATCGAGCGCCGTTTCGCCTTCCTCGATCAGCCAGTACGGCGAACGGCCGTAGTACGCATGCAGGGCTTCGGCCCATTCGGGGTCGGCCATCGCGGGCCACCGGCTCTTGTCGAAGCCGGGCGCCTCGCGCACACGCGCCGTGTCGACCGGCAGCACGAAGCATTCGCGCTCGGCATCGAGGACCAGCGCGCTCCACGGCACCGCGAGCAGCTTGTCGCCGATCCCGAGCAGGCCGCCCGACGACACGACCGCATAGGCGATCCGTCCGGCGCGCACGTCGAGCATGATGTGAGCGACCTTGCCGATGTCGGCGCCGTCCAGCGTCAGCACGCGATCGCCTTCGAGCGTGCGGGCGGCCATCACGTCGGGACCCGGGCCGCCCACGGCCGTATGCGGCTTCGTGCCGACGATGCGCGCGGCGTCGCGCGACGGTTTGTCCGTTGTCATCGAAAACCTCCTGATCGAAGCGGCAACCCGGCCCGCGCGCGAATTCGTCGCGCGGGGATTGCGCCCGGGCGGCAGGCCGCGCGGGATGATGGATGGGAACGCCGGTCAGCGGCGGCGCGGCAGCGATACGTCCTCGAGCGTGTTGGCCAGCTCGTCGCGCGCCGGGCCGCCCGCGCGCGTCGCGATGTCGCCGAGCGACACCATGCCGACCAGTTTCAGATGGCGGTCGAGCACCGGCAAGCGGTGCAACTGCACGTCGGCCATCCGCTGCTGGACATCGCCGACGCCGTCGTCCTCGACGCACCATTGCACGGGTCTGGACGCAACCGCCTGCACGGGCGTGTCGGGCGAATGACCGCGCGACAGCGCCCGCACCGCCAGGTCGCGATCGGTCACGATCGCGACGAGTTCGGCGCCGTCGCAAACGGGCAGCACGCCGATGTCGAAGCGCTGCATCAATTCGGCGGCATGGCGAATCGTGTCGGTCGGCGCGACGCACACTACGTCGCGCGACATGATCTCGTTGACGCGATACATGGACGTCTCCTTCGTGAGCGGGGACGACGCGGGAGCACCACGCGTGCCGCGCGACGCGCACACGTCGGGCCCCAAGGCCTCTGCACGCTGATGACGGGCTTGCGCCGGACAGCCGGCGACGGAGAAATTTGCCAGCCTCCTTGTACATCTTCCACGGCGACAGCCGCGGCCGTCGGCGCGGGACGTCAGTGGCCGATGCCCGTCATCGTGACGATTGCGAGGACCACCGCGCTTTCGATCGCGGCCAGCGCCGCGACGCCGGCCGCGCCGCTTACTTCATGCCATCTGCGTTCAAGGACTTTCATCGATCGCTCCTGAGTGGGCCGGCGCGCGGGTGCGCTGTCACGCAGCGCGTGCCGGGTGCCGCCGTCAGCCGTGATCGCGGGGCGGGGAAGGGACGTGCGGCGCGCGCCGTTCGCGCTCGCCGGACGGCTTGGCGGGGTCGATACGCGTCGCACCGCCGACGGCGGGCGGATCGCTGGCCGGGACCGTCTCCTCGAGCCCTTCGTCGATACGCTCCTCCGTCTTGTCTTCGGACGGCGGACGCGACGTGGCGAGCCGGAGCAGTCCGGCAGCCGGTGACACGGCGTCGCGGCGGCCGGGGTCGTGAACGGTCATGGTCGAACCTCCTTGTCGATGAGAAGGCGCAAGCGCCGTACCCGCGGCGGCCGCGGCACGGCGCTTGCAAGCCGCGAGAACCGGCCGGGCATGCGGGTACGACGCGCACGGGGCCGGTATGGACGAGAGGACATCGTGATGAATGCAGCCAAAGAAAGGATACGTTACGACGCGAACGTATGCGGCGGCGATTTCGGCCACGTGCGCGAGCGTTTCGACACGTGGAAGCGCGAATCGCGGGTCTATCGGCCGGAGCGGCGCATGTTCGACGGCAAGGACGAAGTACGCGAGCTGAACGACACCGTCTACGACGGCCCGGAGCGCGCGCAGCAGGCGCTCGTCGCGCAATGCGAACCGTCCGATCCGTTCGCGCTTGCCGTGCAACTGCGTGCCGAGGGGCGCACGATGTGGCTCGTCATGGCCGCCTACGACGACTGAATCCCACGGCCACGGGGCACGGCGCGACAGCGGGCACGACGCTTGCGGGGGCTCGCTTCGCCATCGACATGCGCGCGCCGTCGCGCAGGAGTGACATGAATACGCCATCCATGCTGCACCGCCCCGAACCGACGACACCCGACGTCGATCCGGATCCGCCGCCGCCCGGGCACGACGACCCGGTCGACCCGCCCGTGCCCGACGGGCTGCCGCAAGGCGATCCGCCGTCGAACCCGCCGCCGATGCGGACGCCGGACGGGGGCAGTGCGCCACCACCGGCCGCGCGAACATTGAAAGGAGGACCGTCATGGACATTCACGTGCAATCGCCGGACAAGCGCGCGATCGCTCAGGTACTGGGCCGCTATTTCGAATCGCGTTCGCTGCACTATCACATCGAGGAATTGCCGGGCGGCGTGCTGCAGATCGGCTTTCGCGCCAGCGGCCGCCCGGTCGCCGTCACCGTTTCGTTCGACGATGCCGCGTACGACACCTATACGCACTGGGACGCGAGCCAGAAACAGCTGGCGCTCGGCCGGCTCGCGGACGGATTCTCGCGAATGATGTCGACGCGCAGCCCGGCCGCGCTCGCCGGCGACTATCACGTCGAGCGTTTCTGATTCCGCAATCATCCGCCGGCGCATGCCGGATCCCGGCAAAGTGCCCGTCCACAACGGGCGCTTTGCGTCCGCACGCGTGTCGCGTAGGATGTCCGTTAATTCAGCGCACACTACGTTCGCGCAGCGGGCTGCCGACTGTTGCAGCCGCTGAAGCGCGACGCGCTTTCCTTCAGGTTCGTTTCGTGCAGCCGACGGAGACCGCCTTGACCACTGTTGCTCGCCTGTTGCTGTCGCCCGGCGCACGCCGGTTCGTATCCGGCCTGTCGGCATGCGCAGCGCTTGCCGCCGGCGCGCGCGACGCGTCGGCCCAGACGCCTTCGCCGCTCGGCGAATGGCAGTACACGGCGGGTGTACCGCTCCAGAAACTCTTCGATCCGAATATTCCCACGTGGCAGGTGAGCGTCGGCGCCGCGATGACGCTGCAGCCGCGCTACGCGGGCTCCGACCGCTATCGCGTGATGGGCGGCCCGAATTTCGACATCCGCTATCGCGACCTGTTCTTCCTGTCGACCGGCGAGGGCCTCGGCGCGAACGTGCTGCGCGGGCCGAACTGGCGCGTGAGCCTGGCGGTCGGCTACGACCTCGGGCGCCGTTCGGCCGACGATCTCGGCCACCTGAACGGCCTCGACAACATCAACGCGGCACCCGTGATGAAGCTCGCCGCCGATTACGTGGTCTCGAAGGATTTCCCGCTCGTGCTGCGTGCGGACGTCCGGCGCAGCATTGGCGGGTCGAACGGCTGGACCGGCGATTTCTCCGCTTACATGCCGATGCCCGGCAGCAACGAACACTTCTTCTGGTTCGCGGGGCCGACCGTGTCGTTCGCCGACTCTCGCTACATGAACAGCTGGTTCGGCGTGAACCAGGGCGCGGCCGCGCGCTCGGGGCTGCCGGCCTACTCGTCGGGGGCCGGGATCAAGTCGGCCGGCCTCGGCGTGACGATGGTGTGGTTCGTGAACAAGCACTGGTTCGTCACGATGGACGGCGCGATCGAGCAGCTCGTCGGCCGCGCGGCGCGCAGCCCGATCACGCAGCAGTCGACCAACGGCGTGTTCGACATGTCGGTGAATTACCAGTTCTGACCGAGGCCGGATCGAAGCCGGATAGCGGGAGGGCGGTGCCGGGTGCGGCATCGCCCGTCATATTTGATATGATTGCGACCTGTACAAATGTACAGTGATCGATCCCCGTGACGCCTGCCTCGCCGACGCCTCCGGCGTTTTACTACCTGACCAATTTCGAACGCGCGCTGGCCTGGCTCGGCGAGCGTTACGACGACCTGTTCGACGCGCACGAGCACGCGTTCGTCCGGCAGTTCGCGACGCTGCCGCAGGCGTCGCGGGCGCTGCTCGTGCGGATGCTGATGCGCAACGGGTCCGATTTCCGCGCGAGCAAGCTCGTGTACGACGAGATCGGCTGCACGCTCGACGCCGCCGCGCCGCTCGTCGCCCTCGGCTGGGTCGATCCGGCGCCGCCGCTCACGCTCGACGAGCTGTTCGCGCTGTCGACCAAGGCCGAGCTGATGCGCATCTTTCCGTCGCTCGCCGCGCATGCGGGCGAACGCAAGGCCGACTGGCTCGACCGGCTGCGCCCCGCGCACGACGTCGCGCAACCGCTCGACGCGTGGTGCGCACAGGCCGACGACCGCGTACTGCGCGTGACGGTCGGCGCCCTGTGCGACCGGCTGCGGCTGATGTTCTTCGGCAATCTGCATCAGGACTGGAGCGAATTCGTGCTCGCCGATCTCGGCGTGTTTCAGTACGAAAGCGTGCCGATCGCGCCGTCGTCGCGCGCGTTCCAGCAGCGTGGCGACGTCGACGCGTATCTCGCGCTGCAGATGTGCCGCGACGCGCTCGATGCATGGCCCGACGATCTGCCGTTCGACGACCTGATCCGCGCGCTGGACGCCGTCGGCTGTGCGCAGCCGTGGCTCGCGACGCGCCGCGCGAAGCTGCTGTTCGCGCTCGGCCAGGCGTGCGAGCGCCGTGCCGACTGGGGCACCGCCCTCGACGCGTATACCCGCAGCGCGTGGCCCGGCAGCCGCCACCGGCGCATCCGCGTGCTCGAACGCTGCGGACGCGACGACGACGCGCTCGCGCTGGCGCTCGACGCGCGCGGCGGTTTCGAGAGCGACGAGGAACGTCAGCGCGTCGAGCGCATGCTGCCGCGCCTGCAGCGCCGGGCCGGCCAGCGGGTCGAACGCGCGGCCGCCGCCGCCGACGTGCCGCGCGAGACGCTCGTGCTGGCGCGTCCCGACGCATCCGTCAGCGTCGAATTCGCCGTGCGCGATCATCTCGCGCAGCCGGCTTCGCCGGTCCACTACGTCGAAAACACGCTGATCAATTCGCTGTTCGGGCTGCTGTGCTGGGAGCCCGTGTTCGCGGCCGTGCCCGGTGCGTTCTTTCACCCGTTCCAGCGCGGCCCGGCCGATCTGCACGCGCCCGATTTCGCCGTGCGCCGCGCGGCGGCCTTCGATGCATGCTTCGCGCAGCTCGATTCGGGCGCGTACCGCGACACGATCCGCCGGCATTTCGCGACGAAGGCCGGGCTGCAATCGCCGTTCGTGTTCTGGGGCGTGCTGACCGACACGCTGCTCGACGAAGCGCTCGCCTGCCTGCCGCCCGAGCATCTGCGGCTATGGTTCACGCGCCTGCTCGCGGATATCCGCAGCAACCGGTCCGGCCTGCCCGATCTCGTCCGCTTCTGGCCCGACGAACGCCGCTACGAGCTGATCGAGGTGAAGGGCCCCGGCGATCGGCTGCAGGACAACCAGACACGCTGGCTCGCCTACTGCATCGCGCACCGCATGCCGGTGCGCGTCGTCGACGTCGAGTGGGCCGTCGGGGCCGCCGCGCACGCCGAAGCGGCGGGGTTGTCCGCATGAGCTACGTCGTCGCGGTGCGGGCGATGTGCGAATTCACCGCGCGGCGCGGCGATCTCGACCTGCGCTTCACGCCCGTGCCGACCGCGCTCGAAGGCATCGCCGGCCACGGCGCGGTCACGTCGAAGCGCGGCGCGCGCTACGAAACCGAGATCGCGCTGACGGGCACGTGGGGCACGCTCACCGTGCGCGGCCGCGCAGACGGCTACGATCCCGTGGCGAACCGGCTCGAGGAAATCAAGACCTATCGCGGCAGCCTCGACGCGATGCCGGCCAATCATCGTGCGCTGCACTGGGCGCAGGCCAAGGTCTATGCGCACCTGATGTGCGATGCGCGCGATCTGAAGGAAATCGACGTCGCGCTCGTGTATTTCGACATCGTGTCCGAGCGCGAGACCGTGCTGACGGAAACGCTGGATGCCGGCACGCTCGCGACGTTCTTCGCCGAGCAGTGCGCGTGCTTCGTCGGCTGGGCCGAACGCGAGGCGGCCCATCGCGCCGCACGCGACGCGGCGCTGCGCGCGCTCGCGTTTCCGCACGCGCAGTTCCGCAGCGGCCAGCGCGAGCTGGCGGTGGCCGTCTATCGCGCGGCGCGCGACGAACGCTGCCTGATGGCGCAGGCGCCGACCGGCATCGGCAAGACGCTCGGCACCGTGTTCCCGCTGCTGAAGGCCTGCGGCGAGGGCGAGCTCGACCACGTGTTTTTCCTGACCGCGAAAACGCCCGGCCGCGCGCTCGCGCTCGAAGCGGCGACGACGCTCGGCGCCGGCACGCCCGCGCTGCCGCTGCGCGTGCTGGAGCTCGTCGCGCGCGACAAGGCCTGCGAGCATCCGGACAACGCGTGTCACGGCGAATCGTGCCCGCTCGCGAAAGGCTTCTACGACCGGCTGCCGGCCGCGCGCGATGCGGCGATCGAGGCCGGGCTGCTCGATCGCGATACCGTGCGCACCGCGGCGCTCGCGCACGACGTCTGTCCGTACTACCTGGCGCAGGAACTCGCGCGCTGGTCGGACATGGTGATCGGCGACTACAACTACTACTACGACGGCAGCGCGATGCTGCACACGCTCGCGCAGCAGAACCAGTGGCGCGTCGGCGTGCTCGTCGACGAAGCGCACAACCTGCTCGACCGCGCCCGCAAGATGTACAGCGCGTCGCTCGATCCGTTCGCGTTCACGGCCGCGCGCGAAGCCGCGCCCGCGGCGCTGCGCAAGGCATTCGACCGGCTGGCCCGTGCGTGGGGCACGCTCAATCGCGCGCAGGCCGAGCGCTATGCGGCCTATCCCGACGTGCCGGGCCCGATCGTGTCGGCCGTGCAAAACCTCGTCGCGGCGATCGGCGAACACCTGACCGACGCGCCGCGCGCGAACGGCGACGCGCTGCTGCGCTTTCATTTCGAGGCGATCCAGTTCGGCGTGCTGGCCGAAGCGTTCGACAGCGCATCGATCTTCGACGCGACGCTGCATGGCGAACCGATCCCGCGGCAGCCCGCGCTCGACGGCGTCGCGACGGCCGGTCGCCGGCGCCGCGTCCAGTCGACGCTGTGCGTGCGCAACGTGATCCCGGCCGGTTTCCTGGCGCCGCGCTACGAAGCCGCGCGCGCAACCGTGCTGTTCTCGGGCACGCTGAGCCCGTTCCATTTCTACCGCGACACGCTCGGGCTACCCGGCGATACGGGCTGGCTCGACGTCGATGGGCCGTTCCGCGCCGAGCAACTGACGGTGCGCGTCGCGAGTCACGTGTCGACGCGCTGGCGCGACCGCGATCGCTCGCTCGAGCCGATCGCCGACCTGATCGCCGCGCAATACGCGGCCCGGCCCGGCAACTATCTCGGCTTCCTGAGCAGCTTCGACTACCTCGGGCGCGTGGTCGCGCTGATGCAGACGCGCCATCCGGACGTCCCCGTGTGGGCGCAAGCGCCCGGCATGGCCGAAAGCGAGCGCGACGCGTTTCTCGCGCGCTTCGACGCGGCCGGCCGCGGCGTCGGTTTCGCGGTGCTGGGCGGGGCTTTCTCGGAAGGCGTCGACCTGGTCGGCGAGCGGCTGATCGGCGCGTTCATCGCGACGCTCGGATTGCCGCAGGTCAACGACGTCAACGAGCAGATGCGGCGCGCGATGGATGCGCGCTTCGGCAACGGTTACGACTACATGTACCTGTACCCGGGGTTGCAGAAGGTCGTACAGGCGGCCGGGCGCGTGATCCGAACCGAGCACGACGAGGGCGTCGTGCATCTGATCGACGACCGTTACCGGCGGCGCGAAGTGCGCAATCTGTTGCCGCGGTGGTGGCGGATCGGGTGAAGGGCAAAAACCGGCCGACGGACTGCCGGTTGCGGCTCAGGGCGCTATTCGTTACGTAGCGGGGTTGCAGGCGTTGCACTGGGGCCGTTCGCGGCGAGCAGGGTGCGCTACAGCACGTTGAGCATCGCGAGCGCCGCCTCCTGCAGATGCGGCAGCACGCGCCTCACGGCCGCGTCGCTCGTCTCCGCGCCGATCGGCATGTTCGTGCTCAGCGCGGCGACGACTTCGCCGTGACGGTTCTTCAGCGGCACCGCGATCCCGCGCACGCCGACCTGCAACTGCTGCTCGATCGCCGCGTAGCCGGCGTCGCGCGCCTGGTCGACCTGTTCGAGCAGCCGCGCCTTGTTGGTGATCGTGTGCGGCGTGAACGGCGGCAACTCGGTCTCGTCGAGCCACGCGCGCACGGCCTCGCGATCCGGATGATGGGCGAGCAGCACGACACCGGGCGACGTCAGCGGCGCCGGCACGCGTGCGCCGAGCACGAAGCCCGTCGTCATCACGCGCGACACGCCGTTGCGGGCGATGAACACGAGTTCCCAGCCGTCGAGCACGCTGACGTACGCCGATTCGTTCAGCGACGCGCTCAGTTGCTGCAGATAAGGCTGGACCGTGCGCGGCAGCCGCGCTGAATCGAAGTACGACCAGCCGACCCGCAGCACGCGCGGTGTGAGGCCGTACAGCTTGCCGTCGGTGTACACGTAGCCGAGCGACTCGAGCGTCAGCAGGTAGCGCCGCGCGGCCGTGCGCGTGAGGCCGGTGCGCGCGGCGGCCTGCGTGGGCGTCATGCGCGCGTGCTGGCTGTCGAACGCCTCCAGGATCATCAGGCCTTTTTCGAGGCCGGCAATCCAGTCGCGTCGGTCGAGATCGGGCTTTTTTGTCATCACGGGCGGGCAGTGGCGCGCGATGTTCGCGCGGGAGTGGGCGATTATCGCGCGAGTGGCGAGGCACTGCGACATGCTTGGTATGCGGACTACATCATTCGGCCAGCTTGCGGACTTGCACCATGGATATACAATCTATCGCGTATATCTATGGGGGCTCATATGCAAGTCGCAAAATGGGGCAATAGCCTGGCAGTTCGCCTTCCGGCCAGTGTGGTTGACGCACTGGAACTCCGCGAAGGCGACGATATCGAGATTGTGGTCGACAGTCCCCGGGTTTTCGCGGTGAGCCGCAAGCCGAGGCCCGACGAGCTTCTGGAGCGGCTGCGGCGCTTCAGGGGCAAGTTGCCCGCCGATTTCAAGTTCAGCCGGGACGATGCGAATGAGCAGGATTGAGACGGAGAAATCGTTCGTCGACAGCAATGTCGTGCTTTATCTGCTGTCCGACGACGAAACCAAGGCAAATCGTGCGGAAGCGCTGTTCCTGCGGCGGCCAACCCTCAGCGTCCAGGTATTGAACGAGGTCGCCAGTGTCTGCAACCGCAAACTGCGGATGCCGTGGCGCGAGGTCGGGGAGTTTCTGGAGCCGATCAGGCGTTTGTGCCATGTCGTGCCGCTCACCGTCGATGCGCACGACCTCGCGCGGCGGCTGGCGGAGTGGCATCGGCTGTCCTTCTACGACGCATGCATCGTGGCCACTGCTTCGATCGAGGGGTGCGAATATCTGTACACCGAAGACATGCACGACGGCTTGCAAGTGGACGGCGGTCCGGTATTGCGCAATCCGTTTGCTTGAGGACGGACGAACCGGAAAAATGGGGAAGCGGATGCGACGCGACCGTTACGCGCGCCGCATCCGTCGTGGCCTTACTCGCTGCTCGTCCACTCGACGTTCGCGCCGACCGAACGCAGGTTCTCGACGAAATGCGGATGCGCGCGGCGGATCGGCAGCGCGTTCATGATTTCCGAGCGGCCTTCGATGCTCGCCGCCACCATCAGCAGCGCGATCGCGACGCGGATGATGTACGGGCTCTCGACGCGCGCCGGCGTCAGTTGCAGTCCGCCGAACGTGATCAGCCGGTGCGGGTCGGACAACAACACGTGCGCGCCGAACTTCGACAGTTCGCCGGACCAGCCGAGCGCGCCGTCGTAGACCTTGTTCCAGAACATCGCGCTGCCTTCCGCGCGCACGCCGAGCGCGATGAAGATCGGCAGCAGGTCGACCGGCAGGTACGGCCACGGCGCGGCCTCGACCTTGGTCAGGATGTTCTGCGTGAACGGCCGGCGCACGCGCAGCGGGCCGTCGCGCTCCGCGCGCGACCAGCCGTCCCGGTGCGTGACGGTGACGCCGAATTTCGCGAAGGTGCGGTCGATCAGCGGGAAATGCTCGGGCGACGAATTGCGCACCGTGATGTCGCCGCCCGTGATCGCGCCGAGCGCAAGGAACGTCGCGATTTCATGGAAATCCTCGGCGAAGCGGAACTCGCCGCCGCCGAGCTTGCCGCCGCCCGTCACGCAGAGCCGCGACGTGCCGATGCCCTCGATCACGACGCCGATCATCGCGAGGAACTGGCAGAACTCCTGCACGTGCGGCTCGGAGGCCGCGTTCATCAGCGTCGACGTGCCGTTCGCGGCCGTCGCGCACAGCGCGAAGTTCTCGGTGGTCGTCACCGACGCGTAGTCGAGCCAGTGATCGTTGGCCGTCAGCGGCCCGTCGGTACGGACGATCAGCGAATCGGGCGTGCGCTCGATGTGTGCGCCGAAACGTTCGAACACCTCGACGTGCGGATCGATCTCGCGCACGCCGAGCGTGCAGCCTTTCACGTCGTTCTCGAGGCGTGCGACGCCGAAGCGCGCGAGCAGCGGCGGAATCAGCATGATCGACGAACGCATCGCCTCGGGCAGCCGGTGGATGGCCGGATCGAATTGCGTGTTGCGATGATGAAGCTCGAGCAGGCCCGTCGTGAAATCGACCGACACGTCGCTGCCGAGCGTGCGGAAGATGTCGAGGATCTTGCGCACGTCGGTGATGTCCGGCACGCCGACGAGGCGCAGCGGCTGATCGGTCAACAGGGTGGCGCACAGAATCGGCAGGACGGCGTTCTTGTTCGCGGACGGCTTGATGTCCCCGCGCAGCGGAGTGCCGCCGTGGACGATGAGATTCGACATGATATGGGGGCGTATCGGTGACTGACGTAGGCCCATATGATGCCATTGGTCGGCACGCGGCGTGGAGTGTTCGGAGGGGAAAAGGGGAATCGGGGTGCTCGATTGACCGTGTTTGACGTTGGACGCGGGTGTGATCGGCAATCCAACGGGGCGGTCGGCGCGGGAAAATGAAAACGGCCGGTTTCCATGATGAGGATCGGATCGGCCTCTTATCTCGTAAAATCGAGATCGGACTCCCGAATCCGACCTTCATGTCGACCCCAACACCTAAATCCTCCTTATCTGACGACGTTTCTGCGAATGCAGACGGCCGGCCATGGACGCGCGATGAACTCCGTTCGTCGGTCGACGAATATCTCAAAATGCTCGAGAGCGAGCGCGCGGGTCAGTCGTACGTCAAGAAAGCGGTGTACGAAAAGCTGGCCGCGCGATTCAATCGCACCGCAAAAGCGTTCGAGTATCGAATGCAGAACATTTCGTATGTGCTGGCGCTGATGGGCCGCCAATGGCTTCCCGGTCTCAAGCCAGCAAAGAACGTCGGCTCGAACGGCGCGTTGATCGAACAATTCATCAACGAACTAGAGCAGCGATCAGCCGCGCCGACCGTGAAATTCGAACTCGACGTACGCGACGCGTTGAAAAAGCCGCAGATCGTGCCGCCGCCGGGCAGCGCGAGCCCTGAGGTCACCCATGCAACCGTGACCCAGATTCGCCGCGATCCCTCGGTCAAGGCTTGGGTGTTGGCGCAAGCGAACGGCACCTGCGAATGCTGTCGCGAGCCTGCGCCCTTCAAAGGCGCGGACGGACTGCCGTATTTGGAGGTACATCATGTCCGTAAGCTGGCGGAGCGGGGGCCCGATCTCGTGTCGAACACGGTAGCCGTGTGCCCGAACTGCCACCGCGAACTGCATTACGGCGAGGGCGCCCAACAACTCGTCGAACGCCTCTACGCACGGTTGCCACGCCTCGTTCGCGCGTAACCGGTGCACTTGCCGGCCACGCGCTCATCACGTCATTGCGCCGCCCGCATCCGCGCGGCGACCGCCAGCGAGATCAGGCAGCCGAACGCCAGATAGCCGGCGACGAGGTGCCACGAACCGCCTGCGAGGCTGACGAGGCCGACCGCGATGAACGGCGTGAACCCGCCGCCTACGACGCTCGCGAACTGGTAGCCGACGCCCGCGCCGCTGTAGCGATATTCGGCGCCGAACAGCTCGGTGAACAGCGGCTGCTGGACGCTCACGACCATGTCGTGCGCGGCGTTCGCCAGCAGGATCGAGAAGATCACGATCCATGCGATCGATCGAGCTTCCAGCGCGACGAAGAACGGCACCGCGGATACGAGGCCGATCAGCGCGCCGATCAGGTAGATGCGGCGCAGGCCGTAGCGGTCGGCCAGCCATGCGAAGCAGGGGATCGTCACGCAGCTCACCGCGCCCACCAGCAGGCCGATGTTCAGGAACAGATCGCGCGACATGCCGAGGTTCGTCGTCGAATAGCTGAGCGCGAACGCGGTGACGATATACATCGTGAACAGTTCGGCGAGCCGCAGCGCGACGATCAGCAGGAACGCCTTGGGGTGGCGCGTCAGCGCCTCCAGCACCGGCAGGCGCAGTTTGCGGTTGCCGTGCTCGACCTTCTCGACGAACTCCTGCGATTCGTCCATGTTCTTGCGCACCCAGAGCCCGATCAGCACCAGCACGATGCTGAACACGAACGGCAGGCGCCAGCCCCACGACTTGAACGCGGCCTCGCCGAGTGTATGGCTCAGGATCGACACGATGCCGGTGGCCAGCACGAGCCCGACGCCGTAGCCGACCTGCACGCCGCTGCTGTAGAACGCCTTCTTCTGCTTCGGCGCGCTCTCGACGGCCATCAGCGCCGCGCCGCCCCATTCGCCGCCGACCGCGAAACCCTGGATCGCGCGCATCAGCACCAGCAGCACGGGCGCCCACCAGCCGATCGTCGAGAACGTCGGCAGCAGGCCGATCGCGACCGTCGACAGCCCCATCAGCATCACGGTCAGCACGAGCATCCGCTTGCGGCCGAGCCGGTCGCCGTAGTGGCCGAACACGATGCCGCCCAGCGGCCGGAACAGGAAGCCGACGCCGAAGGTGGCGAACGCCGCGAGCGTGCCCATCGTCGGGCTGACTTTCGGGAAAAACTCGGAATTGAACACCAGCGCGGCGACGATCCCGTACAGCAGGAAGTCGTACCAGTCGACGACGGCGCCGACGAAGCTGCCGATCGCGGCCTTGCGGGCCTGGCTGCGCGCACGGGCGCCGGCGGCGGCGTCGAGAGTGTCGAAGGTGGGGGTCATGGCGATGTCTCCTGGCACGGCGCATCGTGGAATCGTGGCGGCGCCGCGTCCGATGCTGCATTGAAGTCGATGAGTGAACGGAGAATAGGGCGCGGGCCGCACGGCGGCAATCGGCCAATCGGATAATGTGCGCGATTATCGTTCAATTCCGTGCGATTATCGAACGCTTTTCGGGTTTGCACTAGGCCGCGCGACGATATGCCGTTTGGCCGGGGTGTGCCGCAATGAACGATCTGGTTAAAATCTGCAGCATCGACAACTCGCCCGTTCGGGGCGGAGGCGAGGCCGCCGCATCGGCCGCGCATGCCGCACGCGACGGGCACAATCCCTCATCGACAGCATGCCCCCGGAGACTGGAATGCCCGGCAATTCCCACCCCTTGTCCAGCGATACGCCGCCCGTCGCCGATCCGGCCGCCAATCCGCTCGGGATGGCCGGCCTCGAATTCGTCGAATTCGCGGCGCCCGTGCCGGAAGCGCTCGCGCAGCGCTTCGAGCAGTTCGGGTTCAAGGCGATCGCGCGGCACGTCAGCAAGAACGTCACGCTGTACCGGCAGGGGCAGATGCATTTCCTGATCAACGCCGAGCCCGATTCGTTCGCCGCGCGCTATGCGGAGGAATACGGGATGGGCGTCTGCGCGATCGGGTTGCGCGTGGCGAACGCGCGGCGCGCGTTCGAGCGCGCGATCCAGCTCGGGGCGTGGGCGTTCGAAGGCGAAAAGGTGGGCGTCGGCGAGCTGAGGATCCCGGCGATCCAGGGCATCGGCGATTCGCACCTGTATTTCGTCGACCGCTGGCGCGGTCGGGACGGCCAGCGCGGCGGCGTCGGCGACATCTCCATCTTCGACATCGATTTCCGGCCGATCGACATCGCGACCGCGCATACCGATCTCGATTGCGCGGGCGTCGGCCTGCAGCAGGTCGACCACTTCACGCAAACCGTCGGCGCGGGCCGCATGCAGGAGTGGCTGGATTTCTACCACGACCTGCTGCATTTTCGCGAGATCCACCAGATCGACGCGCACTGGCATGTGTCGGAGGAGTCGCGCGTGATGGTGTCGCCGTGCGGCGCGGTGCGGATTCCGGTCTACGAGGAAGGTACGCGGCGCACCGAGCTGATGCATGCGTACCTGCCCGACCATCCGGGCGAGGGCGTGCAGCACGTCGCGCTGGCTACCGACGACATCCTGGCGTGCGTCGATGCGTTGCGTGCGAACGGCGTCGAATTCATCGAGCCGCCCGTACGCTATTACGACGACGTCGACACGCGGCTGCCTGGGCACGGTGTCGATCTCGACGCGCTGCGCCGTCGCGCGGTGCTGGTCGACGGCGAGATCGGCGACGACGGCGTGCCGAGGCTGTTCTTCCAGACCTTCGTCAAACGCCGCCCGGGCGAGATTTTTTTCGAGATCGTGCAGCGCAAGGGGCACCACGGGTTCGGCGAGGGCAACCTCGCGGCACTCGCCCGCGCGCGCGACGCCGGCTGAACGATCAGCCGCCGGCGGCCGGCAAGCGGTTCGGCGCGGGCGTTCGATGTCCGTATCCGCGGCGGCGTAGCCGCTTCGGTCCTGCCAGGGCCGCCCGTCGACGGAGGGTCGAAGTATTGCGGCGAAGACCGGCAGCCCGTCGCGGCCGGTCGATTTGTCACGCCGCGTCGGCCGCCGCGAGTTTACGGCTTTGCCGACGCATGCCCGCGAATATCGCGTCTGCCACGTCCGCCGGAAAATCCGCCGGGATCTGCGCGGCGGCTTCGGCAATCGCGGGCTCCGTCCGTGCTGCGACGGCCGTCATCGCGGTCCGCACGTCGTCTTCGGTCAGGCCGACGCGCCGGCCCTGTGCGATCCAGTGGCGCGGCCGGATTTCCCCGATCACGTAGTGCCGGTTCTTCCCGCAGACGGCCATCGCCAGGCGCGCGCGGCTCGGCGGGATCTGATTGCGGCGCGTACCGATGATCGGATGCGCGGACAGCACGTCGTACAGCGGCGTGCTGCGATACGCATTGCCGGGCAGGTGCGCGATGCTGAAGTTCTTCGCGTGGCCGTCGATCGCCGCCAGCACCCAGAACACGAGCTGTGCGACGAAGAAATTCATCCGGTCGCGGGAAGCGTCGGCCGAATTCGCGAGGATGCCCATGATCGTCTCGATGCCGGGGCCGCCGTCCGTTTCGTATTTCGCTCCCGACGGCGTGCCGGTCGCCTGACACATGTCCTCCTGCGGCAGCCGCAGGATCCACGAGCCGTCGCGCGACGGGCGCCGGTCGAAGCGCTCGACGATCAGCGCCTTCTGATCGTCGAACCGGCCGATCTCGCACGGTGCGACCGGCAAGCCGTACGCGGCGACGATCTTCGAGCACAGCCATTCGTTTTCGACGGACGTGCGCATGTCGGCCTGCATGTTGCCGACGCGCCCGAGCGGCAGCTTGAAGATGTGGGTCGTCGGCGTGCTGCCCGACGGCCGCAGCCAGCGGTTGCGCCGACGCAGCAGCGCGGTCTTTTCCTGCGCGCCGGCAATCGACAGGCGCAGGTCGTCGTGCGGTTCCCCGCGGCCGGGCAGCGGCGCGGCGGTCGCGTGGCGCAGCACATCGGCAACAGCTGCGTCGTCGAGCGGCGTGCCTTCGATTCCGTTGAGATTGACCGGTGTCTCGTCGGGCGGCAGCATCTGGATCGCGCCGACGCAATCGCGGCCGATCGACGCGAGCAAGTCGAACGGCGCTGTCGACCGGAGCCGGTAACGCTGCGCGATGCGGCGGCGGATCGGCTCGCTGTCCGGCAGCAGATTGTCGAAGTAGTCGGCCACGATCGCGCCCTGGTGCGGCTGGTTGCCGGGCGTGAAGGGCAGCGACAACGACAGCGGCCGGCCCTGGGGATCGTCGAGCCAGTCCGGCAGGTAGACGAGACGCTCGACCCCGCGCCGGATTTCCCAGTAGCCGACGGGAATGCCGTTCATCCACAGGTCGAGCCGGTTGCTGCGGGTGCGTGCGACCATCGTCACCAGTCCTCCCGCTCCGACGCGCGTGGCCTGGCCCGAGCCGTCGCTGTCGGGCGCTTCCGCGCAGTTCCGACGGCGGCCCCGGTCGGGGTTGTGGCGGCCGTTGTGCCGCGCTTGCTCGCGACCGGCTTGCGGCGCGCCACCGGTTCGGCAGCGGAAGCCGAATCGGCCGCGTCCGCCGGTGCATCCCGCTCGTCGAGGCTGAGCATCATGCGAACGCCAAGCGCGTTCATCACCTTGAAAAGCCGTTCGATGCTGACCGCCGACGGATTGGCTTCGAGCTGAGCATAAGATTGCTGGGTGATGCCGAGGCGGGCGGCCAGTTGCGCCTGCGTGAGTCCCGCGGATTTGCGGAAGCCGACGAGGATCGGGCGCAATTGGGTCAAGGTCTGGACAGGAAAGGCCATCGGGCGCTCCGCGAGATGACAGGCGATCGTTTGTAATCTGAAAATACAGTCTATGGCATGTATCGTCAAAATACAAACCATAGACTGTATTGACAAAAAACAAGCAATAGCCTGTTACGCGGAGCCCGATCGGTCAACCTGCCTGCGGTCGTCGCGCACGACACCCGCGTATCGCCCCATCACGCCGCCCGCGGAGCATACGTGTGCATCGCGGGATGCCGTGCAAGGCATCCCGATACTCCATTGCGCGAAACCGTCCCATGCCGTATGCCGCGGCCGTCGCTCGGCGGCGCTCGTGCGGATTTTGCCCGGGAGCGTCGTGCCGCTCGGGTGGGCGGTAGCATCGGTACGCCAAGCACGCCATGCCGATGGCGACATCACGCAAAAGAGGCTCGCGGGGGCGAGCCTCTTCTTCATCCCGCGCACTCGATCGCGCGTATCGAAGCATCGACGAGCGACGCGACGACCCGCGTTCACGACCCACGCGTCGAGCGATTCGTCCAATCGGCCAGTGCCGGCCACTGCGCATAGCCGCGCCGGATGAACCCGGCGCCCGTGCGGATCACGAGCGTACCGATCGTGAGCGCCGCCAGATCGTCGAGACGGCCGAAACCGAGCAGCGCCGCACTCATCGCGAGCGCCGCGAGCAACGACGACAGCGCATCGGTCCGCACGTGCCAGCCGCTCGCCTCGAGCAGCGCGGAGCCGGTCTCGCGCGCCTTGCGCAGCATCCAGTACGACAGCACGGCCTTGCCGGCGAGCGTGACGGCAGCCAGCGCGAGCGCGGTCGCGCCCGGCTGCACGATGGGCGGCGTATCGAACCGGGTCAGCGCATGCCAGATCATCTGTGCGCCGGTCGCGGCCAGCAACGCGCCGAGGCCCGCGAGTGCGAGCGGCTCGTAGGTCGGGCGTCGCTCCGGCGGCAGGCGCGCGTCGAACCGGCACGCGACGAGGATCAGCGCATCGGCCGCAAGATCGATCGCGGCGTGCGCGACGTCCGCGAGCAGTCCCGACGAATGCGCGGACCATGCCGCCGCCGTCTCGACGGCGAGCAGCAGCAGGTTGATCGCGAGGCTGACGGCGAGGACGCGGGACGTGGCTGCGTAAACGTGGGGCGTGGCGCGCGACGGGCGCTGCATGTCGGTTCGCTTGTCGGAATCGGGGCGGCTTCGAACGTTACCGGCAGCAGGTGGCACGCGAATGACAGGGTCAAACGAAGGCGCGTGTCGATCCACAGCTCCTGACGCGGCAATTGATCGACTTCTTCTGGGAGGCGGCATCCGACTGCTGGAGGGCGGCGCGCCTCGTATCGCCCTTGCGCGTACGCCGGGGTTTTGTTGCCGCGCGTGTGGCGCGATCTTGTCCGGCTGCCGTGCGAAGGGCGGTTGTCCCGATCCAGTGGATGCCCCGAGACACTCGGCGAGTGAATCTGCGGCCATGACCCAATAGGGGGATTCCAGCGTTTTGATTCCGCATCGCACCGCGCCGTAACAAGCAGGGCTGGACTCGCTCGTCTTCCACCACGAAATTCTCGACATTATAGAAATAATGTCAAAAGCAAACCATTCGATGATTGGATATTTGACGGTTTACGTTATATTATTCATCAAAATTCTCGATAGAACCCGCCATGTCCGATCTCGTCGCCGATGAACCTCGCCTGACCGCCGAAATCGAGCGCCTCAAGGCCGACTTCCCGAAAACACGCGAGCTGTACCGCGAAGTCTGCGCGCTGTTGTTCTTCCGCTTCGGCGTCACGCCGACGGCGAACCGCCTGTACCAGCTCGTTCGCAAGGGCAGCATGAGCACGCCGACGGCTGTCCTCGGCGAGTTCTGGGCCGAGCTGCGGGAAAAAAGCCGTGTGCGCATCGAGCATCCGGACCTGCCGGCCGATTTGCAGGCAGCAGCGGGCGAACTCGTCGCGGCACTGTGGAACCGCTCGACCACCGCGGCGGCCGCGGCCCTCGACACGCTGCGCGCGGAAGTCGAAGCCGAGCGGGCCGCGGCGCACGCGGAAGTCGCGACGTTGCAGGCCGATCTGGCCCGTACCGAAACCGCGCTGGAGCAACGCACGGCGGCGCTGCTGGCCGCGCAGGTCCGCATTCAGGAACTGGAGCAGGCGAGGGCGGCGGACGATGCATCGCGGCAAGCGCTGCAAGCGGATATCGAGCGCCTGAAGGCCGACAACGCGGAGGGCGATCGTGCACTCGCCGAGGCCCGTGCGGATTTCACCACCCAGCTCGACCGGTTGCGCGACGACGCCGGTCGCGCCGAGGAGCGCCTGCGCGCGTCGGAGAAACGGGCGCTTCAGGAGATCGATCGCGAGCGGCTCGCCGCCGCGCGATTGCAAAAGGAGCTCGACGCGGCCGCGTCGCGCGCGGAACAACGCGATGCGCAGCAGCGGAAAGACATGGCCGCGCTACAGGCGCAACTCGGCGACGCGCTGCATCGCTGCGGCGTGCTTCAGGGGCAGCTCGACGGCGCACTGGCGGCCGAGGCGGCGCGCGGCAACGAGCTCGATGCGGTGAGGCGCGAGATGGCGGCGCTGGTGCGCCGGCCGCCGTTGCGCGGAGTCAAGAGCGCTCCGGCCGCCGAACGCAGCGAGCGTCGGGCGCGCATGAGAAAGCGTGCCGACGAAGCGCCGCGCTGACGGCGCAACCGACTCGCCGCGGATGACATGCGGCCCGCGCACGCCCCGGGCAGACGAGAAGCGCGCCGGCCAGGCATTGGGCTCGCGACGGGGATCGGGTAAAGTGCCGCTCAACATGCCGGCTCGACGTTACTAGACGACCGGTCTAATCGTTGCTACCATACGCCATCATGAATGCATCTTCAGGCGCCGAAGTCCGCCAGCACATCCTGAATATCGCGAAGCCGATCATGCTCCACAAGGGGTTTTCGGCGGTCGGTCTGAACGAGATTCTCGCTGCGGCGGGCATCCCGAAGGGCTCGTTCTACCATTACTTCGGCTCGAAAGAGGCATTCGGCGAAGCGCTGCTCGAATCGTATTTCGAAGGCTATCTCGCGCATCTCGACAACCTGCTCGAGCAGCAGGCCGGTACCGGCGCCGAGCGCCTGATGACGTACTGGGGCAACTGGCTGCACACGCAATGCGCGGACGATCCGGAAGGCAAGTGCCTCGCGGTGAAGCTCGGCGCGGAAGTGTCGGATCTGTCGGAAGCGATGCGCACGGTACTGCGGCGCGGCACCAGCCAGATCATCGAGCGGCTCGCGGGCGGCATCGAGGCCGGGCTCGCCGACGGTTCGCTGAGCGGCGTCGACGATCCGTCGTACACGGCCGCGATCCTGTACGAGCTGTGGCTGGGCGCGACGCTGCTGGAAAAGATTCACCGCAACCGCAAACCGCTCGAAAGGGCGATGGCCGAAACGCGGCGCATGCTGAACCTGCCGCCGGCCGCACCGCGGGACGGAGCGCAGTCGTAATCCGGGCGCGCATGGGCGCGCCTTGTTTTTGCCTTGATTCTAGACGACTGGTCTACTCAATCATTCATGACGAATGTCTCACGCCGCGTTACGCTGTTCCGATCGTTCCAACCGCGCGCCTGCAATCGCACCGGCGCGACCGCCGACGCCGCCGCAGGCGCGCACTTCTCGCTGGTTCATCCCTGATCCGAGCGTGCCCACGCGGCACGTTCATTCCCGTTGACGGAGGCTCACATGCCGCAAAGCAAAACCGCAAACCGCCAGATCGTCCTGAATTCGCGCCCGGTCGGCGCACCGACGCCGGACAACTTCCGCGCCGAAACCGGCGACGTGCCGGTGCCCGGCGCCGGCCAGGTGCTGCTGCGCACCGTCTGGTTGTCGCTCGACCCGTACATGCGCGGCCGGATGAGCGACGCGCCGTCCTATGCGCCACCGGCCGAACTGGGCCAGCCGATGGTCGGCGGCACGGTCAGCCGTGTGGTGGCGTCGAATCTGCCGGCGTTTCGCGAAGGCGATCTCGTCGTGGCCGGCGCCGGCTGGCAGGACTATGCGCTGTCCGACGGGCGCGACCTGATCCCGCTCGGCCGCGACTTCGCGCATCCGTCGTACGCGCTCGGCGTGCTGGGCATGCCTGGCTTCACCGCGTACACCGGGCTGCTGACGATCGGCGAACCGAAGGCCGGCGAAACCGTGGTCGTCGCGGCCGCGAGCGGCGCGGTCGGCGCGGTGGTCGGCCAGATCGCGAAGCTGAAGGGTTGCCGCGTGGTCGGCGTCGCGGGCGGCGCCGACAAGTGCGCGTACGTGACCGGCACGCTCGGCTTCGACGCGTGCGTCGACCATCGCGATCCGGCGTTTGCGGCCAAGCTGAAGGACGCGTGCCCGAACGGCATCGACGTGTATTTCGAGAACGTCGGCGGCGCCGTGTTCGACGCGGTGTGGCCGCTGCTGAACGACCATGCGCGCGTGCCCGTCTGCGGAATCATCGCGCATTACAACGACGCCGCATACGACGACAAGGCCGTGTCGACCGGCCGCGACCGCGTGCCGGCGCTGATGGGTGCGATCCTGCGCAAGCGCATCCGCGTGCAGGGTTTCATCATTCTCGATCACTATGCGACCGGCTATGCGACGTTCCTGAAGGACATGAGCGAGTGGGTCGCGCAAGGCAAGGTGAAGACGCTCGAGGACGTCGTTCCCGATCTCGCCGACGCGCCGCAAGCGCTGATCGGTTTGCTCGCCGGCAAGAATTTCGGCAAGGTCGTCGTGCGGGTCGGCCCGGACGAACTGGCCTGATCCCCGCTCGGCGACAGACCGCCACTGCACGCTGGCGTCGCGAGACGCCGGCTTGTGGCATGCTCGTTTCCGTTTTCAAAGGAGTGGAAAAAATGGCGCTTCACGTGATTGCTTCGCTGTTCCTGAAACCCGAACACGCGCAGGCCGCCGAGGCCGAACTGCGCAGCATGGTCGCCAAGACGCGCACCGAACCGGGCAACCGGCGCTATGACCTGTTCCGCGAGCAGGACGGTTCGCCCAACCTGCATCTGTACGAAATCTACGACGACCAGGCGGCGTTCGACGCACACCTCGCGAGCCCGTATTTCGGCGAATTCCGTGCGAAGTCGGCCGACTGGTTTACCGCACCGCCGGTCATCAAGGTGCTATCGGGCATCGACGTGGCCGAGTAACGACGCACGCACGCAACACCCCCGCCGCGGCTCGCCCACACCCGGGCCGTGCGGCAGCCGTTGCACACGACGCAACGGCGACGACGACCCCACGGCGCAGCACGCCCCGTTCGCGCCGCTTCCCCAATACAACGGCCCCGGAGGCTGAATGATCACCCTCAACATCAACGGCGAAACCCGCTCGGTCGACGCCCCCGACGACATGCCCTTGCTCTGGGTGCTGCGCGACGTCGTCGGTCTGACCGGCACCAAGTTCGGCTGCGGGATCGCGCAATGCGGCGCGTGCACCGTGCATCTCGACGGCGTTGCCGCGCGCTCGTGCGTGCTGCCGGTCGCGGCCGTCGCGGGCCGCAAGATCACGACGATCGAAGCCGTCGGCGCGACGCCGGCCGGCCACAAGGTCCAGCAGGCGTGGCGCGAGCTCGACGTCGTCCAGTGCGGCTACTGCCAGTCGGGGCAGGTGATGGCCGCCACCGCGCTGATCGCAGCGAATCCGAATCCGAGCGATGCCGACATCGACGCGGCCATGGCCGGCAACATCTGCCGCTGCGGCACGTACCACCGGATTCGCACGGCCGTCAAACAAGCCGCGAAGGAGGCCTGACATGTCACGTGGACTGATCGAAGCAGGTCGGGCCGGCGCGGGCGTGTCGCGCCGCGGGTTTCTCAAACTCGGCATGTCGCTCGGCGCGGCGGCCGGCGGCGGCTTGCTGCTCAGCTTCAGCCTGCCGGCGGCGGGCGACGATGCGCGCCGCTCGGTGATCGGCGGCGACGCAGCCGAACCCGCTGCGCCCGGCGTGTTCGCCCCGAACGCATTCGTGCAGATCGACCGCGCCGGCAAGGTCACGCTCGTGATGCCGAAGGTCGAGATGGGGCAGGGTGTCTATACGGCGCTGCCGATGCTGATCGCGGAAGAGCTCGAAGTGCCGCTGTCGAGCGTGACGCTCGATCATGCGCCGCCGAACGAGAAGCTGTTCCTCGACCCGCTGCTCGGCGGCCAGCTCACCGGCGGCTCGACGTCGGTGCGCTACGCGTGGGATCCGCTGCGCCGCGCGGGCGCGACGGCGCGCACGCTGCTTGTCGCGGCGGCCGCGAAGCAATGGAACGTCGATCCGGCCAGTTGCCGCGCGGCGAACGGCGAAGTGCAGCATCCGCCGAGCGGCCGGCGCGCATCGTACGGGCAGTTGGCCGACGCCGCGGCGAAGCTGCCGGTGCCGAAGGACGTCGTGCTGAAACAGCCGGCGGATTT
Source organism: Burkholderia sp. NRF60-BP8 (assembly GCF_001522585.2). Taxonomy (NCBI): domain Bacteria; kingdom Pseudomonadati; phylum Pseudomonadota; class Betaproteobacteria; order Burkholderiales; family Burkholderiaceae; genus Burkholderia; species Burkholderia sp. NRF60-BP8. The sequence goes on from NZ_CP013372.1 coordinate 1,403,300, forward strand.
CAAGCTGATCGGCACGCCCGCGAAGCGCCTCGATTCGCCGGAGAAGGTCGACGGCACCGCGCAGTTCGGGCTCGACGTGCGCGTGCCCGGCATGCTGTATGCGGTGATCGTGAACAGCCCGGTGTTCGGCGGCACGGTCGCGAGCGTCGACGACACGGCCGCGAGAAAAATCCCCGGCGTGCGTCAGGTCGTGCGCGTCGACAACGCGGTCGCGGTGGTCGGCGATCACACGTGGGCCGCGAAGCGCGGCGCATCGGCGCTCGTCGTGAAGTGGAACGAAGGCGCGGACGCAAAGGTGTCGACGAAGGATCTTTTCGCGGATCTCGCGCATGCGGCGGCGAACGGCAAGGGCGCGGTCGCGCGCAAGGAAGGCGACGTCGGCAAGGCGTTCGCGAACGCGAAGACGCGCGTCGACGCCGTCTACGAACAGCCGTTGCTCGCCCACGCGACGATGGAGCCCGTGAACTGCACGGTGCACGTGCGCGGCGACGGCTGCGACATCTGGGTCGGCACGCAGGTGCCGACCCGCGTGCGCGACACGGCGCAGCAACTGACCGGGCTGGCGCCGGACAAGATCGTCGTGCACAACCATCTGCTCGGCGGCGGATTCGGCCGGCGGCTCGAAACCGACATGGTCGGCCAGGCCGTGAAGGTCGGCAAACAGGTCGCGGCACCGGTGAAGGTGATCTGGACGCGCGAGGAAGACGTCCAGCACGACATGTACCGGCCGTGCTACTACGACACGATCTCGGCCGGCCTCGACGCGAACGGCAAGCCGGTCGCGTGGCAGCACCGGATCGTCGGCTCGTCGATTCTCGCGCGCTTCGCGCCGCCCGCGGTCAAGGACGGCGTCGATCCCGACGCGGTCGAGGTCGCGGCCGAGCTGCCGTACGACCTGCCGAACCAGCTCGTCGACTACGTGCGCCAGGAGCCGCGCCACGTGCCGACCGCGTTCTGGCGCGGCGTCGGGCCCACGCGCAGCACGTTCGTCGTCGAGAGCTTCATCGACGAATTGGCCGCCCAGACCAAGACCGATCCGGTGCAGTACCGCCGCGCACTGCTCGACAAGACGCCGCGCGCGCGCAACGTGCTCGACGTCGCGACGAAGGCGGCCGGCTGGGGCGCGTCGCTGCCGAAGGGGCAAGGGCGCGGCGTGTCGGTCATGCACGCGTTCGGCAGCTTTTTCTCGATCGTCATCGACGTGGCGGTGGACGGCGGCGAGGTGCAGGTCAAGCGCGTCGTGTGCGCGGTCGACTGCGGCATGTACGTGAATCCGAACACGATCGAGGCGCAAGTGCAGGGCGGCATCATCTTCGGGATCACGGGCGCGCTGTACGGCGAGATCACGATCGAGGACGGCCGCGTCGTGCAGACCAACTTTACCGACTACCGGGTGATGCGAATCAACGAGACGCCGCCGATCGAAGTCCATCTGGTGAAGAGCGGCGAGGCGCCGGGCGGGATCGGCGAGCCGGGCACGGCCGCGACCGCGGCGGCGCTGTCGAACGCGATCTTCGCGGCCACCGGCACGCGGCTGCGCAAGCTGCCGGTCGGCAACCAGCTGAAAACGGCCTGAGGGGAGGGGACGACCATGCGACATCTCACCCTGAACCCGAGCCTGAACGCGCTCCGTGCCTCGTTGCTCGCGCTGTCCGCACTGGTGGCCGGCACGGTCGCGCATGCCGCTCAGACGGCGCCCGCCGACAGCGCGCTCGTCGCACGCGGTGCATATCTCGCGAAAGCCGGCGACTGCGTCGCGTGCCACACCGCGCCGCGCGGCACGCCGTTCGCGGGCGGCCTGAAGATGGTCACGCCGATGGGCGCGATCTACACGACCAACATCACGCCCGATCCGGAGACAGGCATCGGCGGCTATACCGAAGCCGATTTCGCCGCCGCGTTGCGCAAGGGCGTCGCGAAGGACGGTCACCACCTGTATCCGGCGATGCCGTATCCGTCGTACGCGAAGCTGAAGGACGACGACGTGAAGGCGCTGTATGCGTACTTCATGCACGGCGTCGAACCGGTGAAGCAGGCGAACCGGGCGTCCGACATCCCGTGGCCGCTCAACATGCGCTGGCCGCTCGCGTTGTGGAACATGGTGTTCCTCGACACGACGCCCTACGCGGACAAGCCCGCGAAGGATGCGATGTGGAACCGCGGCGCGTATCTGGTGCAGGGGCTCGGACACTGCGGGTCGTGCCACACGCCGCGCGGCGTCGGCTTCCAGGAGAAGGCGCTCGACGAAAGCGGCGCGGCGTTCCTGTCGGGCGCCTTGATCGACAACTGGTTCGCGTCGAACCTGACCGGCGAGCACAACACCGGGCTCGGCCGCTGGAACGAGGCCGACGTCGCGCAGTTCCTGAAGACCGGCGCTAACCAGCACGCGACCGCGTTCGGTTCGATGGTGAGCGTGATCAACCACAGCACGCAGGAACTGACCGACGACGATCTGGCCGCGATCTCGCGCTACCTGAAATCGCTGCCGGCGGCAGGCGGCACGGGTGCGCCGCCGTACCGCTACGATCCGAAGGCGACGCAGGCCGTGCTGGGCCGGCCGGCAACCGATCCGGGCGCGAAGGTGTATAACGCTTACTGCCTGCATTGCCACGGCGTGGACGGGCGCGGCTATGCGCCGCTGCTTGCTCCGCTCGCGGGCAATCCGAACGTGCTGGAGGCCGATGCGTCGTCGCTGATCAACGTGACGCTGAACGGCAGCGACACGCTCGTGATCGGCGGTGTGCCGTCCGCCTATCCGATGCCGGCATTCTCGAACCAGTTGAACGACCGGCAGATCGCCGACGTGCTGACGTTCATGCGCGCCGGCTGGAACAACGGCGCGCCGGCGGTGCAGGCGGCGGACGTCGCGAAACTCCGCAAGGCGACGGCGGCCGCGCACTGAGCGCGGTATGCTGCGCAACGATGGCGGGCCGCCGTGCCTGCCGCCCATGCCGCCCGGTGCGTGCCTGCCCCGGCGGCGTGGCTTTTTCTGTCAACCGGCGCGCGGCCGCTCGCGGCAGCGCGCGTTTTATCGACGCAATGTAGGGGTGTCTGGATGGCTAACGTGACTTATACGGATACGCAACTGCTGATCGACGGCGAGTGGGTCGACGCCGCGAGCGGCAAGACGATCGACGTCGTGAACCCGGCGACCGGCAAGCCGATCGGCAAGGTGGCCCACGCGGGCATCGCCGATCTCGACCGTGCGCTCGCCGCCGCGCAGCGCGGCTTCGAAGCATGGCGCAAGGTGCCCGCCCACGAGCGCGCGGCGACGATGCGCAAGGCGGCCGCACTGGTGCGCGAACGTGCGGACACGATCGCGCAGTTGATGACGCAGGAGCAGGGCAAGCCGCTCGCCGAAGCGCGCATCGAAGTGCTGTCGGCGGCCGACATCATCGAATGGTTCGCGGACGAGGGCCGCCGCGTGTACGGCCGGATCGTGCCGCCGCGCAACCTCGGTGCGCAGCAGACGGTCGTGAAGGAGCCGGTCGGCCCGGTCGCGGCGTTCACGCCGTGGAATTTCCCGGTCAACCAGGTGGTGCGCAAGCTGAGCGCCGCGCTCGCGACCGGCTGTTCGTTCCTCGTGAAGGCGCCGGAAGAAACCCCGGCATCGCCGGCCGCGCTGCTGCGCGCGTTCGTCGACGCCGGTGTGCCGGCCGGCGTGATCGGCCTCGTATACGGCGATCCGGCTGAAATCTCGTCGTACCTGATCCCGCACCCGGTGATCCGCAAGGTCACGTTCACGGGTTCGACGCCGGTCGGCAAGCAGTTGGCCGCGCTCGCGGGCCAGCACATGAAGCGCGCGACGATGGAACTGGGCGGCCACGCGCCGGTGATCGTCGCCGAGGACGCGGACGTCGCGCTTGCGGTGAAGGCCGCCGGCGGTGCGAAGTTCCGCAACGCGGGGCAGGTCTGCATTTCGCCGACGCGCTTCCTCGTGCACAACAGCATCCGCGACGAATTCACGCGCGCGCTGGTCAAGCATGCGGAAGGGCTGAAGGTCGGCAACGGCCTCGACGAAGGCACGACGCTCGGCGCGCTCGCGAATCCGCGGCGGCTGACCGCGATGGCGTCGGTTGTCGACAACGCGCGCAAGGTCGGCGCGAGCATCGAGACCGGCGGCGAGCGCATCGGCGCGGAAGGCAACTTCTTCGCACCGACCGTGATCGCGAACGTGCCGCTCGAAGCGGACGTGTTCAACAACGAGCCGTTCGGCCCGGTCGCGGCGATTCGCGGCTTCGACAAGCTCGAGGACGCGATCGCCGAGGCGAACCGACTGCCGTTCGGGCTGGCCGGCTACGCGTTCACGCGCGCGTTCGCGAACGTGCATCTGCTGACGCAGCGCCTCGAAGTCGGGATGCTGTGGATCAACCAGCCGGCGACGCCGTGGCCGGAAATGCCGTTCGGCGGCGTGAAGGATTCGGGCTACGGGTCGGAAGGCGGGCCGGAAGCGCTGGAGCCGTATCTCGTCACGAAGTCGGTGACGGTGATGGCCGTCTGACGACGACTTGAGCGTCGTGACGCCGCCGCTTCCGGGCACGGGGCGGCGGCGTTTTTTTTGGGGGGCGCGTCGACCACGGCGAACCTCAGCGGATCGGCAGAATGCCCTCGAAGACGCGTCTCACTGCGCTCTGCTGGTCGGGGTTCAGATCTCGGTAGGCGGGCGGAACCTTGCCGCATTCGGCGACCTTCGCGCTTTTGACCTTTCCTTTCGCGACTGCCCACTCGCCGGACAGATCGCCTTCGAATTTCATGCCGAAGGGGCTATTGGCGCCTGCCGCCTGGCCCCAGCCGTTCACCATCATGGTTTCCTGCGCGCCGCCCCACGCGAGCGGGTGCTTGCCGTCCTGCGACTCGCGGCGGTTCTGGCAGGAGTCGGCATTCGGCACGCAGTGGCCCCCGATGATTTGCTCCGGCGTGGCCTTCTTCAGGTCGGCCAGGTCCAGCAGCATGTAGTTCTCGAGATTGACGAGATAGTCGCGATTGCTTTCGGCGATCAAGATCGCCGCCATCGCGTTGCCGAGCGCCTGATCGTTCGCGTCGGCTCCGCTCAGGCCGCCCGCGTAAACCGTCTTCATCGCTTTGAGCAGCTCCGCCGGCGTCCTGTCTTTGGCGGCCCTGGCAAACATCGTCGGGTAGTCGCTGGCGAAACACGTGCTCGAGTTCCCGTTCGCTCGTCCCCAGAAGTGAATGTAGTTCGAGTATTGTCCGCCTCCGCACTGGCGATAATAAATGGCCTCGTTCATCGAGAAGAACTGGCTCCGGCCTCCTGCGCCAGCGCATTGATAGGCCGCGAGACGCAGGAACTTCAACGGGCTCACGACGTTGCCGAAGTAGTTGCGCTGGTCGGGACCGGCCGCAGGAAGGCGATCGTTCGCCCCGTCGCAACGTTTCGGGTCGGGCGGGGGCGCTTCCGGCCTCAGCGGCATACGCTCGACGACAGTGTCGACTTTCGCGTCCGCGACCCTGAGCGCGGCTTCGCGCAACACATCCGACGTGACGTAGAGCGGCCCACCGCGCATGTCGACGGCATAGCAGGCGGTCGCTCCTTGCGCCTGCACGGCGAAAGAAAGTGCGGCGGCAAACGAACATGCGGCGATCCCCAAGGTGCCGCCGATACGGTGACGATCGATATCCATGAACGGGCTCCGGTGATTTCGTGGATGGGAAAGGGCCCGCGAATGGGCATGCGTTAACAGCAAGCCGGCGCACGCAGATGGTCTACGGGCCGACAGCGCTGCCCGACGTCGCGGGATGAAGGACACAGGAGGAAGGGACGCTCGGGACGAGCCGTTGTGAGCTGCCCGGGAATCGAGGGATGCGGTGCGTTAGTCGCGCATCGGACTGGCCGGATGGATCAGGCCGTTCTTGGGAATGGGACAAGCAGTGACATACCGATTAGCCACGGCGTTTTAATTTTACATAACGTGAATTATCGACAGTTTGTGTTGTAGCAGCCATATCCTAATGTCGTGTTCTGGCTATTTACAGATGTCGTGTTTTTGACTGCTGGCATGCTGGACGGCTCGTTGAGTAAGCCCGGGAGCCGACCATGCAGCCAGCCGGATTGGTGACACTGACGATGCGAGAGCTTGATCGACTCAAGGTAATCCAGGCCGTGGTGGACACGGGCTTGAAGCCTGGGCGTGCGGCTGAACGGCTGGGCCTGAGCGTGCGCCAGGTGGAACGGCTGATCATCCGATATCGAGAGCAAGGAGCCAGCGGCGTAGCTTCGGGCCGTCGCGGCCGGCCGGGCAACCGCAAGCTCGACGACGGGCTGGCGTTACGTGCCCTGACCGTTATTCGCGAGCGCTACGCTGATTTCGGGCCGACGCTGGCGTGCGAGAAGCTCTGGGAGTGCCACGGCATTCGGCTGGCCAAGGAGACGGTCAGGAAGCTGATGACGGACGCTGGGCTTTGGATTCCGCGTCGACAGCGGCCGCCGAAGGTGTATCAGCCACGAGCCCGACGCGCGTGCCTGGGCGAACTGATCCAGATCGACGGCAGCGATCATCGGTGGTTCGAGGAACGGGCGCCGGCCTGCACGCTGCTGGTGTATGTGGACGACGCGACGAGCCGGTTGATGATGCTGCATTTCACGCAGACGGAGTCGACGTTCAGCTACTTCGAGGCAACACGGGCATACATCGAACGGCACGGCAAACCTGGGGCGTTCAAGAAGAAGCAACGCGAGATCACGCAGGCCGACGTCGAGCATGTGATCGTGGATCTGGCGCAACGTCGGCAAACCGCAGCGCCGCCAAACAAACCTGGCCGTCGGTCTGCCAAAGCTGGTGAACCAAACGTGGGCGCCCTGCCCGTTCAGGCGCCGTGCCTCGCCGGCATTCGGTTGCGGCTTGCGCAGCGCGATCAGGCCTTGCGCGCAACAACACCCACCGGCGAAGCGGGCGCGCGTTTCGGTGCGGTCTTGTAGTGCGTGCTGTACAGCGCCGCGCCGACGAACACCAGCCCGCCGACCAAGTTGCCGAGTACCGTCGGGATCTCGTTCCACAGCAGATAGTCGACGATCGTGAAGTGGGCGCCGAGCATCAGGCCGGACGGGAACAGGAACATGTTCACGACCGAGTGCTCGAAGCCCATGTAGAAGAACACGAGGATCGGCATCCACATCGCGATCACCTTGCCGGGTACGGACGTCGACATCATCGCCGCGACCACGCCGGTCGACACCATCCAGTTGCACATCACGCCGCGCACGAACAGCGTGAGCATGCCGGCGGCGCCGTGCGCCGCATAACCGAGCGTGCGTGCTTCGCCGATACCGCCGATCTTCTGTCCGATTGCGTTCGGCGCTTCCGAAAAGCCGAATGTGAAGATGATCGCCATGAACAGCGCGACCGTCAGCGCGCCCGCGAAATTGCCGAAGAACACCAGCGTCCAGTTGCGGAACACGCCTCCCCAGGTCGCGCCGGGCCGGCGATCGATCACCGCGAGCGGCGCGAGCGTGAAGACGCCCGTGAGCAGATCGAAGCCGAGCAGGTACAGCATGCAGAATCCGACCGGAAACAGCAGCGAACCGGCCAGTGCGTTGCCGGTGTTGATCGTGATGCTGACTGCGAAGGCGGCTGCGAGCGCGAGGATCGCGCCAGCCATGTACGCGCGAATCAGCGTATCGCGGGTCGACATCGACAGCTTCGATTCACCGGCGTCGACCATCCTGGTGACGAATTCGTTGGGCGTGAGGTAGGCCATGGTGTGCGCTCGTAAAGTTGGACGAAAAAAAACGCGCCAGGCACTCGCTCGACATGCGAGTGCCTGGCGCGGACGCTGTTATCCACGTAATCGGCCGCCACGGTTGGACATGGCGCGATCGTCAGGCCGCCATTAGCCCGACGACCGAAATGTTCGCAATTTCCATACCAGTGACGGAGATATCTCGATGCAGGCTGGCCGAACGCGAAATGCCCGCGGGAGCATGCCGCAGCCGAACGCAGTGAATCGCACTCGCGCGGTGCAAACTGCACTTCGTGCATGCGCTTCGGGCGCCGCCGCGGTGCGTGAAGCGCGGTGCATTCCTGTCAGGTCGTGCCGTCGTCGTGCGGTGTCCGCGACGCGCTTCGCTGCGTACGGCGTCGCGCGGAAGGCTGCGCGTGCTCGTCGATGAATCGCTCGGGCGACGTCAGCGCGTCTTCCGCGATATCGGCAAGCGGCCGATTGCCGTCCATTGACGCTTTCTGCAGCATCCGATACGCTTCGTCCTCCCGCAGGCTGAAGCGCGTCATCAGCGTATTTTTCGCACGCTGCACCAGCTTTCGTTCGTAGAGCGCACGACGTGCCGCGTCGAGCTCGACCTCCGCGCCGGCCAATCGCGCCGATTGCGACTCCAGCAGGGATTTCAGGCTGGCGAGCGTCCACTGGTCGGAGCCGGAGAGGCGTCCCGGCAGTTCGTGAACCGCCGCGCGCGCCGACAACGGATCGCCGGCGAAGAACTGGGCGAGCGCCTGGATATGCGGGGGCGGATTGTTTCGCAAATGCGCCATCAGGCGCTCGGAGTCGCGCAGCGTTCGGTGCGCGTCGTCGATTCGCGCGTTGCACGTTTCCTGCACCTGCAGCGTCAGCGCAATCTGAAGGTGCCAGAGATCGTCGATGCGGGCGCTCGCGGCGTCGAACCATGCTTCACTCAGGGCGGTATCGAGCGCATCGCCGGCGTGCGCCGTGCACAGTACGCGGCGCAGCTTCTCGAGCGCCGCCATGTGCGGCTCCGTCATGCGGTTTTCCCACCATGCGTTTTGCGCCGCGCTTGCGAAGCTCGCGAAGACTTCGAGACTGCGCTCCTGAGCGGCGATCAGATACAGCAGGCGCTGCTGCTGGTCCGCCGAAAACGTGCCCGCCGCGAACATGTGCGCGCCGACGGCGCGTTCCTGTCCCGCCTCCTCCTTGCCCTCGACGACATGGACGAGAGCAATCAGCGTGCGCGACACCGACGGATCCGCCGCGCTGTCGGCAAACTGGAAAATCAGCTCCACCAGGCCGCCGATCACGGTACTGAACGCCTGGACGGAATCCGGCGCCGACAGCGCAAGATGGTCGACCTGTTCGCGCAGCACATCCAGCGATTCCAGGTCGAGCAGCACCCAGGCGATCAGCGACAGCAGGCGCGACGTCGAGCCGCGTGCGGGCGTCAGCTCCAGATCCAGGCGCGCGCGCAACTGCGCGACGAGCGGCGCCGATTCGCCGCGCGAAGCCGCGCGTTCGGCGACAAAGCGCTTGCCGCTCGACGCCAAATAGATGCTGGTGGCGCCGCGCTCGCGCTGCAGCGCATGGATCAGGCGGCCGAGCAGGTCGACCAATTCGATTTGCTCGGCCAAGTGGCGCAGGGACGCGATTTCCTGATGCTTGGCGAGCAGTGCGAATTGCAAGGCGGTGGCGGGCATGGTGGATACTGACCGTCGACAGGGACTCGGTGCAGTGTAGTGCAGACAATAATCGTTGTTTTGTGACGCCTTGCACGTCAAGATTCGTGACGAAGGCGCGGTCCGCAACAAGGCGGTCTATCTGGCGCCGCTCAAAAACGAGCTTTACTCGCTCCCGGATGGCAATGCACGCTGCTGGTGGGCGTGGATGACGCCACGAGCCGCTTGAGGATGCTGCACTTCACGCAGACAGAGTCGACGTTCAGCTACTTCGAGGCAACGCGAGCGTACATCGAGCGTCGCGGCAAGCCGAAATCACACATCGCCGCAACGTATACGATCACCATCGGGTCGCCGTCCGGCCGGGGGCGTTGATCGACGTCAAACCGGAGCCGCAACCGCTGACGGACGAACCTCGCCCGCCCGGGACACGGATACTGCAATCCCTGATTTCCATCAATCGCTTCGTACGCATCCGCGCTGTAATCGATTCACTGCTCCGTCCACTCCCGCGAGGCGATCCATGAAACTGACTTTTCTTGGTGCGACCGAAACCGTGACCGGCTCGAAATACCTGATCGAGCACGGCAATACCCGCGTGCTGGTCGATTGCGGCCTGTTCCAGGGCACGAAGAACCTGCGGCTGCGCAACTGGAGCCCGTTGCCGGTTGCGCCCGACACGCTCGACGCGGTCGTGCTCACGCACGCGCATATCGACCATAGCGGCTATCTTCCGGTGCTGGCGCGCGAAGGCTTTCGCGGCCCGGTGTACTGCACGGCAGCCACGGCCGAACTCTGCGACATCATGCTGCGCGACAGCGCGCGGCTGCAGGAAGAGGAAGCCGACTTCGCGAATCGCCACGGCTACTCGAGGCATCATCCCGCGCAACCGCTCTACACGCTGGACGACGCGCAGCGCGCACTGCACCTGCTGAAGCCCGTCGCGTTCGACGAGTGCACCGCGCTCGGCGGCGGGCTGGCGTTCCGCCTGCTGCCGGCCGGCCACATTCTCGGCGCCGCGAGCGTCGTGATGCACTGGGATCACAAGGTGCTCGCATTCTCGGGCGACCTCGGACGCTATCACGACCCGATCATGCAGCCGCCGCTGCCCCCGGCGCATGCCGATTATCTCGTCGTCGAATCGACCTACGGCGACCGGCTGCATCCCGCATCGGACCCCGAGAACGAGCTGGCCACGCTGCTCGACAAGACGTTCGCGCGAGGCGGGGTCGTCGTGATGCCTTGCTTCACCGTCGGCCGCGCGCAGGAAATCCTGCATTACATCGCACGACTGAAGGCGTCCGGCCGCATGGCGCGCGTGCCGGTGTTCGTCGACAGCCCGATGGCGACCGACGTGACCGAAATCTATCGCCACCATATCCTCGAGCACCGGCTGACGCTTTCGGAAGCGAACGCGCTCGGCCACGCGGCGACGATGATCCGGTCGGTCGAGCAATCGAAGGCGATTGCAGAACACCACGGCCCGATGGTCATCATCGCCGGAAGCGGCATGGCGACGGGCGGGCGCGTACTCCATCACCTGAGCCGCTACGCGCCCGATGCGCGCAACACGATCGCCCTCGTCGGCTATCAGGCTGCCGGCACGCGCGGAGCGGCACTGGCCGCGCACGAGCCGACCGTCAAGATTCACGGCGAATACGTGCGCGTGCGCGCCCAGGTCGAGTCGATCGCCGCGTTGTCCGCCCATGCCGACTACGAGGAGATTCTCCAGTGGCTCGGCACGATGCGGCCCGCGCCCGTACGAACCTTCGTCACGCATGGCGAGCCGGCAGCGGCCGACGCATTGCGGCGGCGCATTTCGGAGCGATTGCACTGGCCGTGCGAAGTACCGACTTACGCGCAGAGCGTCGATCTCGATGCGGTCGAATCGGGCGATGCGTGCGAGCCGGCTGCCCTTTCCTCCTGACCACGGTACCGACGAGACACCGATCGGGCGCGGCGGGAATCGGAGGTTGCGCACCGGTCCCCGTCGCGCCACCGGCCCGTCAACGGACTTCGATGATGACCTTCAATGCGTGGGTCTGCGCGGCGCGCCCGAACGTGTCGTACGCGCGCTCGACGTCGTCGAGCGAGAACCGGTGCGTGATCAGGCGCGTCGGGTCGATACGCCCGGCGCGCACGGTCTTCAGCAGCATCGGCGTGCTGACCGTGTCGACGAGCCGCGTCGTGATCGAGATGTTGCGGTCCCACAGCTTCTCCAGGTGCAGGTCCGCCTTGACGCCATGTACGCCCACGTTCGCGACGACCCCGCCGGGCGCGACCAGCGACGTGCACATTTCGAACGTTGCCGGAATGCCGACCGCCTCGATCGCACAATCCACGCCGACGCCGTCGGTCAACTTCATCACTTGCGCCACCGGGTCGCCGGCACGGCCGTCGAAGCAGTCGGTCGCGCCGAAGTGCCGCGCGATCTCGAGCCGGTTGTCGTCCGGATCGATCATGATGACCTGCGCAGGCGAGTAGAACTGCGCGGTCAGCAATGCGGCCAGCCCGATCGGACCCGCGCCGACGATCGCGACCGAGCAGCCCGGCTGCACCTTGCCGTTCAACACCCCGCATTCGAATCCGGTCGGCAGGATATCGGACAGCATCACGAGCGCGTCCTCGTCCGCGCCCGCCGGAATCCGGTACAGGCTCGTCTGCGCGTGCGGGATGCGCACATACTCGGCCTGTGTGCCGTCGATCCGGTTGCCGAGGATCCAGCCGCCGGTCGTGCAGTGCGAATAGAGTCCGCGACGGCAGTATTCGCAGCGGCCGCACGACGAGATGCATGAAATGAGCACGTGATCGCCCGGTTTCAGCGATTCGACCGCGGCGCCCACTTGCTCGACGATGCCGACGCCCTCATGGCCGAGAATGCGGCCGGGTTCGCACGTCGGTACGTCGCCCTTGAGGATATGCAGATCGGTGCCGCAGATCGTCGTGCGCGTGACGCGGACGATCGCATCGGTGGGCGACTGCAGTTCCGGCTCGGGGCGTTCCTCGAGCGCCTTGCGCCCCGGCCCGTGGTACACGAGTGCTTTCATCGCCGTTCCTCCATCGAAAAAATTGCGGGTTCGTCGATCGACGCGGGTGCGTGCCGTTGCCGCGCCAGCAACGCGGCCAGCGCGCAGGATGCGACCCGGACGGCGACACCGTCGGCGCGGCGCGTCAGCACGATCGGCACGCGTGCGCCGACGACGATGCCCGCGCTGGCGGCGCCACCCAGGCTCATCGGCCTTCCCCTTTCGATCGGGTCAATGGATCGACATCCGCCTCGTCACTTTGCGCGGCCTCGGCGTCGCGACCGCCTCACTGTGCGGGTATCGCGCATCGTTGCCGTTGATCTGAGTCAAGCGCGTGGAAACCCTGCTTCGTAGACTGGATTGCACTGGCGGATCACCCGTCGATGGAGCGATTCCGATGAGCTACAAAAGCATGGTCGTGCACCTCGATACGAGCGCTCGCGCACATTCGCGTCTCGAGTTCGCGTTGCATCTCGCCCGGCGCTTCGGCGCGCATCTCACCGGGCTGTTCGCGGTCTACACACCCGAGCCGCATTCGTTCTACGTGATGGCCGGTTCCGCCGACTATTTCCGGGCGCATCGCGAAGCGCGCGACGAGCGGCGCGCGGCGCTGGAGCGTCTGTTTCATGCGGAAACCGCTCGTGCAAAAGTGCCGGCAACCTGGGTTCGCGCCGACGAGCGCGCGAATGTGGCCGTGCCGCGCGCCGCGCGACTCGCCGATCTGGTGATCGCGGGCCAAAGCGACCCGAACGATCCCGAAACCTATATCGACGATCAGTTTCCCGAGAACCTCGTGTTGTCCGCCGGCCGCCCGGTGCTGTTCTGGCCGTACACGGGAGAATTTCCGTCAGTCGGCGAGCGGGTTTTCGTCGCTTGGGACGGCAGTCGAGAAGCCGCTCGCGCCGCGCACGACGCACTTCCGTTCCTGGAGCATGCGAAGCGCACGACGGTGGTCGCCGTGGTCGACGGCGATTCGGAGTCCGCACCCACACGGATTCCGGCCGCCGATGCCGCGCTGATGCTGGCGCGCCACGCGCGCGACGTGAAGGTGCTCGACATCGCGACCGGCAGCGGCGCGTCGGTCGGCGACACGCTCCTGTCGCGCGCTTATGAAACGGGCTCCGACCTGCTCGTGATGGGCGCCTACGGCCATCCGCGCTGGCGCGAACTGATGATCGGCGGCGCCACGCGCACGGTGCTGGCGTCGATGACGCTGCCGGTGCTGATGTCGCACTGATGCGGTCGATGCGTACGCGTGCGCCGCTCGCGTGCGAGGCGGCCGGCGACCCCGCTCGCGTGTGATGCGCTGGCGCTGTATGTTCACCGGATCGTGCGAGACCGGCGCGTTGACCGCCCTGCCCGGCGGCCTCGACATGCGCGTCTTCATGGCCGACATCGGCGAGCAATCGGCGCCGTTGCGCGAGCGGATCTGCACATCGCTCGGCTGGCTCGGCATCGAGCTCGACGCGCGCGCGAATGCGCACAATGCACACGGCGTGTCGCGTGCGTCGAGCGCGGTCACGGTGGTCGTCGAGCCAAGCAACGACGCGTGGATCGCAGCGCGTGCCGCGATGCGCGTGCTACGCGGCAACCGGGACGCTTGATCCAGATCAGCGCGCGCGGCCCCCACGCGCCGATGATGGTTTCGTCCACATCCGTTCAAGGGAAATGCCATGTACTCGAACATTCTGGTTGCGCTCGACGGCAGCGACACGTCGTCCCGTGCACTCGACGTCGCGCTGGATCTCGCGGCGGAAACGGGCGCGCGGCTGACCCCCGTCTACGTCGTCGATTTTCTGGTGCCGGCCTACGACATGTACGGATACGACCCGTCGATCCTGGTCGACTCGTTCCGTGAAGAAGGATTACGCGTGACCGAAGACGCCGCACGGCGCATGAGGGCGCGCGACATCGCCGGCACGCCGCGGATTTCCAACGTCGCGCCGGCAGGCGAGGACATCCCGCACCGGATCGTCGGTCTCGCGGGCGAGATCGACGCCGATCTGATCGTGATGGGCACGCACGGCCGGCGCGGCTTTCAGCGCCTGTTCCTCGGCAGCGTGGCCGAACGCGTGCTGCGTCAGGCCAGGTGCCCGGTCTTGATGATTCCGGCGAGCGCCGCAGCGAAAGCGTCCGCCGAAGCCACGGCCGCATCCACCGAAAAGGAGCCGTCATGAGCTACAAGACCCTGCTCGTCCATCTCGACGACAGCGCGCGCTGCGCCACGCGCGTCGATCTCGCGCTCGAACTCGCGGGACGCTGGAATGCCCATCTGGTCGGACTCTACGTCGTGTGCCAGGATCTCTTCGAGCCGCTGCGGCGGCCCGACGAACCGCTGAAGCTGGCCGTCTACGAACGTCTGTGCGACCAGCGCCGCAAGGAAGCCGAAGAGCGATTCCTGACGGCTGCGGAACGTGCCGGCCGCAGCGTCGAATGGCAAGCGCCGGCCGGCAATGCGACCGAGGCCGCGATCCTGCATGCGCGCCACGCCGACCTGCTGATACTCGGCCAGGAAGATCCCGACGACCGCACGACCTACGTGGCGCGCCATTTCGTCGAGGACGTCGTGATGGGCGGCGGACGCCCGGCGATCGTCGTGCCTTACGCGGGTGACGTGCGAACGATCGGCGAGAACGTGCTGATCGGCTGGGACGGCGGACGGGAGGCCGCGCGCGCGATGGCCGATGCGCTGCCGTTGCTCGCCCGCGCGCGCTTCGTCAACGTCGAGACGGTCTCGCGCGGGCATCCCGATCCGGACAAGACGCCACCGGGCGTCGATGTCGCCGCCTATCTCGAACGGCACGGCATTCGCGCGTCGTTCTCGACCACGCCGCGCACGCGGTCGGTCGGCGTGGGGGCGACGCTGCTGAACCGCGTGACCGACCTGCACGCGGATCTACTGGTGATGGGCCTGTACAGTCATGTCCGCATGCACGAACGCGTGCTCGGCGGCGCGACCCGCGCGATCCTCGAGACGATGACGGTGCCGGTGCTGCTGTCTCACTGAGCACGTAAAAACGGGCAGCCGCGTGCGGGCTGCCCGCTTCCGGCGACGACCGCCGTCATTGCAATCGCGTCGTCACGGCATGTCTGCGCACGCGCCCGGCCTCTTCCGTACGACCAGCGCCGGCCGCTCCGAGATGCGCGCCAGCGATTCGGCGACGCTGCGAGCAACGCACGGCGCGGGCAAGCGAAATCGCCTCGTCGAGCCCACGCCGCGCGCTGCGGTTGTCGTCGAATGCAGCAAAGATGCTTCGGTACATGGCACGTGCGCCATGTCGTCCCGGTTCGAACCACTCTGATCCTGCCGCCCGCCTTTCCGTTGACGCGGGCCAAGCACGCGCGGCGCCGCCCATACGCATCGGTTCCGATTGGCGAACGTCGGTAAAACGCGCACAATTCACGGCGATATCGCAATTCCCGCCTGCCCCGCCGCTTTTCGTGCCCCGCGTCCGGCCCGCCGCCCGCCGTCGACGAAATCCGTCAGGATGAACGGCCATGACAGTGAATGCGTCTCCCTTCCAGGCCAGGCCGGCTCCGCACCGGATCCGGCCGGTTGCCCGATATGCCGCGCCGGCCGCGCCGGCCGCGCTGCCGACGCTGGACGGTTATTGCATGCCGCGCATCGCGGACAACGGCCACGGCGCGCCGGAACATCCACGCGCCAGCCAGGATCGCCCGCCGTTCGGGCGGATCGGCATTCGCGAGCGAGCGCGCATGCTCGACGGTCCGGCGACGATCGACAACCGGCCGGGAGCGCGGTTCACGTTCACCGTGGCGCTGCCGCTTCACGCCATCCAGCAAGGAGACGTGCTGTCATGATCAGCGTACTCATCGCCGACGACCACGCGCTCGTCCGGGACGGTCTACGGCACATCCTGCAGAACGCAAGCGGTTTCGACGTCGTCGGCGAAGCGCAGGACAGTGCGTCGACGATCGAGCTCATACGCGACACGGCCGCGAACGTGCTCGTGCTCGACCTGTCGATGCCCGGCCGCAACGGCATCGAACTCATCAAGCAGATCAAGGACGAGAAACCGGGATTGCATATCCTCGTGCTGACGATGCACGCCGAGCAGCAATACGCGGTGCGCGCATTCCGCGCGGGCGCCTCGGGCTACATGACCAAGGAAAGCGCGAGCGCGGAACTGGTCGCCGCGCTGACCAAGATCGCGGCCGGCGGCGTCTACGTGAGCCTGACCATGGCCGAGCAATTCGCGCAGAGCCTGAACGAACCGACCGATCTCCTGCCGCACCAGCGCCTGTCCGACCGCGAGTTCGACGTGTTCCGGCGCGTCACCACCGGCGAATCGATTTCCGAAATCGCGCAGGCGCTGTGCGTCAGCGTCAAGACCGTCAGCACGTACAAGACGCGGATCCTCGAAAAGATGCAGATGCCGAACGACACGGCCCTCGTGCGCTACGCGATGCGCCACAAGCTGTTCGAGGATCCCGACGAGCTCTGACGGCGGCATCCGAGGCTCGCGACAAGACGCCGCACCCCTGTAGGAAACCTCCTACAAGACTTCCCTCTCTCCTACCGCAACTTCAATTGCGGCTGATTTTCCTGACGGCGCGCAACATCCATACTGGACATCAAGAAAAACAACCCTGCGTGCCAGCCGGAGCCAACGCAGCGTCGTCGTCGAGGCCGGCGTAACGGTCTCGCGGCGCGTCCGGCAGGCACTCCCGACACGAAGGCGGCGGAAACCGAGGCCGCCGGTACAACGGCCGGCGCGATCCCGCCCGACGGCGAACCGCCGCTGCCCCGAACTGGAGCCGATCATGCAGAGCAGTGCCGAAGTCTCGACGACCATGCCGTTACGCCCGTTCATCCCGATGCGCCCTGTCGAACCGTGGGACCAGCCCAAGCGCGCCGCGTCCCGCTGTTCGACGTGTGCGTTGCGTACCGTGTGCATGCCGCCCGATCTTTCGCCCGACGATTTCGCCCGCGTCGACGCGATGATCTGCACGACGCGCCACGTCAAGCGCGGCGAAACGCTGTTTCGTTCGGGCGATGCGTTCAACAGCATCTACGCGGTGAGAACCGGCTCGTTCAAGACGATCGTCATGCATCGCGACGGCGACGAGCAGATCACCGGCTTCCAGATCGTCGGCGAGTCGCTCGGGCTCGATGGCGTGCACGCCGGGTGCCACAACGGCGACGCGATCGCGCTCGAAGACAGCACGGTCTGCATCATTCCGTTCGGTCAGCTCGAACAGATGTGCCGCGAAGTGCGGCCGATGCAGCATCACGTCTATCAGATGATGAGCGGCGAGATCGTGCGCGAATCCTCGCAGATGCTGCTGCTCGGCACGATGAGCGCCGAACAGCGCGTGGCCGCGTTCCTGCTGAACCTTTCCGCCCGCTTCAAGGCGCGCGGCTACTCGGCCGCGGAATTCGTGCTGCGGATGACGCGCGACGAGATCGGCGAATATCTCGGGATGAAGCTCGAAACGGTCAGCCGCATGCTGTCGAAGTTCCAGCACAAAGGGCTCGTCGCGGCCCAAGGCAAGCAGATCCGGATCGTCGATTCGGACGGCCTGCGGCAAATCTGACCGCGCCGCGGCGGCGTCGAGCGGATCAGTCGTGCATACCGAGCACGGCAGCGCCTGACACGCGTCCGCCGCGCAGGTCGTCGAGTGCGCGGTTCGCGTCCGTCAGCGCGTAGCGTACCGCCTCGACCCGCAGCGGTGTCGCGGCGGCGATCCGCATGAATGCGGCCGCATCCGCACGCGTCAGGTTGGCCACCGACGCGATGCGGCGCTCGCCCCATAGCCACGCGTACGGAAAGCTCGGGATGTCGCTCATGTGAATGCCGCCGCATACGACGATCCCGCCTTTGTCGAGTGCCCGCAGCGCAGCCGGCACCAGCGCCCCCGCCGGCGCGAAAATCAGCGCGGCATCGAGCCGCTCCGGCGGCGCTTCGTCGCTGCCGCCGGCCCATGCCGCGCCCAGCGACAGCGCCAGTTGCTGCGCCACGGCGTCGCCGGGCTTCGTCAGTGCGAACACCTTGCGTCCCTCCCCCCGCGCGACCTGCACGACCAGATGCGCCGCCGCACCGAAGCCGTAGAGGCCGATCCGGCGCGCATCGCCCGCCATGCGCAAGGTTCGGTGACCGATCAGGCCGGCGCACAGCAGCGGCGCGGCTTCCAGATCGGAATAGCGCCGCGGCAGATGCACGCAATACCGGTGGTCGGCGACCGCGCGCTCGGCATAGCCGCCGTCGATCGTATAGCCCGTGAAACCCGGGCTGTCGCACAGGTTCTCGCGGCCGGATGTGCAATACGTGCAATGCCCGCATGTCGAGCCCAGCCACGGGACGCCCACCCGGTCACCGACGGCGAAGCCCGTCACGCCTTCGCCCAGCCCGCGCACGGTGCCGACGATCTCGTGCCCCGGAATCAGCGGCAGCTTCGGGTGCGCGAGCTCGCCGTCGACCACGTGGAGATCGGTGCGGCATACGCCGCACGCGTGCACGTCGATCAGCAGCTGACCCGCCGCGGGCGACGGGTCCGGCACGTGCGTTTCGCGCAAATGCGGCGTCGTGCCGTCAAACGTCATCGCAAGCATGTTCCCCCTCCCCGCGCGATCGTCTTCGCGCGCTTCGCTTTCACAGGCTAGTCGCCGCCCGTCGCGCGTGCACCGTCCGGTGACGGACGCTTGACGTGGGTCAACGGCCGCCGGACGGTTGCTGACACGATGAAGTGGCGTGAGTGACGCCGCGGGCGCGGCGACCTGGAGATGATCGATGATATCCGTTCCCCCGCTTGCCGCCAGCACGCGTTCCGACCGCGATCCGAGGTCGCTGGTGGGCTACGCGGTGCTGGCGCCGTCCAGCCACAATTCCCAGCCGTGGCGCTTCCTGGTCGACGGCAACACGATCTTGTTGTGCGCGGACCGCGTGCGCGCGTTGCCCGTGGTCGATCCGTTCGACCGCGAGTTGATCATCAGTTGCGGGGCGGCGTTGCTCAATCTGCGCGTCGCGCTCGATCACGCCGGGCTCGCCCATACGATCGGCACGTTTCCGTCCGAAGTCGACCCCGATCTGCTGGCGCAGGTCCGGATCTGCGACGACGGCTATTCCGACGCCGCCCTCGGCACACTGTTCGATGCGATTCCGGCGCGCGTCAGGACACGTGCACCGTTCGAATCCGGCCCGGTTTCGGAAGCGATCCAGCACGCGTTGATCGAGGCCGGTATCGCGGAAGGCGCCGACCAAGCCGTGAGTACCCCACACGGTCGCGCGCCGCTTCGCGCAGCCGCCGGAATCGACTGTATTGCCACGCCGGCGATTGCGGTTGAGCTGTGTCAAGCGTCCGTTCGCGGTTCAGGGTCACGGCGTCCAGCCGGTATCCGTGCCGATCGGCTGGAACAGGGATTCGCGAGCCGAAAATTCCCCCCTCCGACCGGAACGAATTCTGCTCAGGGTCAGAGCGACTCCAGCGGATTCGGCCGGAAGATGGTTTGACGCGTGCATCGTGGCGTTCGCCGCCATCTGCGCAGCGGTCAATTTCGTTCAAGACCGGGAGCAAAATGCGCGATAGGATCGAGCCACACCCACACCATCCACCGGAGGGCACCATGGCGATTCGCGAAGTCTTTCCGTATCTGCGCGCCAAACGCGCGGAGGATGCCATCGCGTTCTATGCGAAGGCATTCGGCGCGCAGGAGAAATTCCGGCTCGTCGAGCCGTCGGGGCGCATCGGTCACGCGGAATTGCAGCTCGGGCCATGCACGCTGATGATCTCCGACGAGTTCCCGGAATACGATCTCTTCGCGCTCGACCCGGACGGCAACGCGCCGATGGCGCTCCATCTTCATGTCGACGATGCCGATGCGACGATCGCCGCCGCCGTCGCGGCCGGCGCGCGCGTGACGCGCGCGCCCCAGGACCAGTTCTACGGCGAGCGTTCGGGCAGGATTCGCGATCCGTTCGGTTACGATTGGCTGATCGGGCATACGATCGAAGCGGTCGAACCCGACGAAATGCAGCGGCGTTACACGGCGCTGATGTCCGGCGATCAGTGAGCGATCCGGACGGCATACCCGAGCGATCACCCCGACTTCCGCGATGCACTACCACCCCGACGACATCGGCCGGCTTTTCCTCGGCGTGCCGACGCTGCAGTTGAACCGGCCGGCGCCTGCCGAACGGTTTCTCGCCGCCGCCGTCGATACCGGCGTCGAACTCCGACAGGTGCTGCGCGACTACCCGCATGTCCGCTATCGGCCGCTCGACTTCCACTATCTGTGCCAGCAAAGCCTGTCCGCGCTGGACGACGCGCTGCTGGCCGACCTGACACGCGACATGCGGCATGGCTGGCGCGGCGCGCACTGGGCCGCACTGCTGATCGCGTTGTCGGGCGACGCGCGTTATCTGCCGCATCTCGACGAGGTCAGGCGCCACCGCGGCGTCGAATGGACCGCCGAGCTTGCCGAAGCGGTATCGGCCCCAAATGCGCAATCGGCGGCCTGCCGTTGCTGCCGGTCGATCGTGCAATTGCGCAATCAACTGGCCGAGTTGCCGCGCGTCGTCGTGCGGCTGAGACCCGGGATTTCACCGGAAGCGCTCGAAGCGAGGACAAACGCCGTTCGTGCTGCCTATCGAAGCGGCGGCGCCAACGCGGCGCTGCCGATCGCCCGCCGCTAGGCGCTCGGCACGCCGTCGCGCGATGGCGTGCCGAACCGCACGCCCCTCCACGCACGCTCCCTTCCCGACCGCTTCCCCGCAGTCGACGCATCGCGATTCCGAGCGATTCCGCAGAGGACCTTTCCTGTGCAACGCCTTAATCGGCCGCCGAAAGATCTCCAATAATGGCCGCCCGATTCAATCGGCCGCCAGGCCGGTCCAACAACAAACACCCATGCATTCCTTCCACACGAACCAGCACGCCGGCGCACGCGTCGCGGGGACCGTCATCGCCGCCTGCCTGAGCGGCTTCGTGCCGGATGTCGCGCTTGCCCAGAGCAGCGTGACGCTGTACGGCCTGATCGACACCTCGATCACGTTCTCGACCAACCAGCGCACGCGCGGTGCCGGCTCGCCCGGCAGCGACAGCGTCGCGATGACGAGCGGCGCACTGAACGCGTCGCGCTGGGGGCTGCGCGGCCGCGAGGATCTCGGCGGCGGAATGGCCGCGGTCTTCGCGCTCGAAAACGGCTTCTCGGGCACCACCGGCAAGCTGTCGCAGAAAGGCGTCGCCCTGTTCGGCCGCCAGGCGTGGATCGGGCTGAGTTCGCAGACGGCCGGCACGCTGTCGTTCGGCCGCCAGTACGACCTGATCCTCGATTTCGTGACGCCGCTCGGTGCGTCCGGCCCCGGCTGGGGCGGCAACCTCGCGGTCCACCCGTACGACAACGACGATTCGAACCGCAACCTGCGCATCAACCACGCGGTGAAGTACACGAGCCCGACGGTTCGCGGGCTGAGGTTCGGCGCGATGGTCGGGTTCTCGAACACGGCCGGCCAGTTCTCCAACAACGCGGTGTGGAGCACGGGGGTGTCGTATGAGAACGGGCCGCTGAAGCTCGGCGCCGGCTACCTGAAGATCAGCCGGGACCGCAATGCGCCGAACCCGGACGGCGCGCTCAGCACGGTCGACGGCTCGGCGACGATCACGGGCGGCAACCAGCAGATCTGGGCGATGGCCGGGCGTTATGCGTTCGGGCCGCACTCGGTCGGCGCCGCGTGGTCGCATTCGACCACCGACGGCGTGACGGGCGTGCTCCAGGGCGGCAACATCGTGCCGCTGAAGGGCGAATCGCTGGTGTTCGACAACGTCACGATCGACGGACGCTACTTCGTCACGCGTGCGCTGAGCGTCGCCGCCGCGTACACGTACACGATGGGCCGCTTCGACACCCGCACGGGCCAGACGCGCCCGAAATGGAACCAGGTCGTCGCGCAGGCCGACTATGCGCTGTCCAAGCGCACGGATGCGTATCTCGAAGGCACGTACCAGAGCGTGAGCGGCGGCAACGGCCATCCGGCGTTCAACGCGACCGTCTGGACCTTGACGCCTTCCGCGAACGGCAACCAGGCCGTCGTCGCGCTGGGGCTGCGGCACAAGTTCTGACGAGGCCGCGTGCGCTGCGGCGTCACGCGGACGACCGACGGCGTCCGGCGAGTGCTTCCCGCATCACCCGCTTCCCGTTGCCGTACCGACAAGGCCGCGCCTCGTGCGCGGCCTTGTCGCTGTGGCATGCAACGCATGCCGCACACCGTTCGCGGAAGCAAGAATGCCTCCCGACTGTCGCGTTTGCGCAAAAAATGCGAAGAAACTGGTCACGTTGTGACATTTTTCCTAATCTGTTTGCAGCGACGCCGCGATTCGGCGTTCCGGTCGCAACATTCTTTCATCTGGCGCACCATCGGCTTACGAGCCTGCATCACGGCAACGGGGCCGGACCTTTCGCGCCATGGCGGCCGGACAGCTGCGTGCGAACGGCACGCGCCACGCTTTCAACGCAGTCAACCGCTGGAGACGAACGATGAGCAAAATGAACCGAATTGCGGTCCTGGCAACTTTCGTACTGCTGGCCGGTTGTCACAACGCGGCGAAAACGCCCGAGAACGCCGGCGCGGCGCCGACGCCCTCGAGCGAAGCCGTCGCGACGGTGACGGCCGACGATCTGAACAATCCGAACAGCCCACTCGCCAAGCGCAGCATCTACTTCGATTTCGACCAGTACTCGGTGAAGCCCGAATTTCAGTCGCTGCTGCAGGCGCACGCCGACTACCTGCGCAGCCACCCGGCGCGGCGCGTACTGATCCAGGGCAACACCGACGAGCGCGGCACGTCCGAATACAACCTCGCGCTCGGCCAGCGCCGCTCGCAGGCCGTGATGAGCGCGCTCGAAACGCTCGGCGTGCCGGCCACGCAACTCGAGGCCGTCAGCCTCGGCAAGGAAAAGCCGGTCGCGCTCGGTCACGACGAGGAAGCGTGGGCGCAGAACCGCCGCGCCGATCTCGTCTATCGTTGATCCACGCGCCGCCGCCGCGGCGATACGCAAAAAGCATGGAATAACGGCTCCGCCGAAACGTCTTCTCATCGCGCAGACGCGCGGTTCACGCGAACCGCCTTTCCTGTGGCCTGCGCGCTGCAAGGAGATTGCAATGAAATCGGCAACGTTGGCTGCGGCACTGATCGCGGCGCTGGTGCTCGTGCTGTCGGCGGGCTGTACGTCGTCGGGCAGCGGCGTGTCGCAAGGACCGGGCATGAGCCGGTATGGCGGCTCGGGCGGCAGCGGAGGCGGTGGCGGCGGCTACTGACGCGCCACCGTCAGGAAAACGGGGCGGCGCATCGCGCACGAGCACCGGAAACCGGCTGCCTCGTGCGCGACGCCCGGCCTCTAGGCACGACTCAACGCATCGCCTTCACGTCGGCCGGCGTGACGCTCGCGGGCTGGCCGCCCCACGTCGCGCGCAGGTAGTTCGCGAGCTGCGCGAGCTCGTCGTCGCTCAGCGTGTGCGCGAAGCCCGGCATCGGCTGCAGGTTTTCGAAGCCGGCGAACTTCTGCTCGTCGATGCCGTCGAGCATCGCGACCAGCAGGTTGCGCGGATCGCCCTGCCGCACCGTCGAGTTGCCGTTCATCGGCACCGCCACGTGCGGCTTGCCCTCGCCGTTGAGACCGTGACAGCCGGCACAGACCGCGAGATACACCGAGCGCCCGGCGGCCAGTTGCGCGGCATCGGCCGATACGGGCTTCACCGGTTGCGGTGCGGGCGGCGTATCGCCGAGCAGGTACGTCGACAGCGCGCGCAGGTCGTCCTTCGTCAGGTACTGCGTGCTCAGGTGCACGACCGGATACATCTCGCCGAACGCCGAGCCTTGCGGCGCGATGCCCACGCCGAAGAACGCCTGCAGGTCGGTGCTCGTCCAGCCGCGCGCGGCGAGGCCGGCCGGCGTGATGTCGGGTGCGGCCACGCGGCCGAGCGCGGCCCCCGCGAACGGCTTCGCGCCGTCGAGCTGCCCCGTGAACGCGCGCGGCGTGTGACATTCCGCGCAGTGGCCGAGCGCGCCCGCGAGATAGCGGCCGCGCTGCCAGTCGGCGGATTGCCCGGCCGACGCATCCGGCAGGCTGTCCTTCAGGAACGCCATGTCCCAGAACACCATGCCGAAGCGCAGGTTGTACGGGAACTTGAGTTCATGCGCGCGGTTTTCCTGCGCGACCGGCTTGACCGTCTTCAGGTACGCGTACATCGCGTCGGCATCGGCGCGCGTGAGCTGCCGGTAGGACGTGTACGGCATCGACGGATACAGGCGCTTGCCCGGGGCCTTGCCGTCGTGCAGCGCGGCGTAGAAGTCGTCCGCGCTCCAGTTGCCGATCCCGTGATCCTTGTCGGGCGTGATGTTCGAGCCGTAGAACGTGCCGAACGGCGATTCGAGCGCCGCGCCGCCGGCGAACGGCGCGCCGTCCTTCGCGGTATGGCACGCCGCGCAGTCGGCGGCCTTGACGAGATAGCGGCCGCGCGCGATCTGGTCGGCGCCGGGGGCGCCGGACGCCGCGCTCGACGCCGGCGCGTCGCGACCGCCGCAGGCGGCGAGCAGCAGCGCGCAGGCCGCCGCGAGCGCGGGCAGGCCCGCGGCCCGCGCGACACGATGAGCGAATGTGCGTTTCATGCGCTGTCCTTCACGAGTCCCGGTGTCGTCAAAATCACGTCCTTGACGGCTTCGTAGTAGCGGACATAGCCCGTGCAGCGGCAAAGATGTGCGTCGAGCGCGTCGGTGATCGTGCGCTCCACGTCGGCCTTCGCGATCGGCTCGCGCTTCAGGCGCTCGATCAGCACGGTTGCCGCGTTGACGAAGCCCGGCGTGCAGTAGCCGCACTGGAAGCTGAAGTGCTCGAGGAACTTCTGCTGGATCGGCGACAGCTCGACCACTTCGCCGGCTTCGTTGCGCTTCGCGTGGCCTTCGATCGTGCGGATCGAACGGCCGTGGAAGAAGTGCGCGCCGGTAATGCAGGTACGCATCTCCTCGCTCGTGCCGTCCGGCTTGTCGACGATGACGACGCACGCGTGGCAGATCCCCTGCCCGCAGCCGAGCCGCGAACCGGTGAGACCCAAGTACTCGTGCAGGAACTCGATCATCATCAGCCCTTCCGGCACCTGCATCGGGCCGACGGACTTGCCGTTGATGTTCACCGACAGCGGTTTCTGCTGAAACCGGACGAGCGGACGCTCGACGGCGGCCGGTGCCGATGCCGGTGCGGCAGGCGCGGATGCCGGCGCGACGGAAGCCGCGGTCGGTGCGGCAGCGCCGGTCGCAGCCGCGCCAGCGCTCGCGGCCGAAGCCGCGGTTTGGGCGGTCGTCATGCGAGCACCTCCTGAATCTTTTGCGGGGTCACCGGCAGGTCGGTGAAACGATGGCCGATCGCGTGCGCGATGCCGTTCACGATCGCGCCGACGACGGGGATCATCACCACTTCGGCGACACCCTTGGGCGGATCGGTTTCGGACAGCGGCGGCAGCACGTCGCCCGTCTGCGTCCAGACGGCGACGTCGGACGCGCGCGGCAACCGATAACGGTTGAAGTTCCACGTGCCGTTGCCGGGGCCGTCCTCGTAGAGCGGCAGGTACTCGTGCAGCGCATGGCCGATGCCCATCGCGAGACCGCCCTGCAACTGCCCCGACACGAGCTGCGGCGAAATCTGGTTGCCGCATTCCATGATCGAGTGGTGCGTGAGCAGTTCGACCTTGCCGGTCGCTTCGTGCACGGCCAGCTCGACGAGCGTGCCGACCGCCGTGTAGTACGTGACGGCCGCGTTGTTGCGGCTCGTCGGCGGGATGAACACGCGCTTGCGATCGAGCACGCGATAGCCGTTCGCGGTCGGCGGCAGCGTGCCGCGCAGCGCGGTCGCGCCGGCCGGTGCGGCGGTGCCGGGCAACGGGCCGTCGTCGGCGCCTGTCTTCGGCGCGCCGATACGCAGCGACAGCCCGTCGATCGGCAGACGCTCGAGCGCGCCGCCGATCTCGAATTCGGCATCGGTCCACTGCCAGCGGTTGAACACGTGCACGACGGCGCCGGTCGGCAGGCCGAGCGCATGCGCCTGCTTCGCGAGCTGCTCGAACGTCAACGGCTCGAGGCCGTCGGCGGTCAGCTTGCCGTCGACCCAGCGCGCATCTTCGATACGAATCGTGTACGGCGCGGCCTGACCGCCGCCCAGGCCGCGCGTCCAGATCGACATCGCGGCCGGCCACAGCCCGTAGCGGAATACGGCGCGCGCGGCCTCGCGCGTGCTGTGCGTGAAGTAGTAAGCCGAATTCGTCGCGCTCGACGGCGACGCATAGCCGGGCGACCAGCGCGGGTTCGTGCTCAGGCGGTCCTGGTCGGCCTGCGACATCAGGTACGGATCGCCGCTCGTCTCGATCGGCAGGTCCGGCCATTCGGTCACGGCCACGCGGACGTCGGTCGCCGGGCGGCCGAGCCATTTCGCGACCGCGACGGCCTGCGACGTCGACATCCCGGTGCCGATCTCCGCGGCCGTGTGTTGCAGCGACACCTTGCCGTGCGCGTCGAATTCGACCTTCGCGAACGACGCTTCCGCGCCCGTGCCGAAATCCTTCTGCACGCACGCGAAACCGACGCCGTAGCGCTTGCCCGGATGCGCGGCCTCGAATTCGGCCTTGCGCGCGGCGCGGCGCGTCCAGAGCGGATGCTGCTTCGCACGCTCCAGCACTTCGTCGACGCGCAGCGCGCCGGCGGGAATCGCGCCCTGCGTGTTCTTCATCCCCGAACGCAGCGCGTTGCGCAGACGGAAGTCGATCGGGTCGATGTTCAGTTGCGCGGCGATCTCGTCGACCGCCATCTCGGTCGCGGCCATGCTCTGCAGCGTGCCGTAGCCGCGTGCGGAGCCGGCGTCGATCGCGCGCGACGCGATCGCGACCGCCGCGAGGTCGCTCTTCGGGAAGTAGTAGATCGATTGCGCGGCGGTGGCGCCGACCATCGCGACCGACGGCGAGAAGTTCGAGCGGCCGCCGCCGTTCGCCTCGAAGTCGCCCTTGAACGACTGCAGCAGGCCCGTGTTGCGATCGACCGCGATCCGGTAACGCATCTTGAACGCGTGACGCTTGAGCGAGGTCTGGAACTGCTCGTAGCGGTCGTTCGCGAAACGCACCGGGCGGCCGTCCGCGTACAGCGCGCAGACGAGGCCGTAGAACGGCACGTTGAAGTGATCCTTCGAGCCGTAGCCGACCGTGTAGCACGGATGCACGAACAGCTGCTTCACCGGGAAGCGGCATTTCGCGACCATCGCGGCCGCGTTCTCCGATACTTCCAGTGGCGACTGGGTCGGCACGACGAGATGCAGCGACTGCGTCGCGGCGTCGTACCAGCAGTTCGCGTTGTCGGGTTCGAGCGCGGCCGTATCGACCGACTGCGTGTTGTATTCGCGGTCGAACACGAGCCAGTCGGCCGGCGGACGGTCGAGCTCGCCGGCGATCTGCCCGGCGAGGAACATGCCCTGCTCGTCGAGCTTGCCGTGTTCCTTGCCGTCCGGCCAGACCGGCAGGTGCTTGCGCATCATGCTCGGGAAGATCGGCGCGTCCTTCAGGCTCGAATAGACGTCGTCGTCATAGGCGGTCTTGCCGCCCACGCGCACGTAACGGAAGGTGCCCCACGGATCGCGCTCCAGCGGGCCCGTGACCGCGCCGTAGCGGATCACGTCGTCGCGGAACTTCAGCGCGTTCTTCGCGAAGCGAAAGCGCGCGAAGTCGTGATAGATCAGGATCGCGACCGCATGGCCGAGATACGCTGGCGTCTTGCCGGCCGGCAACAGCATGTCGTCGCCGTAGAACGCGGGGAATGCGACGCCGTCGCGCGCGAGATCGTCGGCCGTGACCACGCGGTCCGGCTTCAGCTCGTCGCCGAGCAGCGACAGGTCGAAGCCTTCGTACGTACGGTCGGCCTGCGTGACGCGCAGGATCAGCGCATGCGACTGCTGCTGCGGCCAGTGCGGCATGTCCGCGGCGCGCACGTCGCGGGCGAACACTTTCGAGCCCGTGACCTTCGCGATGCCGTCGATGCGGAATTGGGGGATGCCGGTGACGCTATCCCATTTGACGGGCGTGAGGAGTTTTTCTTCGAAGAGCGCCGCGAACGCGCGGCTGCCGATGGGCGCGACATACACCGCGACGCCCGCCAGCACGCTGGCTTTCAGAAAACCCCGCCGTGACAGGCCGTGGTTTTTCATTGGGGGGAACCTCCTGAGGCGGCTCGGACGGCGATCGGGTGTCGCGGCGTTCGGAGCGGCGCGCATTCTGGCATTGTTTTCGATATATCGCCTATAGTATTTCCCGCATGAAATACTTATTGAATTTCTTATAACGAAGCTCGGCCGGGCTGCGCGGGCGGTCCCGTTGGCCGCTTGCGTGCGGCTGGATGTCGTCGCGCCGGCTTCGCGGTCGCCGCTCGGCCGCCGACCATCCGCACATCGTTCCGTTCGCAACGATGCTGCCTTCGCGCCGACGCATCCGCAAGCCGCCCCCAACCATGGTCGACGACCGTCGCGCGAGGCAGCGCGTGGCGTCGCCGACCGGCCCGCGCCGCCGGTTTTTCATGGTAATGTCGTGCGCATCCGGCTCGGCCGGGCTTCCGCCACGTGCCGTGCGGGCGCCGCCAGCCATCGCGACATCGTGTCGAGGTCGACAACCATGGCAGTCAGGGCATCTCTCCTGAACTCCGTTCTCGCCACTCCCCCCTCCGGCAACCACCGCGTGACGGCCGCGCTGCGTCCGTCGATGCTCGTGACGCTGTTCGAGGACGTGCGTCCGATGGCGCTGTCCGGGCTCGCGAGCGGTTTCGTCGCGGCCGTCGCGCTGCTCCAGCTGCAGCAACTGTGGTGCGTCGCGTGGCTCGTCGCCGACGTCGGCCTGCTCGTGGCGCGCCTGTCGATCGCACGGGCGTACGCGGTGCGGCGCAACGCCGGCGACGATCGCGCCGAATACTGGGCGATGCGTTATGCGCCGGTGTCGCTGGTCGCGTGCTTCGTGCTCGGCCTCGGCGCGATGGGCTGCGTGCAGGCCGCCGACGTCGAGCTCGGCACGCTGTCCGTGATGGTCGCGGGCGGCGTGTTCGGCGGGATCGCGTCGCGCAATTCGGCGCTGCCGCGGCTCGCGATGACGCAGGTCGCGCTCGGCGTGCTGCCGATCGGCGTCGGTGCGCTGCTGGCCCCCCGGCCGGGCGCGTGGCTGCTCGTGCCGCCGCTCGCGATCTATCTCGCGGCGATGCGCACGGTCGTGCAACGCCACTATCGCGTGCTCGTCGCGCTGATCGCCGCGCGCCAGCGCAACGCCGAACTCGTCGCCCGCTTCGACGCCGCGCTCACCTACATGCCGCACGGACTGTGCATGATCGACGGCGACAGCCGCGTGATCGTCGCGAACCGGCGCACCGCGCAACTGTTCGGCTCGCCGCGCGAAATCATGCTCGATACGCCGCTTCCGGCCGTCGTCGCCGCGCTCGGCGCCCATGCTGCGACCGATCCCGGCGGTGCTGGCCTCGCCGCGCAGTGCGACGACTGGCTGAGCCGCCACGCGCCCGGGCCGCTCGACATCGCGCTTGCCGACGGCCGCCAGCTCGAACTGACGCGCCACCGCGTGCCGGACGGCAACGCGGTGATCATCGTCGAGGACGTCACCGCGCGCCGACAGACCGAACAGCATATCCGGCACCTCGCGCGACACGACGCGCTGACGGGTTTGCCGAATCGCCACGAACTGCATGCGGAGCTCGAGCGGATGCTCGCGCGCCGGCCGCGGCTGCCGAGCCCGGCGTTCGCGGTCATGTATCTCGACCTCGACGGGTTCAAATCGATCAACGACCGCTTCGGCCACCAGGCCGGCGACGAAGTGCTCACGCAGGTCGCCGAGCGGCTGGGCAAGACGCTGCCGCCGGGCGAGCTTGCGGCACGCATCGGCGGCGACGAATTCGTCGTCGCGATCGACGACACGACGATGCACGCGTGCTCGATCCTCGCCGCGCGGATCATCCGGCAGATTTCGGCGCCGTATGCGCTGTCGATCGGCGAGACCGTCTGCATCGGCATCAGCATCGGCATCGCGCTCGACGACGGGCACGGCTCGCCCGACGAGTTGATCCGGCAGGCCGACAGCGCGCTGTACGACGCGAAGTCGGCCGGCAAAGGCATCTACTGCTTCTATTCGAGCGGCAGCCGCCGCATGGCGCCGGCCACCGCAAGCTGAGCCGGCGACGCGCGCGCCGCAGCGCGCATCCCTTTTACGCACCCGCCGCGGCCTCCCGACGATTCGATGTCGAAACGCTTTGCCGGTTCGCACGTGGCACCGCGCGTGCGCGTGTCACGTGACGTGTTCCGTAACATCGCCGTCCGGCACGCCGAAGAAGACTGCAGAAGCCTGCACGATCGAGGCCGAGCGCGGCATTTCGCGGCTGGCACCCTTATTGCTCCTTGATGGGAAAAGCACGTTTCAGGGAGCCTATATGAATACCGTCGACGTCCTCGCACGCACCGAAATCATCGACGAACAGGCCGTGATCGACGGCGCGTCGCTGATTCGCCGGCTCGTATCCGACCGCCGGATGCCGGCCGCATACGAAGCCGCATGCGTCGACAATCCTCCGCTCACGCTGTACGGCGCGTTTCGCCAGGGCGTCGCCGATCACGCTGCGGGGCGCGCGAATCCGTATCGCGCCGGCAGCCGTTTCTGGGCCCTGTGGGAAGAAGGACGTCTCGAAGCTGAAACATCCGGCCGGTAACCCGGTTGCACGCGCCGCCCCTGTCGCGACAAGGGCGGCGCGAGATCCGACGTATGCATGCGGCCGGCCGGCGCGCCGGCATGCGTTCATCGCTGCAACATCCGCGTCGGTCCGGCGGGCATCGTCGTCGATCAAGACGAACGCGGGCCGTCCCGATCCGGATGGAGCACGAGATCGATCGCCGGCGGATCGCGATGCGCTCGCCAACGCGCGCACGGTATGGCGATGCCCGACGCCGCAGCCGCATCGGGCGGCCGCACGCCCGGGCATTCATCGATCGGATCAAACGGGAATGGGAGCCGTATTTCGATCGACGCGTGCAGGCGTTCGGCACCGAACGCGCCCGGTGCGGCGCGCAGCGCTCGTTTCCTCTATAAGATGGCAGATTCCATGCATCGAACGACGCTGCCATGACCGCTTCCTCCTCACACCGAAATCCCATTCACTGCGAAATCGATCTCGACGCGCCGGGCAAGCACGCGGGGTACCTGCGGCTGCCGCACTCCGTGCACCGCTCCGCCTACGGCTGGCTGCCGATCCCGATCGCGTCGATCCGCAACGGCGACGGCCCGGTCGCGCTCGTGATGGCCGGCAACCACGGCGACGAGTACGAAGGCCAGATCATCGTCTCGCAACTGATGCGCGAGATCGAACCCGACATGGTCAGCGGGCAGTTGATCCTGCTGCCGATGGCGAATTTTCCGGCGGCGGATGCGGGCCTGCGCGTGTCGCCGCTCGACGAAGGCAACCTGAACCGCAGCTTTCCCGGCGACCCGACCGGCACGCCGACGCAGATGATCGCCCACTACATCGAGCACGCGCTGCTGTCGCGCGCGCAGTACCTGGTCGATCTGCACTCGGGCGGCAGTTCGCTGCTGTACCAGGGCGGCAACATGCTCGCGATCGATCCGCTCGACGCGGACGAAGCCGCGAAGCTCAACGGGCTGCTGAACGCGTTCGGGCTGCACAATGCGCTGCTGCACGCGCCGAATCCCGTGCATTCGGCGTCGGCCGCGCGCCGGCAGGGCGCGATCTCGATCGTCACCGAGCTCGGCGGCGCCGGGATGGCCGATCCGTCGCTGATCCGGCTCGGCCGGCACGGGTTGCTGCATTACCTCGGCTATATCGGGCTGCTGCACGGCGCACTCGTGCCCGACGCGCCGCCGACCGTCACGCGCTTCATGCGCGTCGACGGCGATCGCCATTTCGTTTATGCGTACGAGCGCGGGCTGTACGAGCCGCTCGTCGAACTCGGCGACCAGGTGAAGGCCGGGCAGCCGGCCGCGTGGGTGCATTTTCCCGATACGCCGTTGCGCGAACCGGTGCTGCACCGGTTCAACGGCGACGGCGAGGTGGTGTGCAAGCGCGTGCCCGCGCAGGTGCGGCGAGGAGATTGCCTGTTTCAGTTGGCGGAGTTGTCCACACCGCCGCGTGTCATCGAGTGACGCAACCGACTGGCGCGTTCGCGACCGTCGCAAGCCGACGCCGGTGCATACGCGCCGGTTGTCAGTCGGACGACACCGGCGACTCAGTTCCCTGTGCAACGCCGCATCGATGGCAATGCGGGAAGAAGAAGAAATTCCGGCCCCCGCATTCGCCGCATGCATTGAAAAGTCTCAAGCCGCAATGTACGCAGAACGTGGAATCGTCGCCGCCGAGATTCCACTGTTTGTCGCACGACGGGCAGCGCTTTTTCTCGAGTGACCGGACGGCTTTTTCATATCCGATCGTGCGTGCGCGTTCGCCCCGATCCTGCTGCAATTCGAGCCGTTTGCGTTCGGCATAGCGCTGAAACGCCTTCATCATGTATAGACCGGCGAATACCGTGAGCACGATGCCGACGAGGACCCGGACATAGCCGCCGAAATTCGGCAAGTACGGCACCAGCTCAATGAAAAACGCACTCAGCGCAAACAGGCCGAAACCGTACACGAACGGCCAGTAGCGCGCCTTGCGGTAGCGGATGAACAGCCAGATCGCAACCAGCAGGATCGGTAACGTCAGCGCTAGCCGCAGCCCGAACACCTGCATCTCGTAGCGTCGCGTTGCTTCGTCGAAGCGCCGTTCGGCCGCTGCGTCCGCTTCGGCGATTTGCGTGTCGACCTGATTTTGCTGCGACGTCAGCGCCCGTTGCTGGTCGCCGATCGCATCGATCTGATGCTGCCAGTCGACCACCACGGCCTGCAGCGTATCGAGCTTGCGCGTTCTCGCCAGAAGGTCCGGATCGCTCGCACCGTCTCCCGTCACCGCGCGGGTTGCCAGCCAGTTGCGGAAACTTTCCTTCTCGGCCGCGTATTCCTTCGCGGCTCGGCCGCGCGCCACTTCCAGCGTGTCGACCTTCTCGGCAAGCGCGTCGCGCTGCGCCAGCAGATGGCGCCGCGCCGCGTCGAGCCGCGCCTTTGCCGGCGCATCGGCGAATTGCTCGACGGCCGGCGGCCCCCCGCGCGGAGCGAACGCCATGTCCCGGATCACGAGGCTGCCGAGCATGTTCAGAAAGACCGCGAAGACGATCGCGATTGCCCATGACGCGATTCGCAGGAGCCGTGCAGGGCTGGTCAGGCCGTCACCGGGAGTCATCATCGTTTTTTTCCTGTTGTTGGAATGGTTTCCATTGTTATTAATCTCGAAGCAACCGTCGATGCTCTCTTTCTCGCCGGCTGCCCGCCCGACTTCGCCGCGATGCCGAATGCTGATCCCGAGCGGTCGGCCCCCGTTCGTGCCAGCGGACCATCAACTCGAAATTGGCGGAGGAACGTGTGGGTTCAGCTCGATGAGTTCTCGGGCCAATCTGACAGGCATCGCAATGCCGCAACCGGAACAAACGCTATTGTCGGTCCGTTCGCCACAACAGGGACAAAACCATCGCCCCGTGCAGGCGCGAGAGGGTTGAACGGACGTTTCGCCGGTTCTCAATGCTTCGAACTGCATTCGAACGGAGTGGCTAAAAAGTGCGCCCGTCGATGCACATCGAAGTTCTCCTCCCGCGACGATGACGAGTTCAGCGGAGCAATAGGGGCAATGCATGAGCGACAAGGTCGTGGAAATGACTGGAGCGGACTGGAATGCCGCCATCTTGGACGAGGCATCGACTGTCCGCAACCGACCGGCAGTCGCGCCCGTCAGATAGAATGATGGGCTTTGCCCGTACGCCTATGTGGTTCAAGAACCTTCAGCTTCATCGTCTTCCGGCACCTTGGGCCGTTACCCCCGACCAGATGGAAA
Source organism: Burkholderia sp. NRF60-BP8 (assembly GCF_001522585.2). Lineage (NCBI taxonomy): Bacteria > Pseudomonadati > Pseudomonadota > Betaproteobacteria > Burkholderiales > Burkholderiaceae > Burkholderia > Burkholderia sp. NRF60-BP8. Next base: position 1,437,660 of record NZ_CP013372.1, read on the forward strand.
AATGGCTGGCGCCTCACGCGTTCCAGCCGGGCAGCAGCGTCGAAATGCAGCGCGTCGGCTGGGCATCGCCGCGTGACGACGGCGCGCTCGTGTATTCGATCAACCGGCAGATGCTGCTGCTGTTCCGTTCCGAAAAGAAGCTGCTCCCGGCGTCGGTCGTCAATCAGGTCACCAAGGCGCGTGCGCTCGAAGTCGAAGAGCAGCAGGGCTTCAAGGTTGGCCGCAAACAACTGCGCGAGCTCAAGGAACAGGTTACCGACGAACTGCTGCCGCGCGCGTTCAGCATTCGCCGCGATACCCGCGTGTGGATCGACACGGCGAACGGCTGGCTCGTCATCGATGCGGCTGCCCAGGCGCTCGCCGACGACGTGCGCAGCCTGCTCGTCAAATCGATCGACGGGCTGCCGCTCGCGGGCGTGCAGGTGGCGCGTTCGCCGGTCGCCGCGATGACGGACTGGCTGTTGTCCGGCGACGCGCCGGGCGGATTCACCGTGGACCAGGACGCCGAGTTGCGCTCGAGCGGCGAAGGCGGCGCCACGGTGCGATACGTCGGCCACGCGCTGGAAGCGAACGACATGCGCCGGCACATCGAAGCCGGCAAGCAATGCATGCGGCTCGCGATGACTTGGGATGACCGGATCTCGTTCGTGCTGACCCCGTCGCTGACGATCAAGCGTGTCACGCCGCTCGACGTGATCAAGGAAGCGGCGGATCCGACCGCGCAGAACGACGATGAACGCTTCGACTCGGACGTCGCGCTGATGACGGGCGAGCTGGCGCGGATGCTGGCGAGTCTCGTCGATAGCCTGGGCGGCGAACGGCAGGACGCGACTCGTCAGGAAGCAGCCTGAACACCGTCGTCGAGGATCATCGCCCCCGCGACGGCGGGGCGTCGTGCCGACACGACGATTAGAGGAAGACCGCCGCCACCTGGCGGCGGCGAATCGCGGCCGGGCGCTCGCGATCCTGAAAAGCCAGCCCGAATCGGCCTGACCGGCAGGCCATCGAAGCGACGACACGCTGCCGATCCGCGGCGCTCGTCTGCGTCGCCCACACGTCGAACGGGCACGGCGCCCTGCCACGGGCGTTCGCCCCACCCCACTCCGCCTGCAAGCCTTCTTCCGCGTCCCGCGAAATCCTTATCGAAATTGCTTCGTTCGCCTTTGCCGGCCGCGCCGCTAACGTGTTCGAAACTGGCGGCGCGCCGGGATGCCTCGCACGAAGCACCACAGCGGCCGCCATCACGACAACCGCGTCGCGATAACGGAACAGACCGGACGGGCCGCGTGCCCGCACCCCGCCAGGAACGTCCGCATCGCGCGCCATTCGCGATGCCCATGGCCACGAACGACCGCATCATCGACACGACGCCGCTCGACGTCCGCGCGCAACCGCTGATCGACGCGCTGATCGACGAGTATTCGACCCGTTACGACGCGTACCGCCCCGACAGCCGCGCGTCGGCTCGCGACGAGCTCGCGCGCTACCCGGCCGAACTGTTCGCTCCGCCCGACGGCGCGTTCGTGCTGCTGCTGCGCGACGGCGAAACGATCGGCGGCGGCGCGTTCAAGCGTTACGACGCGCAGACCGCCGAACTGAAACGCATCTGGACGCGCACCGACCTGCGCCGCCAGGGCCTCGCACGGCTCGTCGTCGAAGCGCTCGAACTGCGCGCCGTGCAGCAGGGCTACCGCCGCCTCTACCTGACGACCGGCTTTCGCCAGCCCGAAGCGTGGGCGCTGTACGACCGCACCGGCTATACGCGGCTGTTCGACTCGTCGATCGATCCCGAAGCGTATTTCCACCTGCGTTTCGGCAAGGACCTCGTCGATCCGTCGCGCACGTCGACGCTGGCCGACCTGTGGGCACCCGTGCCCGAACCGGTGCTGCCGCGCTGAGCGCACGGCGCCCCGCCTTTCACGTTGCCCATTCCGCCTTCCACGCTTCCACGACAGGACGTTTTCATGCATCGAGCCGTACCGCTTTCATTCCGTGCCGTGCGCACGCTGGCCACCGCGCTGATCGGCCTGAGCGCCTTCGCCGCCGTCACGGCCGCGTCCGCCGCGACGTTCGACCTGAGCCCCGAGCAGCGCGGTCGCCCGCGCGGCGCAGCCGATGCGGCCGTCGAGCGCGCGGTGCCTGCGTCGTTCAGGTTCGCCGAACCCGGCACGCTGACGATCGGCATCGCGCCGAGCCTGCCGCCGATCAGTTCGTATGCGACCGACGCACGCACGGTGATCGGCTTCGACGCCGACGTCGGCCAGCTCGTCGCCGATACCCTCGGCCGCAAGCTGAAGATCGTCGCGCTCGCCTGGGCCGACTGGCCGCTGGCGCTCGAATCGGGGAAAGTCGACGCGGTGATCTCGAACGTGACCGTCACCGAGGAGCGCAAGCAGAAGTTCGATTTCTCGACCTATCGCAAGGATCAGGTCGGCTTCTACGTGCGCAACGACAGCAAGATCCAGGCGATTCGCGAGCCGAAGGACGTCGCCGGGCTGCGCATCGTGACCGATGCCGGCACCAACCAGGAAAAGATCCTGCTCGCGTGGGACCGCGAGAACGTCGCGCACGGGCTCAAACCCGTGCAGATCCAGTACTACGACGATCAGGCGATGCGCATCGTCGCCGTGCAGTCGGGCCGGGCGGACGCGGTGTTCAGCGTGAACTCGGTGCTCGCGTATCAAAGCGCGCAGCAAGGCAAGACGCGGCTCGTCGGCACGATCAGCGGCGGCTGGCCGCGCACGGCCGACATCGCGATCGCCACGCGCCGCGGCAGCGGTCTCGCCGAGCCGCTGACCGTCGCGCTGAACGGGTTGATCAAGAGCGGCCGCTACCGGCAGGTGCTCGACCGCTGGAACCTCGCGTCCGAAGCGATCGACCAGTCGCGCACGAATCCGCCCGGGCTGCCGAAGAGCTGAGCGCCCGCAACCGTCCACCCACGCTCACGCAGGAACGCCGCTCACCATGTCTTATTCGCTTTCGTTGCTGGACAAGAGTCCGATCGCCGACGGCGCGAACGCCGCCGACGCGCTGCGCTTCACCACGACGCTCGCGCAACGCGCCGAACAGCTCGGCTATGCGCGCTTCTGGGTCGCCGAACATCACGGCACGCCGGGCTTCGCGAGCTCGGCGCCGGAGATCGTCGTCGCGCATCTGCTCGCGCGCACGTCGCGCATCCGCATCGGCTCGGGCGGCGTGATGCTGCAGCACTACAGCCCGTTCAAGGTGGCCGAGACGTTCAAGCTGCTGGCCGCGCTCGCGCCGGGCCGCGTCGATCTCGGCATCGGCAAGGCGCCCGGCGGGCTGCCGCTGACCACGCGCGCGCTGCAGTGGTTCCACGACAAGGCGCGCAAGCCCGACTTCGCGGGGCAACTCGCGGAGCTCGATGCGTTTCTCGGCTGGGGTGTGGCCGAGGATCATCCGCTCGCCGGCGCGGTCGCGCTGCCGGTGCCGCCGCAGTTGCCCGAACGGATCCTGCTCGGCGGCTCGCCGGACAGCGGCGCGCTCGCCGCGCGCCACGGCTGGCGCTTCTGCTACGCGGGCCATTTCAACGGCGACGACGCGAATCTCGAACGCTCGCTCGACGCATACCGCAGCGCGGGCGGCCAGAAGCCGCTCGTGGCGCTGTACGCCGTCGCCGCGCCGACGCGCGACGAGGCCGAGCGACTGATCGGATCACTGAAGATCTTCAAGCTGCAATTCGCGGGCGGCCAGAGCTTCAACCTCGCCAGCGCGCAGGCGGCCGCCGAATTCGCGCGGCAAAGCGGCGCGTCCGACTACCGGATCGACGAGCTGCGCCCGACGGTGCTGGCCGATACGCCCGAACGCGTGCACCGTGCGCTCGACGCGCTGAGCCGGCGCCTTGACGTCGATGCGTTCGTGATCGATTCGCCGGTGTCCGACTACGCGGCCCGGCTCGCGTCGGCCGAGTGGCTCGGCGGCGCGCTGTCGACCACGCCGTTGCAGGCGGCCCTCGCGGCCGACCGTTCCCTTTCCCCCGACCAGAACGCGTGACGCTCCCATCATGACGACCCGACGATCGATCCCCTTCGGCCTGATGCTGCAAGGCGCAGGCAGCCACATGAACGCGTGGCGGCATCCGAGCAACCCGCCCGACGCGAGCATCAACCTCGACTTCGCGATCGGCGTCGCGCGCAAGGCGGAGGCCGCCGGCATCGCGTTCGCGTTCGTCGCGGACGGCCTCTACATCAACGAGAAGTCGATCCCGCACTTCCTGAACCGCTTCGAGCCGCTGACCGTGCTGTCGGCGCTCGCGGTCGCGACGAAGAAGATCGGGCTCGCGGGCACGATCTCGACGTCGTACAGCGAGCCGTTCACGGTCGCGCGCCAGCTCGCGTCGCTCGACGCGATCAGCGGCGGGCGCGCGGGCTGGAACGTCGTGACGACGCCGCTCGAAGGCACCGCGAAGAATTTCGGCAAGGCGCACCCGGATCACGAGCTGCGCTACGAGATCGCCGACGAATACCTCGAGGTCGTGCAGGGCCTGTGGGACAGTTGGGATGACGATGCATTCGTGCGCGACCGCGCAACCGGCCGCTTCTTCGATCGCGACAAGCTCCATACGCTCGATCACCGCGGCCGCTTCTTCCAGGTCGCGGGCCCACTGAACATCCAGCGCTCGCCGCAGGGGCAACCGGTGATCTTCCAGGCCGGCTCGTCCGACACCGGGATCGGCCTCGCGGGCAAATACGCGGATGCCGTGTTCACGCATTCGCCGTCGATCGAGGAAACGGCCGCGTTCACGCAGCGCGTGAAACGCAGCGCGATCGAGCACGGGCGGCAAGCCGGCGACGTGAAGATCTTCCCCGGCGTCGGGCCGATCGTCGGCCGCACGGCCGCCGAAGCGGAGGACAAATACCAGGCGATCCGCGACCTGCTGACGATCGACGAGGCGCTCGCGTACCTCGGCCGCTATTTCGATCACCACGATTTCACGCAGTACGCGCTCGACGCGCCGTTCCCGGAACTGGGCGAGCTCGGCCGCAACAGCTTCCGCTCGACCACCGACCGGATCAAGGCCGATGCGAAACAAAAAGGCCTGACGCTGCGCGAGACCGCGCTTGCGGTCGCGACGCCGCGCCCGAACTTCATCGGCACGGCCGAGCACGTCGCCGACGAGTTGATCCGCTGGCACGACGCCGGCGCTGGCGACGGCTTCATCCTCGGTTTTCCGGTACAGGCGCAGGGCATCGACGATTTCGTCGAACTCGTGATTCCGGTGCTTGAGGCGCGCGGCCGCTACAGCCACGACCTGCCCGGCGTCACGCTGCGCGATCACCTCGGTCTGCCGCGCAAGGCGAGCCGCTACGCGACGCCCGGCGCCGCACGGGAAACGGCCGCCGAAGCGCACGCCTGACGCCGCCGCGCCGCCCGCGCGCGGCGCGCCCGCCGATCGATCCATTCGAGGACTCCAACGACATGAGCGACACGACCCATCTCGGCGGCGCGCTGCCGCCGCTCTCTTCCCCCGGCGCACGCGCGCCCGGCACGCGCGTGCGGATCGTACCCGCGCGCCACCGGTCGCGCACGGCCGGCACCGTGCTCGCGCTCGTGCTGATCGCGCTCACGCTGCATTCGATCCTCGGCAACCCGCAATGGGGCTGGCCGGTGTTCGCCGAATGGTTCCTGTCGCCGCCGGTGCTGTCGGGGCTCGCGCGCACGCTGGTGCTGACGCTGCTCGGCGCGGTGTTCGGCTTCGTGCTCGGTGCGTTCGTCGCGCTGGCCCGGCTGTCGCGTTCGCGCCTGCTGTCCGCCAGCGCGTGGACCTTCGTGTGGCTGTTCCGCTCGATTCCGCTGATCGTGCTGCTGCTGATCCTGAACAACCTCGGCTACCTGTACGAGCACGTGCGGCTCGGCGTGCCGTTCACCGACATCGTATGGTTCGACACGCCGACGACCGACCTCATCAGCCCGTTCCTCGCGGCCGTGCTCGGCCTCACGCTGAACCATGCGGCGTTTTCCGCGGAAGTGATCCGCGGCGGCATTCTCGCGGTCGACCAGGGGCAACTCGAAGCCGCCGCCGCGCTCGGGCTGCCGCGCGGCCGGCAGACCTCGCGAATCGTGCTGCCGCAGGCGATGCGCGCGATCCTGCCGACCGCGTTCAACGACCTGATCACGCTCGCGAAAGGCACGTCGATGGTGTACGTGCTCGCGATGCCGGAGTTGTTCTATACGGTGCAGGTGATCTATCGCCGCAACCTCGAAGTGATTCCGCTGCTGATGGTCGCGACCGTCTGGTACCTGATCATCCTGACCGTGCTGTCCGCGATCCAGGTGCAGGTCGAGCGGCACTATGCGCGCGGCGCGCTGCGCAATCCGCCGCCGTCGGTGGTCACGTTCGCGCTTGCGCGCATCGGCGGGCTGTGGCGACGTGTCGCGTCGCGCCGCGCGGCATCGATCGCCCGTACGCGAAGCGATGGCGGCACGCCTGCCGATACCGCGGCCGCCGTGTCGCACACCGGCGGCGAAGTGGCCGTGCATGGCGTGTCGAAACAGTTCGGCATGCAGCGCGTGCTCGACAACGTGTCGTTCGTCGCGCCGCGCGGCAGCGTGACCGTGATCGTCGGGCCGTCGGGCTCCGGCAAGTCGACGCTGCTGCGCACGATCAACCATCTCGAACGCGTCGACGACGGCTTCATCGACATCGACGGTGAATTGATCGGCTATCGCCGCGAAGGCGACGTGCTGCACGAGCTGAACGAACGCGACGTGCTGAAGCGGCGCACGGCCGTCGGCATGGTGTTCCAGAACTTCAACCTGTTCCCGCACCTGACGGTGCTCGAGAACCTGGTCGAAGCGCCGGTCGCCGTCGCCGGCATGACGCGCGACGCGGCCGAGCACGCCGCGCGCACGCTGCTCGCGCGGGTCGGCCTCGCCGATAAAGCCGATGCGTATCCGCGCCAGTTGTCCGGCGGCCAGCAGCAACGCGTCGCGATCGCGCGAGCGCTCGCATTGCGGCCGAAGGTGCTGCTGTTCGACGAGCCGACGTCGGCGCTCGATCCCGAACTCGTCAACGAAGTGCTCGATGTGATCAAGGAGCTCGCACGCTCGGGCACGACGCTCGTGATCGTCACGCACGAGATCGGCTTCGCACGCGAAGTCGCGGACAACGTGCTGTTCATGGAACGCGGGCGCATCGTCGAGGCCGGCCCGCCCGCCGTCGTGCTCGATGCGCCGGCCCATGCGCGTACTCGCGCGTTCCTGTCGCGGGTGCTGTGATGCGCGCCGCTTCCGACTCGCGAGGTGCCGGACGATGACCGATCGACGCCAGTTCGTCACGGCCGCGCTGGTCGCGGCATCGGGCCTGCCGTGGCGTGCGGCTCGCGCGGCCGCCGCGACGGCCGACCTCGACCCGCGCCAGGCCGGCCGCGTGCGCGCCGGCCCCGACGACGCGGCCATTCGCGCGGCAAGCGGCTACCGCTGGGTGCGCGACGGCGCGTTCACGGTCGCGATCTCGCCGCACGCGCCGCCCGTATCGACCTATGCGACCGACGCGCGCACCGTGGTCGGCGCCGATCCCGACTATGCGCAGCTCGTTGCCGACGCGCTCGGCCGTACGCTCGTGCTGGTGCCGATCGCATGGGCCGACTGGCCGCTCGGGCTGACGTCCGGCAAGTACGACGCAGTGATCTCGAACGTCGGCGTGACCGAGAAGCGCAAGGAGAAATACGATTTCACGACCTACAGGCTCGGGCTGCACGGCTTCTACGTGCGCATCGGCAGCCCGATCGCGAAGATCGCGGAGCCGAAGGACATCGCGGGGTTGCGGATCATCACCGGCGCCGGCACGAGCCAGGAGCGCATTCTGCTCGAATGGAGCAAGCGCAACGTCGCGCAGGGGCTCAAGCCGGCCGAGCTGCTCTATTTCGACGACGACGCGACGGCGCGCGTCGTGCTGCTGTCGGGACGGGCGGACGCGGAGCTGAACCCGAACGCGTCGCTCGCGTACGAGGCCGCGCGCAGCGGCAAGATCCGCCGCGTCGGCGTCGTCAATGCCGGCTGGCCGGCGAATGCCGATGTCGCGATCGCGACGCGTCGCGGCAGCGGGCTCGCGCCCGCGCTGACCATCGCGACCAATGCGCTGATCGGCAACGGCCGCTACGGGCAGGCGCTCGCGCGCTGGGGTTTGCAGAGCGAGGCGATCGCGCGGGCGCAGACCAATCCGCCGGGGTTGCCGTCGTTCTGAACGCGCCATGCAATCGCCCCGGCATGCCGTGACGGCGATGCCGGGGTACGCGACTGGCGCGCAGGCTCGTCTACGCCGGCACCGCCGCCCGATATCGGTCGAGTTCCGCGACATGCGCATGAATCGCCGGGATCAGGTCGCGCCCGTAGGCCAGCGCATCGTCGAGCGGATCGAAACCGCGAATCAGGAACGTCGATACGCCGAGCCGGTAATACGCGCCCAGCGCCCGCGCGACCTGCTCGGGCGTGCCCACCAGCGCGGTCGAATTCCAGCGCGCGCCGGTCAGGTTCGCGACGCCCATCCACAGGCGCTCGTCGAGCACGTCGCCCTGCGCGGCGGCCGCCATCAGCCGCTGCGAGCCGGCATTCTGCGGCGCATGGCCGGCGATCGGCTGGCCGTTCGCGAGCCGCGCCGCGCGCACGCGCGCGCGAATCGCCTCGGCCTTCTCCCACGCGGCCGCCTCGGTATCGGCGACGATCGGCCGGAACGACACGCTGATGCGCGGCGCCCGCCCGAACGGCGCGGCCGCGGCCCGCACGCGGGCGATCTGCTCGCGCACCGCGTCGAGCGGTTCGCCCCACGTCATGTAGACATCCGCGTGTTCGCCCGCGACCGCGAGCGCGGCCGGCGACGAGCCGCCGAAATAGATCGGCACATGCGGCCGCTGCGCGCCCTTCACGACCGGCGACGCGCCGCGCAGCCGATAAAACGCGCCGTCGTGGTCTACCGGCGCATCGGCCAGCCAGATCCGTTTCAGCACGTCGAGATATTCGCCGGTGCGGCGGTAGCGCGCATCGTGCGGCACGAAATCGCCGTCGCGCTGCAGGTCCGCATCGTCGCCGCCGGACACCACGTTCAGCGCCAGCCTTCCGCCGCTGAACACGTCGAGCGTCGAGATCTGCCGCGCGGCGGCCGACGGCACGATCACGCCCGGCCGGTGCGCGAGCAGCAGGCGGATGCGTTCGGTCGCGGCGGCCGCGAACGACGCGACGATGAAACCGTCCGCCGCGTTGCTGAAATGGCCGACCAGAATCTGGTCGAAGCCGGCGGCCTCGTGCGCCTGCGCGAAGCGGCGCACGTAGTCGGGCTGCACCGCGGCGCCGCCCGGTACGTCGACCTCCGCGCCGGGTGTCGCGGTGATCATGCCGATGATGTCGACTGGCATGTCGGAATGTCCTCGGGTATGTCGATCGGGAATCGCGTGAATCGTGAAGCGTGCCGCACGATCACTGCGCGGCGGCCGTCTTCTGCGCGGGCACGGCGAACGCGCCCGCATACGAGCGGTCGAGCAGCTTCGACGTGTCGTACGCGGCGGGAATCACGCCGGCCTTGTGCAGGAAGTCGGCCGTGTTCTGCGCATCTTTGGCGGCCGTCTCGTCGACGGGGCCGACGCGCTGCTTCGCGTTGTTGAGCCAGCGATACGCGACGTCGGGCTCGAGCTTCGCGCGCTTCGCCCACAGGTCCGCATACTCGCGCGGATGGCTGTCGACCCACTGGCGCGCGGCCACCACGCGCCGCAGGAAATCGGTGATCTCGGCGCGCTTGCCCGAGGCGGCCTGCTCGTTCGCGGCGACGAAGCTCAGCGCCGGCATCAGCCCCTGTGCGGTCGTCACGGGCCGCGCGCCCTGCCGCAATGCGAGCGTGCTGACGAACGGCTCCCACAGCGACACCGCATCGACCGAACCGTTCGCGAGCGCATTGGTCGCATCGATCGGCATCAGGTATGCGTACTTCACCGAATCGGCTCGCAGGCCCGCGTGTTCGAGCGCGCGCAGCACGAGCTGCTGGCTCCAGGCGCCGCGCCATACCGCGATGGTCTTGCCCTGCAGGTCGGCCACGGTGCGCACCGGCGAATGCTTCGGCACGAGGATCGCGACGCCGTCGAGGCTCTGCCGCGACACCGCGACGACCTTGACCGGCGCGCCGCGCGCGGCCAGCGTAAGCAGCGCGGAATCGCCGAGGAAGCCGATGTCGATCGCGTTGCCGTTCAGGCTTTCGGCGACCGGCGCGGCGGCCTGAAAGTGCTTCCATTCGATCGCGTAAGGCAGGTCCTTCAGCACGCCGGACGCCTCCATCGATGCCTGGATGTTGAAGTAGTTCTGTTCACCGACGCGCAGCGTGACGGTGTCCTTGGCGATGCCCGGCTGCGCGGCAAGCGCCAGCATGAGCGCCGTGACGATTCGGCTCAGCAACATGATCTCCCGGAAGGTTGGCGGACGGCCGCGCGACGGCGGCGCCCTTTGTCCGCCGCGCGCGACCGCCGGCGGAACGGATGGAACCGGTGAAGATACGTCGATCCACTTCATGACACAAACGCAATATTCTTCTATGTAAAGATGCAAATATTTTATGAAGTACGCGCACTTGCGCGGCACTCGCCACCGGCCGCAAGCCCACGGAGTTCGAACGTTTCCTCGATAAATATTTCGTGCACGAAATAAATCACGGACTATATTTCGCATGCGAAATAACTGCCCGAGCGAGGACGGCCATGACCCCCCAACCCATCGAATTTTCCGCCGCCGACGGCTATGTCCTGCACGGCACGCTGTGGTCGCCGGCCGCGACGCCGCGCGCGCTGGTCCTGATCCATCCCGCCACGGCCGTGCCCGAGCGGCTGTATGCGGGCTTCGCGCGCTTTCTGACCGAACGCGGTTTCGCGGCGCTGACCTACGACTATCGCGGCATCGGCGCCTCGCGGCCCGCGCGTCTGCGCACGCTGCGGGCCCGCATGCGCGACTGGATGGAGCTCGACGTGGGCGCCGCGACCGCGTGGGCCCGGCACACGTACGAAGGGCTGCCGCTGCTCGCGGTCGGCCATAGCGTCGGCGGCCACGCGATCGGGCTGTCCGGCGCGACGACGCATCTGCGCGCCGCCGTGCTGGTCGCCGCGCATGCGGGCAGCACGCGGCTGATCGCGCAGGCGGCCGAACGCCTGAAGGTGCGGCTGATCCTGCGCGTGCTCGGCCCGCTGATGTCCGCGCTGCTCGGCTACGTGCCCGGCAAGCGGCTCGGGCTCGGCGAGGATCTGCCGGCCGGTGTGTTCCGCGAATGGAGCCGCTGGACGACGTTGCCGCACTACTTCTTCGACGACCCGACGCTCGGCGCGGCCGAGCGCTTCTCGAAGCAGCAGTTGCCGATCCTCGCGCTCGGCTTCGACGACGATCCGTGGGCGAACCCGGCCGCGATCGGCCTGCTGGTAAGCTATCTGACCCGCGCGAAGGTCGAACGCCGCCAGATCGATCCGCGCGCGGCAGGCATCGGCCCGGTCGGGCACATGGGCTTCTTTCGCAGCCGGCCCGGCGCCGTGCTGTGGCCCGACGTCGCCGATTGGCTCGCGCAGGCGCTCGACACGCCTCGCGCCGCGGGCCGCCCCACCCTTACCATCGCAGCCGGGAACCCAGCTTGAGCGAAGACCGACGACTGTTTTTCATGTTGAACATCGGCCAGCGGCGCGTGCAGCGCTGGATCGATCGCAAGGCCGAAACCGAGACGCGCGCGAGCGCCGCGCAGGCCGGCGTGCTGTTCTGCCTCGCGAAGCAGGACGGCGCGCTGATCGGCGAAGTCGGCGCCGCCTTGCAGCTCGCGCCGTCCGCGATGACGGGGCTCGCCGACCGGATGGCGAAAGCCGGCCTCGTTACGCGTCATGCCGATTCGGACGACGGCCGCGCGACGCGGCTGTACCTGACCGACGAAGGCCACGCGGCGCTCAAGCGCGCGCGCGTGCTGCTGCGCGAACTCAACGGCAAGCTGTGCGACGGGTTTTCCGACGACGAACTCGATGTCGTCGCGCGCTGGCTGCACGCGTTGCAGGAGCGGTTTCCGGCCGAGCGCTGAGCAGCGCATCGCGCGCTCGCAACCGGCTCTCACCGGCCTCAATCGCAAGCGATTGCGATTCGCGTTTTCGATTCGATTTTCATGCCGGCGCAGCGGCAAATCTTGCGTGCCCGCGCCGGCTTCCGGCAACGCTTTCCGGCTACGCTCTGTTACAAAAAACCGCCTGTCGCGCGTCATTCGAATCGCCTACATTGCAATCCACTTCGACGCATTCGTCGCATGCCCTGACCGGTTTTCCCGTCGGGTCGACATCGCAGGCACACCGACAAGCAATGAAAATGAAGAGGAGTCTTAACCGAAGCGCTGGCGGCATCCAGCGCACGCGGAGGGCGATGACCGAAGCGGCATGCTGAACGACGCGTAGCGACGTGCGCGGCATGATCGGCCGCGCCCCGGCTCGCGTCGTCTCGTCGTGCCCCGCCATCGCATCCGCACCTCACCGAGGAGTCGTCCATGCGACGCATGATCGTGTCCCATCCGCTTGTCACCCGCCTGTCCGCCGCGATGGCGCTGGCCGCCGCTGCCGCGGCACACGCCGAGCCGACCGTCGTGTCCGGCCCGAGCCCGTTCGCCGCGTGCACCATCGGCGGCCCGGGCGTCAATTACGTGAATGCAGAAGTCGAACCGTGGCTCGCGGTCAACCCCGCGAACCCGAACAACATGATCGGCGTGTGGCAGCAGGACCGCTGGTCGAACGGCGGCGCCCACGGGCTCGTCGCCGGCTACTCGTTCGATGCCGGCGCAACCTGGGCGCGCACGCCGCAGCCGTTCAGCGCCTGCGCGCCGGGCGGACTCAAGTACGAGCGCGCATCCGATCCATGGGTATCGTTCGGGCCGGACGGCACCGCATATTCGGTGTCGATCTCGTTCAATCAGTCGAACAACGGCAACGCGGTCGCCGCGTCGGTCTCGACCGACGGCGGACAGACGTGGAGCAGCCCGGCCGTGCTGATCGCAAACGACGAACCGACGACGCAATTCTTCAACGACAAGGAATCGGTGACCGCCAACCCGGTGAAGGCCGGCACCGCGTACGCGGTATGGGACCGCCTCGAACTGCCGAACGGCAACCCGTACGCGAACCTGCACACGCAGGCGTTCCGCGGGCCGACGCTGTTCTCGAAGACGACCGACGGCGGCAAGACGTGGAGCGCCGCGAAGGTCATCGTCGACGTTCCTTCGCGTCAGCAGACGATCGGCAACCAGATCGTCGTCGATCCGAAGAGCGGCACGCTCTACGATTTCTTCGACCTGATCCAGCCGCCGTTCAGCAAGGCGGCCGGCAAGGTCGCGTTCATCAAGTCGACCGACGACGGCGCGACGTGGACCAAACCGCAGGTGATCGCGGGACTGCAGACGGTCGGCGTCACGGATCCGAACACCGGCGAACCCGTGCGCACCGGCGACATCATTCCGGAGCCGGCGATCGACCCGGCCTCGGGGCAACTCTACGTCGTGTGGCAGGACAGCCGCTTCAACGGCGGCACGTACGACGAGATCGCGATATCGACGTCGAAGAATGGCGGCGCGACATGGAGCGCGCCGCTACAGGTGAACACGCCGACCGGGCGCCCCGCGTTCAATCCGTCGGTGCGCGTCGACAACACGGGCGCGGTGATGGTCACGTACTACGACTTCCGCGACCTGCAGGCCGGCAACACGACGACGCTGCCGACCGGCTTCTGGCGCAAGATCTCGCACGACGGCGGCGCCACGTTCGCCGACGAGCGGCGCGTCGGCGGTCCGTTCGACATGAAGCTCGCGCCCAACGCCGAAGGGTTCTTCATCGGCGACTACCAGGGGCTCGACGTCCTCCCGTCGTCGTCGTTCCATCCGTTCTTCGTCCAGACCAACGCGGGCAACCTGACGAACCGCACCGACGTGTTCTTCGCGCCGTGATGCGAGGATGACCGCTCCGGCGCCGCACGACGCCATGCGTCGCGCGGCGCCGTGCGCATGTTCAGGGCATCGATGCAGGCGGTCGGCACGATGCGTTCGTGATCTTCCCTTCCCCCGCTTCGCAACGACGTCGTCGATGTCGGCGAGCCGGTCGACACGGCTCCGCGACGATCGGCATCGTTCGACGCGAAAGCTCGCGCCGGCGATTGCACGCCGCCGCCCCGCTGCTGCCCCGTCCCTCGCCGATCCGACAGAAACCCGACGGGATGCTGCCGTTCGGCTTGGAATTTGACATGATATAACATATCATCTCGCGTGCTCGTCCGCCTGACGCCGTTCCAACCCAGGTGGCCGCGCATCGCCGAGCCATGTTCCAACGGGTCATTGCGCGCCGTTGACGCAACAATATATCGTATCCAGCGATCGCCCGCATGGCTCGTTATCCGATCCCAACCGATTCACCGACCATGCGCGACCTCCCTCGCTTACCGCTTCGCCCGCTCTCGTCCTTGTCGCTGATCCTGTTCGCCGTCGTCGCCCATGCGCAGACCGACGCGCCCGCCGCGTCCGGCACGCCGTCCATCGAACCCGCGCCGCTCGCGCCGATCTTCGTGACTGCGAACCCGCTCGGCGACACCGAACTGATCGCCCCGACCGTCCAGCTTTCCGGCGATGCGCTCACGCGCCGCCAGGCCGATTCGCTCGGCGAAACGCTCAACGGGCTGCCCGGCGTGTCGACCACCACCTACGGGCCGATGGTCGGCCGTCCGATCATCCGCGGGATGGATGGCGACCGGATCCGGCTGCTGCAGAACGGCGTCGCGGCGTATGACGCGTCGTCGCTGTCGTACGACCATGCGGTGCCGCAGGATCCGCTGTCGATCGAGCGCGTCGAAATCGTGCGCGGGCCGGCCGCGCTGCTGTACGGCGGCAACGCGGTGGGCGGCGTGGTCAACACTATCGACAACCGGATTCCGCGTGAAGCGATCGAGGGCGTGACCGGCGCGCTCGACGCGCGCTACGGCGGCGCGAATTCCGTGCGCGCGGGCGCCGCGCAGGTCGAAGGCGGCAACGGGCGCTTCGCGTTCCACGTCGATGCATTCGATCGCGAAACGAGCAAGCTGCGGATTCCCGGCTACGCGCGCAGCAGCCAGCAACGCGCGATCGACGGCCCCGACACGCCGCAACCGGAAGGCAACGTGCCGAACAGCGACGGCCGCGTGCACGGCGGTGCGGTCGGCGCGTCGTACACGTGGGCGGACGGTTTCGCGGGCCTGTCGTACAGCGGTTACGAATCGAACTACGGCTCCGTCGCGGAAAGCGACGTACGGCTGCGGATGCGCCAGGAACGCCTTGCGCTCGCGTCCGAGGTACGCAACCTGAGCGGACCGTTCACGACACTGAAATTCGACTTCGCGTACACCGACTACCGCCACAAGGAAGTCAACAACGGCGAGACGGCGACCACCTTCCGCAACCGCGGCTACGAGGCGCGCATCGAGGCGCGCCATCGCAAGATCGGCCCGTTCGAAGGCGCGATCGGCGTGCAGTTCGGCCAGAACACTTTTTCCGCGCTCGGCGACGAATTGCTCGTGCCGTCCACGCGCACCAACAGCGTCGCGCTGTTCGGTCTGGAGGAGTGGCAGGTCGTCCCGGCGCTGAAGCTGAGCCTCGGCGGCCGCATCGAGCACGTGAAGGTCGATCCCGATCCGGCCGGCGTCGAGAAATTCGCGCTCGCGCAGCCGCGCGACTTCAACGCCGGCAGCCTGTCGGCCGGCGCGCTGTTCTCGCTGACGCCGGTATGGTCGGTCGCCGCGAACGTCGCCTACACCGAACGCGCGCCGACCTTCTACGAGCTGTATTCGAACGGCCCGCACGATGCGACCGGCCAGTTCCTGATCGGCAACCCGAACGCGTCGAAGGAAAAAGCCGTGTCGACCGACCTGTCGCTGCGCTATGCGAGCGGGCCGAACCGCGGCAGCGTCGGCGTGTTCTACAACCGCTTCTCGAACTACCTGACCGAGTACAACACCGGCCGCGTGGTGGACGGCGACGACCAGCCCGTCGCGCCCGGCACCGACGGCGCGCTCAACGAGGCGATCTATCGCGGCGTGCGCGCCGAGTTCTACGGCATCGAGCTGGACGGCAAATGGCGTGCATTCGCGCGGCGCGGGCATACGGTCGATCTCGAACTGACGGCCGACTACACGCACGCGCGCAACGTCGACACGGGCCAGCCGCTGCCGCGTATCGCGCCGCTGCGTGCGACGCTGGCGGCCGACTACGGTTACGGCCCGTTCGGGGCGCGTGCGCAGGTCACGCACGCGTGGTCGCAGCATCGTGTGCCCGACAACGACTTCTCGACGGACGGCTACACGTCGCTCGGCGTGATGCTGACCTACAAGTTCCGCGTCGGCGCGACGAACTGGCTCGCGTACCTGCGCGGCGACAACCTGACGAACCAGGAGATCCGCTACGCGACGTCGGTCGTACGCGGCTTCGCACCGGAAGGCGGCCGCAGCGTGATGGCCGGATTGCGCACCACGTTCTGACCCTCGTACGGCTCGCGGCGCCCGCCGCGGGCCTCGCGGGTCTTTTACCGGCGCGAGCCCGAACCGCGCGCGCCGCTCCGCTTATTCGTCATTCCCTTGCGCCGATTACGCCGATTACGCCGCTCGCATCGAACCTGCTCATCGCAACGAAATTCCCTCATTCATCGGCAAATCAGAAAGAAATCATCAGACAAATATTATAAAAAAGATGTTTTTTGTTTCGCCAGTAAAACCGCATTCAAATCCCGTACATAACTAATCGAATAAGTCGCAATCCCGCGAACCATTTGATCAAGACCAAGAACGCCCGCTTGACAAGGCCGACGGTGTTTGAAAAACGAATGTAAGGGTTTTCGAAGGGTAAAGAATCATTCCAAATTCCCGTTAAAGCCGGCACCAACCTGTATCTGGTCGAACGATAAATTCCATTTACCACCACACGCACAGGGGCCGAAACGTGAAAATCGTCAGAATGAGCATCAAAACGAAACTCCTCGGCGGCTTCGGCCTGCTGGCCGCGGTCGTCGTGACCGTATCGGGCATGGCGCTCAAGGCACTGTCCGATACGAACACCGAGTTTTCACGCTACATGAACGGCATCAACGCGCGGGCCAGCCTGGCCGCACACATCCGCACCGCGGTCGACCGGCGCGCGATCGCCGCGCGCAATCTCGTGCTCGCCACCCGGCCGGCCGACATCGAGGCCGAACTCGCCGAGGTGAACCACGCGCACAAGGACGTGCAGGACCATCTCGCGAAGCTCGACGACCTCATGGCGAAGGCGACCGACACGTCCGATCGTGCACGCGAACTGGTGGCCGAGATCGTGCGCATCGAAACCCGCTACGGGCCCGTTGCACTGCGCATCGTCGGACTCGCGCAGGCCGGCAGGAAGGACGACGCGATCGCCGACATCGACGACAATTGCCGCCCGCTGCTCGCGCAACTGGTGCGTGCGACCGACGCCTACGCGACCTATACGCATGAACGCGAAATCGGGATCGCGCAGGCATTCGCGGATCGCTACACGGTGGAGCGCAACCTGCTGGCCGGCATCTGCCTGATCGCCATCGCGATCGCGGCCGGCGGCGGCCTGTGGCTCACGCGCAAGATCACGGCGCCGATCGGCTCGGCCGTGGACGTCGCGCGCACGGTGGCGAACGGCGATCTCGGCAGCCGCATCGAGGTGCGCGGCAACGACGAAACGCACGACTTGCTCGACGCGCTGCGGACGATGAACGAGCGGCTGATCGGCATCGTCGGCCGCGTGCGCGACTCGTCGAACAGCATCGCGCACGCGGTGAGCGAGATCGCATCGGGCAACCTCGACCTGAGCCAGCGCACCGAGGAACAGGCCGCGTCGCTGCAGGAAACCGCGGCGACGATGGAGGAATTCACGTCCACGGTGCGCCTGAACGCGGAAAACGCGCAGCAGGCGAGCACGCTCGCCGCGAATGCATCGGACGTCGCGCAACGCGGCAGCTCGGTGGTCGGCCGCGTGGTCGACACGATGACGGAGATCGGCCACAGCTCGTCGAAGATCGCCGACATCACCGGCATCATCGAAGGCATCGCGTTCCAGACCAACATCCTCGCGCTCAACGCGGCGGTCGAAGCGGCCCGCGCGGGCGAACAGGGTCGCGGCTTCGCGGTTGTCGCGAGCGAAGTGCGCAGTCTCGCGCAGCGTTCGTCGACGGCGGCGAAGGAAATCAAGGAACTGATCTCCGCGTCGGTGCAGACGATCCGCGACGGCTCCGCGCTCGCGGGCGAAGCCGGCAAGACGATGTCCGACGTCACGCAGGCCGTGGCGCGCGTGACGGACATTATGGGCGAGATCGCGGCCGCGTCGGCCGAGCAGAGCCGCGGCATCGACCAGGTGAACCTGACGATCACGCAGATGGACCAGACGACGCAACAGAACGCGGCGCTCGTCGAACAGGCGGCGGCCGCATCGAAGTCGCTCGAGGCGCAGGGCCGCGAGTTGTCCGAAACGGTCGCCGCGTTCCGGATGCCGGCCGGCGCCCATGCGGCATTGCCGGGCACGCATGCGCAGGAAGCCGACGCGCGCCGCTGGCAACCGGCTGCCGCGTAACGGCACGCGCGTCGTCCGCGCCATGACGCCCCACGCGCCGCATGTCCCGGCACGTACTGCGTCGCAGCGTGCGCAAGTTTCGGTCCCGCTCGGGCGGCACCGGTTGCAGGACCGTCGCCCTCGATACCGCGCGACCTGTTCGCACGAGCCGTTCGTCGACACGGACTTTTAAAACGCACGAATGACGAGTATCCTAAAAAAGCACTTTTCGACCGGACGGCGAATCGCATGCCCTGACTCCCGTCCGATCGCCATGCGGCCCCGTCGTATCGCGCACCGCGCGCCGACGGCGGCGTCTGTCTCTCGCGCCCTGGCCGCACGTACCTTCCCCAACAATCGTCAGGAGAGCTGGTGAGCCGACTCGTCGTCGTATCCAATCGCATCGCAGATCCCCGTAAAGCCGCGGCCGGCGGCCTCGCCGTAGCCGTGAAGGACAGCCTGCAGGAAACCGGCGGCGTCTGGTTCGGCTGGAGCGGCAGGCTACGCGGCGGCGACGAGCAGAGCGCGCATGGCGACGACGTGCAGGTCCAGAACGTCGGCGGCATCCAGCTCGCGACGGTCGATCTCGATCCGCAGGATTACGACGCTTACTATCTCGGTTACTCGAACAACGTGCTGTGGCCGGTGTTTCACTACCGGCTCGATCTCGCGCAGTTCGACCGGCGCTTCGCCGACGGCTACCGACGCGTGAACCAGCTGTTCGCGCGCAAGCTGCGCACGCTGCTGCGGCCCGACGACACCATCTGGGTCCACGACTATCAACTGATTCCGCTCGCGGCCGAGCTGCGCGCGATGGGCTGCACGAATCCGATCGGCTTCTTCCTGCACATCCCGATGCCGCCGCCGCCGATCATGGCCGCGATTCCCGAACACGAATGGCTGATGCGCGCGCTGTTCGCGTACGACCTCGTCGGCTTCCAGACCGAATCGGATCTGCTCCACTTCGAGCACTACGTCGAAGCGGAAGCCGGTGCGGCGCGGCTGCCGGACGGCCGACTGCGCGCGTTCGGCCGCACGCTGTCGGCCGGCGCGTTTCCGATCGGCATCAACGTCGACGAATTCGAGTCGCTCGCGCGCGATCGCGACGGCCTCGCCATGTTCGAACGCATGCGCGACGAATATTCGCGCCGCCAGTTGCTGGTCGGGGTCGACCGGCTCGATTACACGAAAGGGCTGCCGCAGCGCGTGCATGCGTTCCGCGAGTTGCTCGAACAGTATCCGGAGAACCGCGACCGTGCGACGCTGATCCAGATCGCCGCGCCGAGCCGCGAGGATCTCGGCGCCTACGACGACTTGCGGCGCGAGATGGACAGCCTGTGCGGCGCGATCAACGGCGACTACGGCGAGCTCGAATGGATGCCGATGCGCTACATTCACCGCACCGTCGCGCGCAAGCGCCTGCCGGGCCTCTATCGCGCGAGCCGGGTCGCGCTCGTCACGCCGCTGCGCGACGGGATGAACCTCGTCGCGAAAGAGTTCCTCGCCGCGCAGGACGCGGCCGACCCGGGCGTGCTCGTGCTGTCGCGTTTCGCGGGCGCGGCCGAGCAACTGAAATCGGCGCTGCTCGTCAATCCGTACGACACGCAAGGCACCGCGCAGGCGATCCAGCGCGCGCTCACGATGCCGCTCGAAGAGCGCCGCCAGCGTCACGCGGCGCTGATGGCGATCGTGCGCAAGACCGACGTGCACTGGTGGCGCACGCGCTTTCTCGACGCGCTCGCCGAAGCGGCCGAAGTCGCGGCCGCGACCGAATCCTGACGCGCCGACGCGCGCTCACGCGCTGCCCGCTTCGTCGTGCATGCGAGCACGACGCCGTTCGATCGATACGGGCGCGCCGCTCGTGGCGATTCCGCGGCGAAAAAGCAGGAATGTCGACGCGCGCCGGCCCGCGCAACGGCTTCAGCGATCGGATTCGTGCGGTCGTCCGTACGCGACGAAATCGCGCTCGACGGTGGAGGCGTGCTCCGTGTCGATCGCGCCGCCGCGCGCATTCGTTTCGTCGCCGGCTAACACCGAAGTCGTCGACGACGGTTCGATGCGTCCGTCGATCAGCGCCTGCAGCGCGTCGCGTTCGAGCACCTCGCATTGCAGCAGCCGTCGCGCGATGCGTTCGAGCGCGTCGCGTCGTTCGCCGAGCGTCGTCGCGACGCGCGCGTGCGCATCGGTCAGCAGCGTGCGCACTTCTTCGTCGATCATGCGCGCGGTGTGCTCGCTGCAGCGGCCGCCATCCGCATGCCAGATGCCGGGCAAGCCCGAGCGCGTGTCGCCGTCGTCGAACGTCGCGAGCCCGATCTTCTCGCTCATCCCGTACTGCATGACCATGTGGCGCGCCATCGCGGTCGCGCGTTCGAGGTCGTTCTGCGCACCGGTCGAGACATCGCCGAACACGAGCTCTTCCGCCACGCGCCCGCCGAGCAGCGCATCGATCCGGTCGAGCAGCTCGCTGCGGCGCAGGACGTAGCGATCCTCGGTCGGCACCTGCTGCGTGTAGCCGAGTGCGGCGACGCCGCGCGGAATGATCGACACCTTCTTCACCGGGTCGCAATGCGCGCGGCTTTCCGCGACGAGCGCATGGCCGGCTTCGTGATACGCGATCGTCAGTTTCTCCTGCTCGTTCATCACGCGGCTCTTGCGCTCGAGGCCCGTCAGCGCGCGGTCGATCGCCTCGTCGAAGTCGGCCATGCCGATCGCCGGCTTGCCGAGTTCGGCCGCATGCAGCGCGGCCTCGTTGACGACGTTCGCGAGATCGGCGCCGACGAAGCCCGGCGTGCGCGACGCAAGCTCGCCGAGATCGACGTCGGCCGCGAGTTTCACGCGCTTCACGTGCACGCCGAGGATCTGGCGGCGGCCGTTCACGTCGGGCCGGTCGATCGCGATGTGCCGGTCGAAACGGCCCGGCCGCAGCAGCGCGGGATCGAGGATCTCGGGCCGGTTCGTCGCGGCCATGATGATCACGCCGGAGCCGGCCTGGAAGCCGTCCATCTCGACCAGCAACTGGTTGAGCGTCTGTTCGCGCTCGTCGTTGCCCGACGTCGGGCCCACGCCGCGCACCTTGCCGAGCGCATCGAGCTCGTCAACGAACACGATGCACGGCGCCTTCTGCTGCGCCTGCTCGAACAGGTCGCGCACGCGCGCGGCGCCCACGCCGACGAACATCTCGACGAACGCCGAGCCGCTGATCGAGAAGAACGGCACGGCCGCCTCGCCGGCCACCGCGCGTGCGAGCAGCGTCTTGCCCGTGCCCGGCGCGCCGACGACGAGCACGCCTTTCGGGATCTTGCCGCCGAGCCGCTGGTAGCGATCGGGATTGCGCAGAAACGCGACGAGCTGTTGCAGTTCGGCCTTCGCTTCGTCGATGCCCGCGATGTCGTCGAACGTGATGCCGGTTTCCTGCTGCACGTACACGCGTGCGCGGCTCTTGCCCATCCCGGTGAAGTCCTGCAGCCCGCCGCGCTTGTGCAGCATCATGTTCCACACGAACACGAGCAGCATGAGCGGCAGCAACCACGACGCGAGCGACGCGATCCAGCCGGTGTCGGGCGTGCCGCGATAGCGGATGCCGGCCGCGGTCAGCGTGTCGATCAGGTGTTCGTCGGTCACGCGGCTGGTCGTGAAGCGCCACGGCGCGCCGGCCTGCTGCACGACCGTCGCGTCGGACGCCGGCAGCATCGCGCCGGCCTGCGGCATCTTCAACGCGCCCGAGATCGACGCAGGGCCGACCTCGAGATCGTCGACCAGCCGCGCGGCGACGAGCCGGTGGAAATCGCTGTACGCGATCGGCGTCGACGACGGGTGCAGCATCAGCAACTGCGCGGCGAACAGCACGAAGAAGCCCGCCGCGATCAGCAATCCCGGGTAGTCGAATTTCCTGTCCATGGCATCGGGCCGGCCGTATCGGCTGCGCGGCGTACGCTCACGCCGGCACGCGCGCGGAACCGGTACGCGGCCGCCATGCGAAAACGGCAAGCATCCGCGCCATCGTCGCCTCGCTGTCTCGCATCGTTCGCTGCATCGATGCCGCCTCGGCAACGCCGTCGGCCGGCGTCGCGGGGCGATCCTCGCCCGGGCGGCACGCCGCGACGCGCCGCCCCTGATTCCAGTCTAGTTCGCGCGCGGGCGTCGCGCACCGCTCGCCGCGCGCGCGCGTCGAATCGTCCGACGAACGGCTTTCATCTGCCCCCTTGGCGCGCTATAGTCGCGTTCATGACATTTATGTGACAGTCGCGTCGCACCACCGCGTGCGATGCCGGCCATGGCATTCCGCCCTGCGTCGCGGCAGCCCGCGCAACGCAGGCGCGCATCGAACGACACCCGCCCACCGCCCATCCGAGGAGCCCACGACGTGAACGACACCCCCGATCGCCCCGACGACCTGCCCGCCGACCCCGACCGCCGCCGTGTGCTCGGCGGCCTCGCCGCGCTCGGTGCCGGTGTCGCCGTCGCCGGCTGCGAAACCACCGCGGACAACGCACCGCGTTCGGCCGCCGACCTGCGCATCGACGAAGCGTTGCGCCAGCGCGTGCGCCACATCGTCGTGATCTATGCAGAAAACCGCAGCTTCGCGAACCTGTACGGCGACTTCCCGGGCGTGCGCTATCCGCTCGGCGACGTGCGGCCGGAACAGGCACGACAGCTCGATCGCGACGGCAAGACGCCGCTGCCGGTGCTGCCGAAGATCTGGGGCGGCCTCGTGCCGCAGGCGCAGGAAGTGGACGGCAAGCGCTACGCGATCGGCGAGCGCGACATCGACAAGCTGCCGAACGCGCCGTTCCGGATTACCGACGCGCAGGGCAAGCCGCTGCCGAACGGCGTGATCACGCGCGACCTGTGGCATCGCTTCTACCAGAACCAGATGCAGATCGCGGGCGGCCGCAACGACCAGTTCGCCGCATGGGCCGATTCAGGCGGCCTCGTGATGGGCCACTACCGCAATTCGGCCGACACGCTGCGGCTATGGAATCTCGCCCGGCAATACACGCTGTGCGACAACTTCTTCATGGCGGCCTTCGGCGGTTCGTGGATGAACCACATGTTCCTGATCTCCGCGCAGCCGCCGCTGTATCCGGACGCGCACAAGCATCCGCATGCGGCGAAACTGCTGTCGCAGGTCGAAGGCGACGACCCGACCGGCACGCGCCTGAAGCTCGCCGACGATTCGCCCGCGTCCGCGCTCGACGGCCCGCCGAAGTTCGCGGCCGACGGCCCGCTGACGCCGGACGGCTACGGCGTGAACACGATGGCGCCGCCGTACCAGCCGAGCTACGTGCCGCCGCCCGATCCGGGCAATGCCGCGTATGCGGATCCGTCCGACCATCGCGTGATGCCGCCGCAGGGCTACGCGACGATCGGCGACCGCCTGTCGGAAAAGAATATCGACTGGGCGTGGTACAGCGGCGCATGGCAGTACGCGCTCGAACATCGCGACACCGGCACCGTGCCCGACTTTCAGTACCACCACCAGCCGTTCAACTACTTCGCGAACTACGCGCCCGGCACCGAAGCCCGCCGCAAGCACCTGCGCGACGCGGGGCTCGGCGACGCGCCGTCGACCAACCACTTCATCGCCGACATCGACGCGGGCCGCCTGCCGGCCGTCGCGTTCTACAAGCCGCAGGGCAACCTGAACATGCATGCGGGCTATGCGGACATCGAATCGGGCGACCGTCACATCGCGACCGTGATCGACCATATCCGGCGCGGTCCGCAATGGGAAAACACCGTGATCGTGATGACGCACGACGAGAACGGCGGCTGGTGGGATCACGTCGCGCCGCCGGTCGGCGATCGCTGGGGTCCCGGCTCGCGGATCCCGGCGCTCGTGATCTCGCCGTTCGCGAAAAAGGGCTTCGTCGATCACACGCTGTACGACACGAACTCGATCCTGCGCTTCATCAGCCGCGTGCACGGCCTCGCGCCGCTCGACGGCGTGGTCCGGCGCAACAACGCGTTCGCCGCACGCGGCGCGACGCCGCCGGGCGATTTGACGAACGCGCTCGATCTCGGCTGATCGCCAGTCGATCATCGGAAACGCCGACGCCCCGGGCCACGCGATGAATGGCCCGGGGCGTCGTTCGTTTCCGGCCCGGCGACGCCATGCGGCGCCGGGCAATGCGTCGCGCGCAACGTGCGCGACGCCGATCCCGCGCGTCAGCCGCCGAGACGCTGCTCGATCTTCTTCATCGTGTCGGTCATTTCAGCCGGCAAGCGCAGCTTCAACGTATCGAACAGCGCCGCATGCAGCTTCAGCTCCTCACGCCATTCGTCCGCGTTCATCGACGTCACCGCATCGAACTGATCGCGCGTGAAATCGAGGCCGTCCCAGTGCAGGTCCTCATACGCAGGCGACACGCCGAACGCATGCTCGCCGCCACCGCCGGTGCCTTCCAGACGATCGAGCATCCATTTCAGCACGCGCATGTTCTCGCCGAAGCCGGGCCACACGAACTTGCCGTTCGCATCCTTGCGGAACCAGTTCACGCAATAGATCTTCGGCGGCTTCGCGCCGGCGGCTTCGAGCCGCTTGCCGAGTTCGAGCCAGTGCGCGAAATAATCGCTGACGTTGTAGCCGCAGAACGGCAGCATCGCGAACGGATCGCGGCGCACGATGCCCTGCTTGCCGACGGCGGCCGCGGTCGTCTCGGAACCCATCGTCGCGGCCATGTACACGCCTTCGACCCAGTCGCGCGCCTCGGTCACGAGCGGCACCGTCGTCGAGCGGCGGCCGCCGAAGATGAACGCGTCGATCGGCACGCCGGCCGGGTTTTCCCAGTCGTCGTCGATCGACGGGCACTGCGCGGCCGGCGCGGTGAAGCGCGAGTTCGGATGCGCGGCCTTGCGTCCGGTTTCCTTGGCCGTTTCGGGCGTCCACGGATTGCCCTGCCAGTCGGTCAGCTTCGCGGGCGGCGTGTCGGTCAGCCCCTCCCACCACACGTCGCCGTCTTCCGTCAGCGCGACGTTCGTGAAGATCACGTTTTCCTTCAGCGTGGCGATCGCATTCGGATTGGTCTTCACGCCCGTGCCCGGCGCCACGCCGAAGAACCCGGCTTCCGGATTGATCGCGTACAGGCGGCCGTCGCGGCCGGGCTTCAACCACGCGATGTCGTCGCCGATCGTCGTGACCTTCCAGCCGTCAAAGCCCTGCGGCGGGATCAGCATCGCGAAGTTGGTCTTGCCGCACGCGGACGGGAACGCGGCCGCGACGTGATACTTCTTGCCGGCCGGCGACGTGACGCCGAGGATCAGCATGTGTTCGGCGAGCCAGCCCTGATCGCGGCCCATCGTCGACGCGATGCGCAGTGCGAAGCACTTCTTGCCGAGCAGCGCATTGCCGCCGTAGCCCGAGCCGAAGCTCCAGATCTCGCGCGTTTCCGGGAAGTGCACGATGTACTTGACCGGATTGCACGGCCACGGCACGTCCTGCTGGCCGGCCTCGAGCGGATGGCCGACGCTGTGCACGCAGGGCACGAAATCGCCGTCCTCGCCGAGGACGTCGTACACGTCGCGCCCCATGCGCGTCATGATCCGCATGTTCACCGCGACATACGGGCTGTCGGACAGCTCGACGCCGACGTGCGCGATCGGCGAGCCGAGCGGCCCCATCGAGAACGGCACGACGTACAGCGTGCGACCGCGCATCGAACCGCGGAACAGCCCGTTGAGCGTCTCGCGCATTTCGGCCGGATCGATCCAGTTGTTGGTCGGGCCGACGTCGTCGCGCGACGCCGCGCAGATGAACGTGCGATCCTCGACGCGCGCGACGTCCGACGGATCGGATTGCGCGAGATACGAGTTCGGACGCTTCGCCGGGTTCAGGCGCTTGAGCGTGCCCTGGTCGACCATCGCCTGGCACAGCGCGTCGTATTCTTCCTGCGAACCGTCACACCATACGATGCGCTCGGGCTCCGTGAGCGCCGCAATGCGCGCTACCCAGTCGATCAGCTTGCGATGTTTGACGAAAGCCGGCGGAGCGATCAGCGGGCCGTGTGTCGCTTCGGCCAAAGTGTTTTGCGACATGGGGATGTCTCCAGATTATTGGGCGGGGATGGGGGATGCGGGCGAGCCCGCGAGATGGGGAATGCGTGCGGAGCGCAGGAAGATGCGGCACGCAGAACGCGACGCGCGAGCGGAGCGCGCGTCGAAGCCGCGATGCGTGCGAGAGAAGGTGAAGTCTCGTTAGAGGGTGCGAACGCGCGTTTCGCCATGCAAGCAACCTGCCATACAACTCCATGCCGGCCAGCATACCATCGCCGTTATTGGGCGGGCGTTGCGTTGCAACAAGAAACAACTGTGACGGCGCACCGGCACGCGCGTTGCAGGTGGGTGCTTTTTTACGGCGTCGTCGCAGGCGACTGGGGGACGAAACGCCCGCGACAGCCGCCCGGCAAGGGTTTCGCGCGAGCGGTAATTTCAACCTGCGGATCGTCCATGCCGGCAATACGAACACGCATCGCGCCCATTCGCGTTTTCGCTACTCAGGCAAACCCTGAATTAGGTTGCGCACACAAACATCCCGATCGAATGCCCCGATGCAGCCACTGCTCATAACGGTACGCGTGGCAATCCGTGTTAATACGCGCCCGGCGACGACGCGAATCGTCGAGGAGTACTTCCGGTTGCCGCGATGACGGTCCGCGTGAATTCTTCGCTGCGGTTGGCGACGATGAAAAATTCCAGCACGACGTTTGCCGAAACGATGGACAAGTTGAGGTCGCGTCGTCGATCTCGATTCGATCGACGGGGTGCCGACGAACCGGTACGTCGCGAAGACGTGCGCGGGTCACGCACTGGCGTGGGCAGACAAAAAAACGCCAGCCCCAAGGGCTGGCGTCGTGCTTCGGGTCGGACGACGATCAGAACTGGTTCATCGTGTTGTCCTTGCCCGCCGCCTTCAGCGCCGCTTCGCCGCTGAAGTATTCCTTGTGATCGTCACCGATGTCCGAACCGGACATGTTCTGGTGCTTCACGCAGGCGATGCCCTGACGGATTTCCTTGCGCTGCACGCCCGCCACGTAGCCGAGCATGCCCTGATCGCCGAAGTATTCCTTCGCGAGGTTGTCGGTCGACAGCGCAGCCGTGTGGTACGTCGGCAGCGTGATCAGGTGGTGGAAGATGCCTGCTTCACGCGATGCATCGGCCTGGAACGTCCGGATCTTCTCGTCGGCCAGCTTGGCCAGTTCGGTGTCGTCGTATTCGACGCTCATCAGTTGCGCACGGTCGTAAGCCGACACGTCCTTGCCTTCGGCCTTCATCGCGTCGTAGGCCTGCTGACGGAAATTCAGCGTCCAGTTGAACGACGGGCTGTTGTTGTACACCAGCTTCGCGTTCGGGATCACCTTGCGGATCTCGCTGACCATGCCGCCGATCTGCGCGATATGCGGCTTTTCGGTTTCGATCCACAGCAGGTCGGCGCCGTTCTGCAGCGACGTGATGCAGTCGAGCACGCAACGCGCTTCGCCCGTGCCGGCGCGGAACTGGAACAGGTTGCTCGGCAGGCGCTTCGGACGCAGCAGCTTGCCGTCGCGCTTGATGACGACGTCGCCGTTGCCCAGTTGGTCGGCCGACAGTTCTTCGCAATCGAGGAATGAGTTGTACTGGTCGCCCAGGTCGCCCGGCGCGTTGGTCACGGCGATCTGCTTGGTCAGGCCGGCGCCCAGCGAATCGGTACGCGCGACGATGATGCCGTCGTCCACGCCCAGTTCCAGGAACGCGTAGCGGATCGCGCGGATCTTCGCGAGGAAGTCCTCGTGCGGCACCGTGACCTTGCCGTCCTGGTGGCCGCACTGCTTCTCGTCCGACACCTGGTTTTCGATCTGGATGCAGCACGCGCCCGCTTCGATGAACTGCTTGGCCAGCAGGTAGGTCGCTTCCGCATTGCCGAAGCCGGCGTCGATGTCGGCGATGATCGGCACGACGTGCGTGACGTGGTTGTCGATCTTTTGCTGGATCGCGGCCTTGGCGGCCGGGTCCTTCGCGGCATCCAGCTCGCGGAACAGGCCGCCCAGCTCGCGGGCGTCGGCCTGGCGCAGGAACGTGTACAGCTCGCGGATCAGCGCGCTGACCGAGGTCTTTTCGTGCATCGACTGGTCCGGCAGCGGGCCGAACTCCGAGCGCAGCGCGGCGACCATCCAGCCCGACAGGTACAGGTAGCGGCGCTCGGTGCTGTTGAAGTGCTTCTTGATGGAGATCATCTTCTGCTGGCCGATGAAGCCGTGCCAGCAGCCCAGCGACTGCGTGTACTTGGACGGATCGGCATCGTACGCGGCCATGTCGGCGCGCATGATCTTCGCGGTGTACTTCGCGATGTCCAGGCCAGTCTTGAACTTGTTCTGGGCACGCATGCGGGCGGCATATTCGGGGTTGATGGCATTCCACGCGCTGCCGTGGTTTTCCTTCAAACCTGCCACTGCCTTGATGTCGTCTTGATATTGGGACATGTCTATCTCCTGGGAACGAAGCGCATTTGAGTAAAGGATTCAGCGTGCCCGCCGCGTGTGACGAAGCGAACTGCATGGACTCAATAGTAATCCTGCTTGGCGCGATTTCGACCAAGTCTTATATAAGACATAAGATATAAATTTTCGTTGTTTTTCAATGAGATAGCCAAGCGTTTTTGCGATGCAAAACACGGTTTCAAGCGGCGGTAAAACGCGGCGGCAGGAATCCGGCGCACTTCTCGCGATATGAAATGCCCTTTCGGTTGCTGAAGGACCGGCACGCTCCGACCAAGCCGGAACAGCAACGACCGTCAGGCTTTGTCACAGCCATGACAAAACGTCTATACTTGGACGATTATTTGATACGCGTGCGTCAGCGCGTCGGCCTGCGCCCCGGAGCGACATGAACGACTCTCCCGTTTTCGATACCCTTTGCGAACTGCTGAATACGTCCGGCGCGCGGTTCCGCGTGCTCGAGCATCCGGCGGAAGGCAAATCCGATGCGATCGCCGCGCTGCGCGGCACACGCCCCGAACAGGGCGCGAAGGCGATGCTCTGCACGTTCAAGGATGGCGGCGACACCGCCGCGCTCGCGGTGATTCCCGGCCACCTGAAGATCGACTTCCGCAAGGTCGCCGATGCGTTGGGCCGGCGCAAGGCGACGCTCGCGTCGCCCGACGTCGCAGCCGCCGTCACGCGCTGCGTGATGGGCGCCGTGCCGCCATTCGCGTTCGACCCGAGCGTGACGCTCGTCGTCGATCCGGCGCTGGTCGAGCGCAACGCCGAGATCGCGTTCAACGCGGGCCGCCTCGACCGCTCGGTGGTGCTCGACGCGGCCGACTACATCCGCATCGCGCGCCCGCTGCTGGCCGACATCACGCGGCCGGAAACGACGGACGCGCCCGCCTCCCGGGACCGCGCATGAGCACGAACCGCAAACCGCTGCAGTCGGAGCAGGCATCGCTGATCGAGCAGGTGCAGCGCATCGCCGAAGGGCTCGGCGAGATGTTCGCGCCGTTCACCGAAGTCGTCGTGCACGACCTGCGCACGCCGGAGCATGCGATCCTCGCGATCCACAACAACCTGTCCGGACGCGCGGTCGGCGATCCCGCGACCGAACTCGGCCTCGCCCGCATCGCCGACGACGATTTCCCGCAGGTGCTCGCGAATTACCCGAACCGCTTCGCCGACGGCCGCACCGCGAAAAGCACGTCGATCGGCATCAAGGATTCGACCGGGCGCTACGTGGCCGCGCTGTGCCTGAATGCCGACGTCACGCTGTTCCGCGGCTTCCAGGGCATGCTCAACCAGTTCTGCCGCACGGTCGGCGAAGCCGTCGTCGAAACGCTCGACCCGGCCAGCGCCGACGCGATCCGGCAGCGCATCGACGCATTCGCGACGCGCCTCGCGACCACGCCGCGCGAGCTGAAGACCGACCAGCGCCGCGCGCTGATGCAGACGCTGAAGGCCGACGGCTTCCTCGAGGTGCGCCGCGCGATGGAGATCGTGTCGCAGCATCTCGGCGTGTCGCGCGCCACCGTCTACAACGACGCGAAGTGACGCGCCGCGTCCGGCTTTCCCATTTCGAGTTTCCCGTTGACTGATCTTTTCGACCCTCGAGCGACCATGAACTCTCCGATTCTTCCCACGTACGACGACGTCGCCGCCGCCGCGGCCCGGCTCGAAGGCCACGCACACCGCACGCCGGTGATGACGTCGCGCACGGTCGACGACGCACTCGGTGCGCAGGTGTTCTTCAAGTGCGAGAACCTGCAGCGCATGGGCGCGTTCAAGTTCCGCGGCGCGTTCAACGCGCTGTCGCGCTTCAACGCGGAACAGCGGCGCCACGGCGTCGTCGCGTTCTCGTCGGGCAACCATGCGCAGGCGATCGCGCTGTCCGCGCGCATCCTCGGCATTCCGGCGACGATCGTGATGCCGCAGGACGCACCGGCCGCGAAAATGGCCGCGACGCGCGGCTACGGCGGCAACGTCGTGACCTACGACCGCTACACCGAGGATCGCGAGCAGATCGGGCGCGCGCTCGCGGAGAAGCACGGACTCACGCTGGTGCCGCCCTACGATCACCCGGACGTGATCGCCGGCCAGGGCACCGCGGCCAAGGAACTGTTCGACGAAGTCGGCCCGCTCGACGCGGTGTTCACGCCGCTCGGCGGCGGCGGACTGCTGTCGGGCACCGCGCTCGCCACGCGTGCGCTGTCGCCGCATGCGAAGCTGTACGGCGTCGAGCCCGAAGCCGGCAACGACGCCCAGCAATCGCTCCGGTCCGGCACGATCGTGCACATCGACACGCCGCGTACGATCGCCGACGGCGCGCAGACGCAGCATCTCGGCAACCTGACGTTTCCGATCCTGCGCCGCGACGTCGACGACATCCTGACCGCGACGGACGCGGAACTCGTCGACTGCATGCGCTTCTTCGCCACCCGTATGAAGATCGTCGTCGAGCCGACCGGCTGCCTGTCGTTCGCCGCCGTGCGGCGGATGAAGGATGCGCTGCAGGGCAAGCGCGTCGGCGTGGTGATCAGCGGCGGCAACGTCGATCTCGAGAACTTCTGCGCGCTGGTGTCGGCACCGGCCTGACCGTCTGCGCGCGCATGAAGATCTTGTCATGCGCGCGCAGCGCGGCCTTCACGTCGCGTTAAGTTTCGCCTCCTAGACTGATTAGGTCGTCCCGAAGTCAGTCATGCAGGAGTGGTCATGAATACGCACGCGTTCGTCGCCGCCGCCCTGGCGGCCGTTTCCCTGTCGGCGTTCGCTCAACCGGGCGTGACGACATCCGTTTTTTCCGCCGCGTCGCCTCACCCCGCGGTCGGGCACGCGATGCACCGTTCGTCCGCCGCATTGCCGCCCGCCGGCTTCGTGCTCGCGAAGATCGATCAGAACAATACGCCGCCCAACCGCGGCGGCGACCCGGGCGGCCGCGCACATGCCGGCACGCATATGTAACGACACGCGCCCGACCGTCGACATTCGGCGCGACGGCAGCCGGCTCCGGCGCGACGGCATGCGGTCGAACCCGGCCGTTTCTTCAGACCTGAAACGCGCTCCGGGCACGTCGAACGAAAGGATCCGGAAAGCCGACGCCGATCGATGACGTTTTTTCGCATCCGCGCGCAGACGAACGATTGACGTGCCTACATGCACGCCATTACCCTTGCGCGCTGATGGTTCCCAGGGATGGGATCAAAAGGGAACGCAGGCGAGGCAACGCCTCGAATCTGCGGCTGCCCCCGCAACTGTGAGCGGCGAATCCGTGCCACCGCGTGCCACTGGGAAACCGGGAAGGCCTGCACGGATGGCGACCCGCGAGCCAGGAGACCTGCCATCGACCCGAGGTCCAGCAGCCGCACCGGGCGGGGTGTCCCGATGTGCAAGCACCGCCGTTGGCGGCCGCCCGTTGCATGGACGACCCGACCTCAGGATCCGTCAGATGTCCATCGTTCCCGAATCCGCTTCCCGGCCGGAAGCGTCGCACCGACACGCCGTCGGCATGCGCCCCCCGTCCGCCTTGCGCTCACGATCGCCGTACCCGCTTCACGCTTTGTCCCGCCGCCTCATGACCATTCGTCACCTGCTCGCCACGTCCGTCGCCACCGCGCTGTTGTCCCCGCTCGCCCACGCGGCCGGCGACACGGCGCCTGCACGGCCCGCCGCGCCCGCCGACGGCACGGACCTGCCGACGATCAGCGTGACCGACACGCGGCACCTGCCCGAATCGTTCGACCGGCGCTATGCGTCGACGCAGGTGCTCACGCGCGAGGATCTCGACCGGCTGTCGCCGACCGACCCGAGCATCACGCAGGCGCTCGCGACGCTGCCGGGCGTGACCGTCGCGCAGAACGGCGGGCCCGGCTCGTCCGCGTCGGTCAGCATTCGCGGCGCGTCGGCGAGCCAGGTCGCCGTGTTCATCGACGGCATCCGGATCGGCTCGCCGACCACCGGCATCGCGCCGTGGGCCGACCTGCCGACCGAAGCGTTCGAGCGCGTCGAAGTGATCTCCGGCCCGGCCGCCGCATCGTTCGGCAACAACGCGATGGGCGGCGTCGTGCAGTTGTTCACGCGCCGCGCCGCCAACCAGCCGAACCAGACCACCGTGTCGTTCGGCGGCGGCTCGAACAAGACGTTCGACACGCAGTTCCGCACGTCGGGCACGGTGCCGTCGACGGGGCCGCTCGCCGCGCTCGGCGGGCTCACCTATTCGCTCGGGCTGCACGACTACAACACGGCCGGCATCGACGCGACGCGGCCGTTCTTCTACGG
Source organism: Burkholderia sp. NRF60-BP8 (assembly GCF_001522585.2). Lineage (NCBI taxonomy): Bacteria > Pseudomonadati > Pseudomonadota > Betaproteobacteria > Burkholderiales > Burkholderiaceae > Burkholderia > Burkholderia sp. NRF60-BP8. Next base: position 1,470,960 of record NZ_CP013372.1, read on the forward strand.
CCACGAAGACGGCCGCAATCCGTATCACGCGCAGGATCTCGATGCGCGGCTCGGCTATGCGCGCGACAACTGGTCGATCTCGACGTTCGCGCTGTATCACCGCTCCGATCTGTCCTACGACAACAGCGGCTACGCGAATCGCGAGCTGGACCATCAGTTGACGACCGGCGTTGCGTTCCATCTCGACATCACGCCCGATACGCAGTTCGACCAGTCGCTCGGTTATGCGAACGATCGCCAGTTCATCCATGCGGACAACCCGGCTCTCGCGACGGACCAGATCAACTCGCAGCGGATCAGCACGTCGACGTCGCTGACCCATCAGGAGCACGGGTTTCACCTGTTCGGCCTGCCGCTGTCGGGCGAATCGAAGCTCGCCTACGACTTCACGCGCGAACAGGCGTTCCTGCCGGTCGACATTCCCGGCGGCGTGCCGACGCGCAACGACTCCGCGTTTTCGCTGCACCAGTCGGCGACGCTCGGCAGCGTGACGATGTTCGTCGCCGGCCGTCACGAGATCATCGCCGGGCAAGCCGTGAACACCGGCAACGCCGCGCTGTCGTGGGCGATCACACCGGTCTATACGGCGCGCGTATCGTACGGCAATGCGTTCCGTCTGCCGACGTTCAACGACCTGTACTACCCCGGCTACGGCAACCCGGCCCTCAGCCCGGAGCGCAGCACGTCGGTCGAAGCCGCGCTCGACGCGAATACCGCGTACGGCACCTTCACCGCGGCGATCTACGACACGCGCGTCAACAACCTGATCGCGTACAACCCGGCGACGTTCTCGCCGATGAACATCGGCCGCTCGCACATTCGCGGCATCGACCTGTCGTACAAGGGGACGATCGGCCGCTCGACGCCGGTGAGCGTGGCCGTCGGCATCCTGAATCCGCAGGACGAGACCAACCGGACCTGGCTCAGCCGCCGGCCGCGCCAGACGGTCAGCCTGAACGTCGATCACACGTGGGACGAACTGAAGCTGCACGCGTTGAGCACCGGTGCGTCGCTGCTGTACGGCGGCTCGACGTTCGACGATCCGGCCAACCGGCAGTATCTGGCGTCGTACCTGACGGTGAGCCTGCGCGCGTCGTACCGGATCGATTCGCACCTGACGGTGTCGGCGTCGCTGTCGAACCTGTTCGACCGGCAATACATGACCGCGTACGGCTACAACACGCTCGGGCGCACCGCGTTCGGCAAGGTCAGCTACACGTTCTGACGCCCGGCGCATCGGCGCATCGGCGCATCGGCGCAACGCGCCGCACCGGCACGCGCGGAAAATTGACGTCGCGGCAAAAGCGCATGAGGACGACATCGGCATCGGCCCGGATCGCGGGATCGGATCCGGAGATCCGGTCGGCCCGCGCGGCCCCGTACGCCTAGATCAACCCGCGCACGCCGGCGACCAGCTGGATCGCGCCGAATACCGCGACGACGGCCGCCGACACGCACGACAGCCCGTGCATGAATGCGAACGACAGCTTCGCGCGCAGCGCGGCGGTCGCGCTGCTCAGGCACAGCCACCACATGGCCGAGCCGACGAACACGCCGGCGACCATCCGCGCGACGGTCGCCCACATCGCGCCTTCCCGCGCACCCGGCAGCGGGCCGAGCGCCGCGAAGATCCCGACGAACGACACGATCGTCATCGGGTTCGACAGCGTGAGACCGAACGTCGTCAGGAAATCGCGCAGGACGGTCGTGCGCGGCAACGCGCGCTGCCCCGCCGGCGCGGCCGGCGCCTGGCGCGCGATGGTCCACGCGAGCCACACGAGAAACGCGCCGCCGCCGATTTTCAGGCCGACGGTCAACATCGGGAACGCTGTGACGACGCCCGCGACGCCCAGCGCGCCGAGCAGGCCGTAAATCGCGTCGGCGCACGCGGCGCCGATGCCCGTCGCGAAGCCCGCCCGGAAGCCGCGGCTCAGGCTGCGCTGAATGCACAGCATGCCGATCGGGCCGACCGGCACCGCGATCGACAGCCCCATCACGACGGATTGGATGAACAGCATCGCCTGCCCCTTGCGACATCGCGTGGATCGAACAGGCATCGTAGGGAAAGTCCGCGCCCCGCTGAATGCAATTTTTAAGGAAAAATGGCGGCTCTACCTTAAAAATCCCCGCTGCGATGGACGATCTCGACTGGAAGATACTGGCGCTGTTGCAGGACAACGGACGCATCAGCTATACGGAGCTCGCGCGTCAGGTTCACCTGTCGGTGCCGGCGGCGACGGAGCGTGTGAAGCGTCTTGAAGCGGCCGGTGTGGTCGAGGGCTACACCGCGCGGATCAATCCTTCCGCGGCCGGCTATCCAGTGAGCGCGCTGATCGGCATCACGGTGCCGCAACCGGCGAAAGCGAAGTTCCTCAAGCTGCTGGAGACGATCCCCGAAGTCGTCGAATGCCATCACGTGACGGGCGCCGATTCGTATGTGATGCGGTTCGTCGCCGTCAGCATGGTCCATCTCGAACGACTGATCGAACGCATCAACCTGTACGGCGAAACGCGCACGTCGATCGTGATGTCGACGCCGCTGCCCGCGCGCGGGATGGCGCGTCCGGCGGCGAAGCCCGGCGACGACCGCAGGTAGCGAGTTGCGGTTTCGCGATCGTCGGACGGTTCCGGCCGGGACCGGCGACGATCGATGGCGGCCGTCCCCGCTCACGCGGCCGGTTGCCGCATGACGATCGGTACGCGCCGGCTATTTGCCGACCGCGCCGCCGAGCAGGCCGCCCACCAGCGACGTCACCGGCGCGAGCGGATTGGCGAGGCCGCCCAGCGGCGAGCTGCCCCCCGTACCGGTCGCGGCGCCGTCGTGCACGGTGGCCGGGATGCCGCCGACCACGCTCGTCACCAACCCGGAGATCGGCACCGCGCCGTTCGCGCCAGCCGGGTTCACGAGGCCGCCCACATTGGTTACCGTGTTTCCGACCGCACGGACGAGATCGCCGACGCCACCGACGATCGGCTGCGGCGACGCGGCGGTCACCTTCCATCCGGTCGACGTGATCGCCCCGCCGACCTGACCGAGCAGGCCCGCGACCGGCTGCCCGAGGCCGGTTGCGGTGCCGACCTGCTGCGTGAGGTGGCCCGCCGTCGTCACGAGCGGCGTGATCGCGGTGCTGATCGCCTGCGTCGCCTGCTGGACCGGGGCCGACGACAGCGACGCGCCGAGCGCCGCGCCGCCTGTGCGCAGGCCGCTCGCCACCGTGTCGAGCAGCCCGCTGACCGGCGTCGTGATCGGCGTCAGCGGCGACAGCGGGCCGGAGCCGAGCGCCTTGACGGTTTCGCTGATGCCGCTGACCGGGTTGCCGGTCGCGGCGACGACCGTACCGAGGCCGCCGACCGTCGTGCCGACGGGGTTCGGTACGATGCCGATCTGGCCGAGACCGCCGCTCACGGCGTTCGACGTATCGCGGATGATCGTGCCGACACCGGTTACCGTATCGGCCGGCCCGACGGTGACGCCCTTGCTGACACCGGGCACGCTCGCGCTACCGAGCGTGGCGCCCACGTCCATCACGATCCCGCCGATGGAGCTGACGATGCCGTTCGTACCCGGCGCGCCGCTCGTGCCCCAGCCGCTGGTGTTGCCGCTGCTTGTACCGCTGCTGCTCGTGCCGCTGCTGCTTGTGCCACTGCTGCTTGTGCCACTGCTGCTTGTGCCACTGCTGCTCGTGCCACTGCTGCTCGTGCCGCTGCTGCTTGTGCCACTGCTGCTTGTGCCACTGCTGCTTGTGCCACTGCTGCTTGTGCCACTGCTGCTTGTGCCACTGCTGCTTGTGCCACTGCTGCTCGTGCCACTGCTGCTCGTGCCACTGCTGCTCGTGCCGCTGCTGCTCGTGCCACTGCTGCCGCTCGAGCCACTACTACCGCTCGTCCCGCTCGTGCTCGTCCCAATGTTGTTGCCGGCAAGCGTCGGCGCCGTAATGTCACTTCCCCCGCACGCCGCGAGCGTACACGCCGCGGCCATAGCGGCGAGCGCAACGTTCGCCGTGATGAAATGATTTCGCATGGAAGCCCCCGTCCACTATTCAGCGCAAACATTTCATCAAGCATCTACCGTGCCATTTCCATCGGCCTCCTTCACAATTTCACAATCGCCTTGCAACGGCCGTCCAGGCCGCGCTGCGGAACAGCGCGCATCGGATGCGGATCGTGCCGCCCTGCTCGGCCCGTGCAGCCGGTCCGACAACGCTGACGTAACACCGCCTCTGCGTTACGTAGCACGAGAAGAGAAAGTCCGACGGCGCCCCGTACACGCGCCGCATCGTCGTCACGGCCGCTTCACCAGCTTCACGATCGTCAGTGTGCCGTTGACGTTTTCCACCCGAACCCGGACCTTGTCGCCCACATGCAGCGACGGGATCATCGCCGCGTCGCCGGCCTTGAACGCCATCGTCATCGGCGGCATTCCGATGTTGTCGAGTGCGCCGTGCTTCAGCGTCACGAGTCTGCGCCCGGCATCGATTTCCCTGACTTCGGCATCGGTCAGCTTCGCATCCTGCGTCGACATGCTCGCGTCGCCTGAATTCATGCCCGACATGTCGCCGCCTGCGAGCACCGGCATTGCAACGACCGCCATCGCACACGACATCGCGACAGCGTGAAAGCGGATCCTCATCGAGCGTCTCCCTTCGCGCCCGGCCTGTTTCTACTGCCAGCCGGCGCCGCGCCTTACACGATCAACGTCACACCGGCCCAGACGATCAGCACGACGCCGAGCACGCGGCCGATACGATCGCCGCCGGGCAGGACCTTTTCCACGAACACGAACAGCGACAACGCGACGATCCACACGACGTTCATCACGCCGCCGACGAACAGCAGCGCCATCAACAACCAGCAGCAGCCCACGCAAACCATGCCGTGCCGCGCGCCCAGAAGAAAGCTGCCAGCGACGCCGGGACGCCAGTGCGCAATCAAGAACGCCGTCGGCGCACGGCATTGCCGCAGACACGTGCGTTTCAGCGGCGAGAATTGATAAAGCCCGGCCAACGCCAGCACGATGGCGGAAAGGCGCGCGCTTTTCGACCACAGCATCATCGCGGAGATCAGCCCGGCCGGCTGCAGCAGCGCCTGAAGCAACGCCGCACCGATCGAGAACGCGAGCCATGTCGTCAGATAGCCGGCCAGCAGCACCACCGACGTGAACGCCGATCCTGCCGCCCCGTTGCCGTGCTGCAGCAGCACGCGCCGGTACAGCAGCACGAGCGGCGCGGCACCGGGCGCCATCATCGCGATCATCATCACCCACCACATCGCGATCACGATCGGCAGAGACGGATCCATGCTGCCCATGCCGTCCGCCAGCCGATGCGGAAACAGCGCGACGGTCGTCATCTCCCACGCCGACATGCCGGTTCCCGCGCCCGTCCACAGGTAGAACCAGCACAGGCCGACGAGCGCCGCCATGCCGATCAGCATGACGGCGCGCTCGCGCGCGAGCCAGGTGTCGAACGGAGTCATGCCGCGGCGCGATGCCGGATCAGCCCGTGGTTGTTCAGATGCAGTCGCGCGAATTGCGCATACGTTCCGTCCAGATTCAGCGCGATGTTGCCCTGCGAGCGCCCCGTGCCCGAACCGACCTCGGCCAGCTCGTATTCGAAACCGTGCGGCAGGTCGATCCGCACACGGTGCTCGTCTCCCGTCACCGGATTGCGGATGGGTTCGCCGGCGACGTCGAACACACCGTCCACGTGAATCCGGCCGCGCCGCGCGTCGACATCGACGTCGAAATCGATCTTCGTGAAGATCGGATCGAACGCGTGCTCGAGCGTCGACGCATACACCGAGAACATCGTCGCGAATGGATCGGTATCCTGACCGGTCATGATCTTCAGCACGGCGTCGCGCTGCGCCGGACTCGCACGTTCGTCGACGATCGGCTGGCACTTGCCCTTGCCTTCGTGAACGGCGCCCGGCCACTGGAATACCACCGCGATCCTGACGCCGTCGAGCACCACGTCGCCGTAGTGGCCGCTGTCGATCGAAATCGCCCCCATCGCTTCGCAGTTGCCGTTGGTCGGCAGCGCATTGAACTGGCAAGGGCAACCGTATGAGCAATTGCAACTGATCATTTCGGTGCCCTGAATCTCCCACGGCGTCATGGCTCCACCTCGCGCTCTGAAACGGACGAACGCTTCGAATCTAGTGCACGCCATCGGGGAAAGCAAAGCGGTAACGGCAGCGTGAAAAACGTGGGTTCCGGCCTCACGTAAGACATTTCCGAATGCGTTCGCCGCGCGGCTCAGGAAACCGTCTCGTCATCCGTTCTCACACGAACAGCGATACGACGATCGCACACCACACCGCGCCCGCGCCGCACAGAAACACGCGTCGCGCGACGAACATTCGCGACTCGTCGTCGGGCGTTTTCATCGGCGACGTCGCGAGAAACGGCACGCTGGCGAGGCATGCGAAACCGGCTAGCGCGAGCACGATCACGACGTAGTCGCCGAACCGCCAGGGCGATGCTTCGTGCAATCCCCAGTAGCCGAGAAACAGCATGCCGATCGAGAACATCGTCGCCGCGGCCGAGCTGAGCGCGACCACCGATCCTGTTGGAAATTGCACGGGAACCTCCTCTCGCGCGGCGCGCGATGCAACGCCTGTCTACGGGGATGGGCATGATCTCGTGCGCCGGCAGCGGAATCAGGCGTTCGTTTCGGACTCGCATGCATCGAGCGCGCCCTCTCCACCCTTCGGCGAATACGCGTTGTCACCGATTGACGGGTTCGACCCGGGCGAGTTGTATTTCGTGCCCGTTCAATCGGGCAGCACGACCATGACGTTGCTAGCCCGGTTTCTTCGTGCCCTGCGCAACGGAAATCCACCCGACCACCGCCGCGGCGACCCAGCAACAGGTGATCATCAGGTCCAGATCCATCAGGCCCTGGAAATTCGTGCTGTTTTCGAAACTGCAGCGCTGATGGCCCCTGACCCACATGCATCCGCTGATCAACTGCTGGATATGCATGTAGATGCTGTACACGGCAACGGCCGACGCGATGACGGCGACCCGCAGGCGTATGCTCTTTTTCATTGGCGCTGAAGGCTTGGGATGATCTCCCGACCGATCTTAAGTCAATGGCGATGCGCGACGCAATCGCCCTGGTATCGACCCGATTGACCGGCATGCAGAAATGCCCATCGAACGCGCGCCAGCAATGCGAACCACCATGACCACACAGAACACGATTGCACTGATCGTCGATCCCGACAGCGGCGAGCGAATTCACGACATCGCCGCGCACGCGCGGCATACGTGGGTCGTGACGAGCGACACGAACGACCCCGTGATCAGGCAGATCTGGAATACGCGCCGGGCGGAGTCGGACCGGGCCGCCGAAGGCGGCGTGACCCTGTTCCTGCGTCATGGCGACGACCGCGACAGCTGGTGCGCCGGAATACTGGATGCGGTGGACGACCATCACGGCGACGCGATGCATCTCGACGGCCATGCAATTCTGGTCGTTTACGGCACGCCGCTTTCCGCGCGCCTGCGACACGCGTTGTCCGCGTTCGGATTTTCTGGCTTCGTGTCGACGGCGGAAGGATTTCGAGCGATCAAGCGCGGCACCGCATGAATCGCGGGCAGCTCAAAGCGCCCTCGCCCAACCGGCGATCGACCGGATGGTCTTCAGGTAACCCGCCGGTTGCCAATGAATCCGCGTGCCGTTCGCCTTCGCGTCGCTCAGTTGCCTCACGACCGTGCCGACATGCTCGCAAGCAGCACGTCGTAGCCGGCCTTCGCGAATCCCCCGGGGCGCGACGATCGTCGTTGCGCCCGATCGTCGCGCCGTCCATCACCCTGCCGATGCCGACGGAAACCGCGCGCAAACCACTTCGTCATGCGACACGCGGGCATGCCGCTTGCGCGCCAAATGTTTCTCGGCTGCTGACACCACGCTGTCAGTGGGGAACGTCCAAGCTCGATCGACCGACACCCGAGGAGCACCGCCCGTGGCCCATACCGAAGGACCGGTCGCACTGGCCGAACGCACCGTCAAACGTCGCGGCGTGACCCTGCTCACGCTGTGCATCGCCGTACTCGTCGCCCAGGTCGACACGGCCGTCGTCAACCTCGCCACGCGCGCGATCGGCGCCTATTTCCATGCCGGTGTCGGTGCCTTGCAATGGGTCGTCGACAGCTACAACCTCGCGTACGCGGTACTGCTGCTGACCGGCGGGCTGCTCGCCGACCTCTACGGTCGCCGCCGCGTCTTCATGGCCGGCACGGCCGTCTTCACCATCGCGTCGCTGCTGTGCGCGCTTGCGCCGTCGGTGTCGGTGCTGATCGCCGCCCGCGCGCTGGCCGGCGTCGGCGCGGCGTTGTTGCTGCCGGCGTCGCTGGCGATCGTGCGGGTCGTGTGGCGCGACCCGGTCGAACGCGGCCGCGCGCTCGGTATCTGGGCCGCGTGCAACGGCGTGGCGATGGCGATCGGGCCGACGCTCGGCGGCGTGCTGATCCGGCACTTCGGCTGGCGCAGCATCTTTTTCGTCGTCGTGCCGCTGAGCATCGCCGCGATGCTGCTCGCGATCCCGGCCGTGCCCGAGTCGTCCGATCCGCACGGCCGGCATTTCGACGGCGCGGCGCAGGTCATGGGCGCACTCGCACTCGGCGCGCTCGCGTATGCGGCGATCGTGTTCCGCGAGGCGCCGGTCGCATGCGCGATCGCCGGCTGCATCGCGGTGGCGTCGTTCGTCGCGTTCGTGGCGATCGAGCGCCGCCACGGCGAATCCGCGCTGGTGCCGCTCGACATTTTCCGGATCCCTGCGTTTCGCGGCGCGATCGCCGCCACCACCGGCATGACGTTCGGGATGTACGGCGTGCTGTTCCTGCTGCCGCTGACGTGGCAGAGCACCGGCCGCCTCGATTCGACCGGCGCGGGCCTCGCATTGCTGCCGATGGCACTGGTGTTCGTCGCCGTATCGCCGTGCTCGGGGAGATTGTCGGAGCACATCGGCACGCGGGCGACGACAGCCGGCGGCGTCGCGGTGATCGCGAGCGGACTCGCTGCGATCGGCGCGTCGGCCGGTTCGCCGAGCCTGCTCGGCGCCGAGATCGGGCTCGCATTGACGGGACTCGGGATGGGCGTCGCGACGGGTCCGCTGATGACCGTTGCGGTGGGCGCGGTCGACGCCGCGCGCTCGGGCACCGCGAGCGCGCTCGTCAACGTCGCACGGATGACCGGCGCGACGCTCGGGATCGCGGTGCTCGGCACGGCGTTCGCCGCCGTGCACGGCGGCGCGGCCGGCCTGCGCGTGGCGATGTTCGCCGGCGCGGTGGTTCAACTGACGGGCGCGGCGGTATCGGCCGTCAGCGTGCAGCGGGCGGCATGACGCGCCACCGGCGTGCTCGCCCGTCGCTCAACGATGCTTCCCGCCACGCTTGCGCGCCCGATGCTCGGCGCGCTTCTGCAGCAGCGCCGGCATCAGTTCCTCGATGTATTGCCGCGCCTGCCCGCGCGTGACGATCTCGCTGAAACGCCGGTGAGCCTTGTCTTCACCGACCAGTGCCGCATGCGCTTTCCTCAGGATATGCAGATAGGCGATCAGGCTCGTGCCGTCGCGCACGGGCAGCGCGTCGCGCGCGTCCGGCGTCGGGGCGGGACTCATGTTCCGATCCTTTGCGGACAATCCGTCCGGCATGTCGCCGTCACGAGCCCGAGCAGGTCGTTGGCGAGACGATCGCGATCGGTCAGCGGCGCGAGGCCGAACAGCCGCTCGAGCGTCGCGGCCACCGACGCGTGGTCGTACGGCGTGTGATCGACGTGCCCGGCCGCGACCCACGGCGAAATCACGATCGCCGGCACGCGCACGCCGTACACGTCGAAGCCGAAGCCGCTCGCGTTCAGCGTCGCGGGCGCGCCATCGTTCGGCGGCGGCGCAGCGCCTGGCCTGACCGAATCGTAGAAGCCGCCGTGCTCGTCGTAGACGATCACGAACAGGCTGCTGTTCCACACTGGCGCGTTGCGAATCGCGTTGTACACGCGCGCGGCGAGCTGGTCGCCGCCGGCCAGCCCGTCCATCGGGTGCTGCGAGCTGCCGTTCCGGTAGGTGCCGTGCACGATGTCCCCGTAGCCGGGTTCGATGAACGTGTAGCGCGCGGTGTAGCCGGCCGCGAGATCGGCTTCGAAATGCGCGAGATCGTCGACGTCGAAGAAGCTGATGCCCTTCAGCGACGCGACCTGCGGCACGTGGCCGAGCGGATCGCCCGTCTGGTCCTGGTAGATGCGCCAGTTGTCGTCGCCGAGCGCGCTGAAGATCGAACCGTTCGGATAGTGGAAGCCGTCGAACGTATTCCATCCGGCCATTTCTTCCTTGGTCGGCGAATGGTCGAGCCCGGCCGACGATGCGCCATGCAGGAAGAAGCGGTTCGGCCAGGTCGGCCCCGGCATCGATGCATGCCACGCGTCGCACAATACGAACGCATTCGCGAGTGCATACAACGACGGCGCCTGCGTCGCGGCATCGACGCCCAGCATGACCTTGCCCGCATCGGCCAGCTGCGGCGGCGCGCCCTCGGCATGCGACGTCGCATAGTTCGACACGAACCCCGAATTGCCGACCGGCGGATACGGCTGCCCTTTCACGAACGGCACGCCCGCGCCGCAGAGCTGTTCGAGCACGTCGGTGAATTCGTGGCACGGATCGGTCGGCATCCGGTCGGGCGCGCCGCCGCCGAACGGATAGACGGTGCCGCCGTACGCATTGCTGTTGCCCGGCGACGCGGCGACGATGTCGGCAATGCCCGACAGCGCGAACAGATGATCGAAGGAACGGTTCTCGAGCATCAACACGAACACGTGCCGGAGGCGATCCTGAACCGACGGGACGGCGGGAGCGGAGGAAGATTCGGGGGCTGCGTCTGCACTCATGGCGCCTCCTGGCGTCGCGCGACGAAGGTCCGGCCGGCACGGCCGTTGGCCCGCCGAAAGCACTGAAGGGATTGAAAGCCACGCGCGGGCCGCGCATTGCCGACGAGTGTACGACCGCGCCGGCCCGCGCGTAAAGCCGCATGCGAACGGCGTCGCCGCGCGTGCGTTCAGTCGTCGGCCGGGGCGGTTTTCAACGTCACGACGTCGCGCCGCGGCGGCGCGCCGAACATCCGTGCATATTCGCGGCTGAATTGCGACGCGCTTTCGTAGCCGACGCGATACGCGGCCGTTTCCGCGTTCGCCGCGCCCGTCACCATCAGGTGTCGCGCTTCGAGCAGACGCAACTGCTTCTGGTACTGCAGCGGCGTCATCGACGTCAGCGCCTTGAATTGCCGGTGAAACGCGGACGGGCTCATTTGCGCGACGGCGGCGAGTTCGTCGACGCGGATCGTCTCGGCGAACTGGCCGCGCAGCGCATGGATCGCCGCGACGACGCGCTGCGCGTGACCATTCGCGAACACGACGCGCGACACTTCACCACCGTGCGGCCCGGCGAGCAGCCAGTAGCAGATCTCGCGCTTCACCAGCGGCGCGACGATCGGAATCGCGTCCGGCGTATCGAGCAGCCGCACCAGCCGCAGCACGCAATCGCCGAGCGGCCCGCCGAAATCGGTCACGCAGACGCCGTGTCCGACCGGGCCGGCCGCCCGCAGCGGCGGTGTATCGAGCCGTTCGAGCACGTCGCGCATCATCGCCAGATCGAATTCGAGCACGAGGCCGAGAAACGGTTCGGCGTCGCTGGCCTTCACGATGCGGCTCGTCGCAGGCATCTCGACGCTGACGACGAGCGCGCGGCCGGGCCCGTAGTCGTAGCGCCGCCCGCCGAACGTCGTCCACTTCGCACCCTGCACGACGACGCACAGCGCCGGTTTCATGATCCGCGGCGCGGACAGCCGCTCGCGGTTCGAACGCAGCAGGACCAGCCCGTCGATCGCCGTCGCGACCGGGCTTTCGTCGCGTTGCCCGCCGGTCAGGTGTGCGACGCGCTCGAGCAGTTCATCCGACATGGTGCAATCCTCCGTACCCCGATCTCCGGATGGTACCCGCGACACAGCGCACGCCGGCACGCGCGGGCAGGATCGGGCAAGAACGCGGCCGGTTCCGGCATTCAGCGGATGCGCCGGCCGCCGTACGCTTGCCGCTGTTCGTCACCTACTTGGCCAGGAGCACAGCATGACAACAGCACACCCTGCAGCGTCCGCCCCGAAGATCGCCGTCCTCACCGGCGGCAGCCGCGGGCTCGGCCGCAACACCGTGCTTCATCTCGCGCAGCGCGGCGTGCGTTCGATCTTCACGTATCGCTCGAATCGCGCGGAAGCCGATCGCGTCGCCGCGCTGACCGCAGAAGCCGGACAACCGGCGCTCGCGCTGCCGCTCGATACGGGCGACATCGCCACGTTCGACCGCTTCGCCGAACAGCTTCGCGACGCCCTGTCAGGCTGGGGCGCCGAGCGCTTCGATTTCCTCGTCAACAATGCGGGCACATCGCATCACGCGCCGATCGCCGAGACGACCGAGGCCGACCTCGACGCGCTCTATCGTGTGCACTTCAAGGGCGTGTTCTTTCTCACGCAGACGCTGCTGCCGCTGATCCGCGACGGCGGCCGCATCGTGAACGTGTCGTCCGGCCTCACGCGCGTCTCGGTGCCCGGCAGCGCAGCGTACGGATCGATGAAGGGCGCGGTCGAGGTGCTGACGCGCTATCTGGCCAAGGAGCTGGGCCCGCGCCGCATCGCGGTGAACGTCGTCGCGCCGGGCGCGGTGGCGACCGATTTCAGCGGCGGAATGGTGCGCGACAATCCCGACGTGAATCGACGGATCGCGGAATGGACGGCGCTCGGCCGCGTGGGCGAGCCGGACGACATCGGGCCGATGATCGCGTCGCTGCTGTCGGACGACAACCGCTGGGTCAATGCGCAGCGCATCGAGGTGTCGGGCGGGATAGCGCTCTGAGCAGCGACTTTCGTCGATCGGCCCGATACGATCGGCGCACTTTCAATCAAAACGCCCTGCCGGTCCGCCGGGAGGGTGTTTCGTTTTGGTTCCAGGACCAAAACGACACGACTTCATCGATGACGTGCGCGGGCTCGACACGCTAACTGGTGATCGTCGGCGACAAGGACCCAAGGTTCGACGCAGCGGCGATGCAGGCGACGTTTTTTGCATGACATGCGGTCGCACGGCTCGGGACGATGCCGAATTGCCAGCATTACCCGATGCACGAATGTCCGCCGTATTTCGCGATGGTGATCGAGGATTTCCTGCGGGACGCGCCGCCTGAGCGTGGAACACGCGCGGCGCCGATAAAGGCGGGAGACGTAGAAGAAGCCAACGCGGCGCGACGGCGCCGCCGGCAATCGGCGAACGGCACGCCGTGCGCCGTTCATCCGGTTCGTCCGGCCATGCGGCCGAACAGGTGTCGGCCGGTACGCGCGGATACGCACCGGTCGTGGCCGCTCAGCTGCGCGGCTGGCCGCTTCGCGGCGGACGCGGCGAGTTCGCGTCCTTGTGCCGGAAGTTGATGCGGCCCTTGGTGAGGTCGTACATCGACAGTTCCAGCGTCACGCGATCACCGGCGAGAATGCGGATGTGGTTCTTGCGCATGCGGCCCGACGCGTACGCGCCGACCACGACGCCGTTTTCCAGCGTGACACGGTATTTGCTGTCCGGCAGCACTTCGTCGACGATTCCGTCCAGTTCCAGCAGTTCTTCTTTTGCCAAACCAATTCCTCCAGACAAGGTGATTGACCGCGGCCGCGGCGATTGCCCGGCGCCGGCTCCCGCAAACGGGACGGCGGCCGGCAGGCGACCGGGATCGGTTCGTTCAGACGGGCCACTGGCCTGTCTTGCGATCGGAGCCCGGCGCGCTGCGGCGTTCGGGCGGTCGGTGGCGGCGGCGCAATGCGCGCCGCGCAAGTCGGGACCGCGCCGGCTACGGGGCATGGCGGCGGCCTGCTCGGGTTGATGCGTTGAAGCGGTGATGCGCTGGCGAAGCGCCAGGCGCTTCGCGAGGGCGTTGCGTCGCACGCGGGTCACGCATGCGATGAGGGAGGCGTCACGACCGATGCATCGTGAATGTCGCGATGCATCGGTCGTGCGCATCGGAACGCACAGGCCGCCGTCATGCGGCGCCCCGCGCGATACTCCATCCGGCATCGGCCGCCGCTCGGCGACCGCTGCCGATGCGGCTTACTGCGGCGTGATGTTCGACGCTTGCAGACCCTTCGGGCCGCGCTTCACTTCGAAGCTGACCTTCTGGCCTTCGGCCAGGGTCTTGAAGCCCGTGCCGCGAATTTCCGAGAAATGGGCGAACAGATCGTCGCCGCCGTTGTCCGGGGAAATGAAACCAAAGCCCTTGGTTTCGTTGAACCACTTGACGGTACCGGTATCCACAAATACTTCCTTAATACAAATAATTGAACATGCGCCCGCGACGGGCACAGAAAGAATCAAAGAGGGAGAGACCAACGACTGCCGCACGGTGTGCGGCCAATGATGAGCAATCGGACTTCTTGACGACTTCGGTCTCGGACACTACGCGGTAACGGCCGCCTCGTCAAGTTATTTTGATGCGGCGCACAAGCGCGGACCTTCAGGCGCCGTCAACGAGGCCGGCCGGTCGAGCGTGTGACATCGCGTGACATCGTCTGTCGGGACGGGAGCATGGACGCCAAGAGGCGGAGTTGCGCCGCGAAAGCACGCCGGCGGAGGATTCGGTGGGTGCCCGGCGTGCGATATGTGGCGGCGGCGTCGAGCCGGCCACGGGAGCGAGGCGTCCTGCACTAGCCTGGTAGCCGGCAGCCGCCCGACTTCGCACGACGGCGGGCGGCAGCCGCGACGCTAGTCGAACGGATTCAGCAACCGGACGCCGGTGCGGGCGAAATCGTCGACGTTGCGCGTGACGACCGTCAGATCGTTGATCAGCGCGGTGGCTGCGATCAGCTTGTCGAGTTCGTGCGTCGGATCGGGCACGCGCAAGTGCCCCCACATCTGGCTGATCTCGATATCGACCGGCAGGATGTTCGGCGCATAGCCGGACAGGATCATCGCGATCCAGGCCTCGAGCGCCGACGCCTGGCTGTGATCGCCGCGATGACGGATCAGATCGACGCCGCGCCGCAACTCGGCCACCGTCACGACCGACAGGTAAAGCGGGCTCGCGTCGGCTTCGGCCTGCCTGAAGAATGCCCGCACGCCGCGGTTGGTGCGCTTGCCTTTCCTGATTTCGCTGATGACGTTCGTATCAATCAAAAACACGCCGGACCTCGCCTGAATCCTGAACACGTTGAAAATCCGCGTCTTCGCCGACCTCCGGCATGCTCATCAGCACTTGCGCGAAAGTCCGCCGCTTCGGCCGGCCGAGCGCGTCGGCCAGAATGGCTCGATGTTCGGCCTCGGCGCTCCTGCCATTGGCCGCGGCCTGCTCGCGCAGGCTTTGAACGATAGTGTCATCCACGTTACGCACCAGAAGATTTGCCATGAGTCCCTCCGTCCAGAATTGCTATCAATGATAGCACCATGACGGTGAATTGCAAGCATTGCTATCACCCTCATGGCCGGACGGCCCCGAGTTGGCGCGGACCCGCGGCAGCCGACGACAAGCATTTCGTCCATCTCCACCGCCGGTCCGACGCATCGAACTGCTGTCGCTCAAGGTAAGCCCGCGCGGGACGATGCGGAAGCCGGCCGGATGGCCAGTCGCGCGCCATCGATCACGACGCCTGGCCGGCGAGGAACGGGATTTGCGATGCAGGCACCGTCGGCGACATGCGTCACAAATCCGGGCGTCGCCTCGATTCGCGCTGAAACATCGTGTTGCACAACCGGCCGCGACCGTCGCCATCGTTTGGTACCATCGGATCACAAGACCGGCGATCGAACGCCGTGCGAAGCGCGCAGAAGACCTTGCATCGACGCGGACCATCCGTGCCTGAAATCCCGATCTAAGACACGAGACGCTCTTCAGTGGACTTCGTTACGCCCTCTCTGGAAATCCTGTTCTCCCCGACACCCGACAAACTCTACTTCCCGGCATGCGTGGCGGCCGTGGCGATCATCGCGTGGCTGGTTGCCCGACACGTGCCGTTCTACCGATCGGCCGTCGACAAGTCGCTGTCGATGCGCTATCGCAATCTCGACGGGTTTCGCGGCCTGCTGGCCACGTCCGTGGTCTTCCATCATTTCGCGTGCAACCAGGCGTTGCTGTCGACCGGCGTCTGGGGCGCCGGCACCGACTTCCTGCGTAATCTCGGGACGATTCCCGTCGCGATGTTCTTCATGGTCACCGGGCTGCTGTTCTGGGAACGCGCATGCAGAGGCACACTCGACGTGCGGGCCTTCTTCGTCGGACGCGTGCGACGCCTCGCGCCGCTCTATCTGTTTTACGCGGCCGTCATCGTCGTCTGCACGCTTTACTGGTTTCCCCGCCATGCCGTCGGCGCACCTGTGCAGCTGCTGGCCGACCTGCTCAAGACCGTTTCGCTCGGCTGGTTCGGCGCGTTCCCGATCAACGGGGCGCAGCGCACCCCGTATCTGAGCGGCGTCTGGTGGACCCTCGCCTACGAATGGCGGTTCTACGTCGCCGTTCCGTTTCTGGCGTGGTTCGTCGCCACGCGTGCGTGGCGCAAGCTGCTTGCGCTCGCGATCGTCACGGCCTGCGCGGCGCTGTTCGGGCCGCCCGGCGGCATGGCGCTGCTGTTCGCGTTCGGCGCGGTGGCCTACGAGGTGTCGCGGCACCCCGCGGTCCGTGCGCGGCTCGCCACGAAACCGGCGGCGACGGTCGCGCTGCTGATTCTCGCGATGTCTCCGTCTCCCGCCGAACGGTATTCGATCGAGGGTGCACTGCCGCTGCTTCCGGTGTTTCTCTGCATCGCCAGCGGAAACACGTTCTACGGCGTGCTCAAGACCCGGCCGCTCGCGCTGCTCGGCACCGCCAGTTTCAGCATCTACATGATCCACATGGTGATCGTGTACATGATCGTTCACGCGTTCAACAACTTCGTTTTCCCGATCAATTCTGTCGACGATTCGGGCATCTGGGCGCTCGCGCTGGCGTGCGCGCTGGCTGCCGTCTTCTGTGCGCTGCTGACTTACCGCTACGTCGAGCATCCGTTCATCGCCAAGCGCCACGACGCCCGCCCGGCACGCCGCGCGGCGGAGCCCGCTCGCGAGCGTCAAACGGTCACGCCGTGACCCGTGCGCGCTCAGAAACGGTACGAGATGCCGATCTGCAGGACCGGATACCACCGATAGCGCGACATCATCTGCCGCAGCGAGTCGAGCCCGCTCGCGATCAGCACCTGGCTCTTCGCCGGTCCGGCCGCCGCGGCCAGTGCCGGCGACAGCGTGTACGAACATTTCGGTATCCCGTACGCGACGCCGACATCGGCAACGAACCCGAGCCCTTTCGACGCCGGCCGATGCCCGTAGCCGATTCCGACATACGGCATCACGGTCGGATAACGCGCTTGCGCGACCGCGTACATACCCGGAAGTGCCGGATAACGCTTGCCGCCGAATACGTAGGTTCCGTTGGTCGGTACGGACATGCCGTGAAGCTCGTCGTCGTTGAAGCGCAACCCGAGCGTCGCGCGAAAGCCGCTGCCTCGCCACGGAAAGATATCGGCATACAGGCCGCCCTGGCGCAGCTTCAGGTCGTCCTGATAGCGGTTGCCGGCCACCGTGAAGTCATGCGTCAGATTGATCGCGTTGAATTCCGCGTGCGCGCCCAGCATCGAATTGAAGCTCACGGCCGCCCCGATGCCGACGCCCTGCGTGCCGCCCTGCAGGTAGATTTCCTGCGCGTGCGCGCTCGCGACGAACATCGCCGCGACCGCTGCCCATTGATTCACCGTCGTTTTCACGGGCGCCTCCCCCGACATGTGCCGGGCGCGACGCGACCCACACGCGACCTTCGTCGCGATGCGCGATGCGAACCCCGGCACGACACCTTGCAAGCACGCTTGCTGTTCGACGGATCGGGGGCGCGTTGCGCGGTGCGCGTGACCGATACGACACGCGCCGCGCAGGCGCCGTGGCACACGACGCGCGCGACCCGATCCGGTTCCCCGTTTGTTTCGATGTCGTTACATGCCGTCGATGCGCGGATCGTTCTGGCGAAGTTCGTCTGCGTCGGCGGCATCGGGTGAACCGCAAAGGGCGTGCCATGCGGCGCCGACCGAAGCGGGAAAAGCGCCATCCGTTGGAACGGGTAGTGGCGCGAGTCGCAATCGAGAGGAAATGTTTCATGAACGTATCCGTATTCGGCGAGCGACGCCGAAACACGCGATGCGTCGTCTTGCGCGTCGACCGCGTAGCGATGACGCGATGCCCGCGGAGCGAAGCCGGACGGCCGTCAGCGCACGCGCGCTGCCGTTGCGATCGATCGCATACGGAACGACGCATTGAAAATGCGTTGCAAAAATGCAGCTTCGTTCCGGGTGCAAGCGTCGCCGATGCACGATCCGGCGCGACGAGGCACGATGAATACCGATGCATGCGCATGCATCTTGTCCGGTCACGCGCGACGTGCCGCGCGAGCCCGGTCGGCTCACGTCGTGCGACGGCGTCGAACGGAAGCGGAAAGCCGGATCATGTCCCCGATGCAGTTGGCGAGATCGCTTCCCGACAACCGGCGGAATCGGTACCATCGAGCGGGCGCCGCACGACCATGCACCGGCGCCCGCCCCTCGTACCACCGATTTCGCCATGTCCCGGGAACCCACACATTCCGTGTTGCTCTGGATCGTCGCCGCTGCCTTCTTCATGCAGTCGCTCGATACGACGATCGTCAACACCGCGTTGCCCTCGATCGCACAAAGCCTGCATGCGTCGCCGCTCGCGATGCAGCCCGTCGTGGTCGTCTACACGCTGACGATGGCGATGCTCACGCCAGCCTCAGGCTGGCTCGCCGACCGGTTCGGCACGCGCCGCGTATTCTCGGTCGCGATCCTCGTGTTCGTGCTCGCGTCGATCGGCTGCGCGGCGTCGCACACGCTCGGCCAGCTCGTCGTCGCGCGCGCCGTGCAAGGCATCGGCGGCTCGATGCTGCTGCCGATCGGGCGGCTCGCCGTGCTGCGCCGCGTGCCGGGCGAACAGTACGTCGCGGCGATCGCGTTCGTGTCGATCGCCGGCCAGCTCGGCCCGATCGTCGGGCCGACGCTCGGCGGCTGGCTCACGCAGGCGATTTCGTGGCACTGGGTGTTCATCGTCAACGTGCCGGTCGGCGCGATCGGCTTCGTCGCGGTTCAGCGCTACCTGCCGCACGACCAGGCGACGCAGCCGCCGCCGTTCGACTTCGTCGGCTGTGCGCTGCTGTCGGCCGCGATGATCGCGCTGTCGCTCGCGATCGACCCGCCAATGTCCTCGCACCGCGCCGCGTGGTCGGCCGCGCTCGCCGGGCTCGGCCTGACGAGCGCGCTGGCGTACCTGCCCCACGCGCGGCGACGCACGCAGCCGCTGTTCCGGCTCGGGTTGTTCCGCGAGCCGAACTTCGGGTCGGGGCTGCTCGGCAACCTGCTGTGCCGGATCGGCACGAGCTCGGTACCGTTCATGCTGCCGCTGCTGATGCAGGTTCAGCTCGGCTATACGCCGCTGCAATCGGGGCTGATGATGCTGCCGGCCGCGATCGCGGGCGTCATCGCAAAGCGGTGGATCGCGCCGCTCGTGAAGCGCTTCGGCTATGCGGCGTTTCTGGTCGTGAATACGGGGATCGTCGGCTGCGCGATCGCGGGGTTCGCGCTGGTGTCGGCACGGCCCGCGCCGGTCCTGGAAGGCGTACTGCTGATCGTGTTCGGCGCGGCGAATTCGATGCAGTTCGCGGCGATGAACGGCGTGACGCTCAAGGGGCTGTCGCACGCCGACGCGGGCAGCGGCAACAGCCTGTTCACGATGATGCAGATGCTCGCGATGGGGCTGGGCGTGTCGATCGGCGGCGGCCTCGTCAATCTGTTCGCCGCCTACCGCGGCTCGATGGCGCACGGGTTCATGCTGTCGTTCGCGTGCATGGGCGCGGTGACCCTGCTGTCGTCCGTCGTGTTCCGGCGGATCGATACGGCCGCGCCGGCCGGTGCGGCGGCGCGCCCTTCCGCTTGATCGCGGCCGTCAGGCCGTCAGTTCACCTGGCGGCGCTCGAGGACGCGCTTGAGCACCCAGCGGATCGACGAGCCGTCGGCCGGCGGCCGCGCGACGCGGTATTCGTCGACTTCGAGCGTGTACAGGTAGCCGGGCTGGTACGCAAAGCCTTCGATCCCCGCGTACCACAGGCTCCACGGCTCGCTCGGGCTGCTGCGCACCTGCAGGCACTCCATCGGCGCGACGCCCGTGCAGCGCGCGGACTGCGGCGCGACGTAGACGGTCTTGGCCACGGGCTCGCCGTCGGCCGGGCGGGCGACGTTCGACGCGGTGGCCGCCGCATCGGTCTGGCATCCTGCGAGGAGCGTGCTGCCGGCAAGGACGGCCGCGCCAAGCAGCGTGGGGATCTTGCGAATCATCGGATATGCCTCCGGGAGCGTTGAAGGGCCAATTAGACGAGCCGCCCGGCGAGAAGGTTCACGAACACCTTACGGAACGCGTTCGAGCACGCTCATTCATCGGACGTCGCGCGCGAGCCGATACGTTACGCTGTTCCGGCTCCGCCGCGCGCTTCATCGCCGGCCACGTGATCGCCGTCGACGGCGGCTTCACCGTGCGGCGATCGTGTACCATCGACGCTTTCCGATACGCCTTGGCGCGCCGCGTTCGTCCACCAGGCCAAGCCCGCGCGGTTCGCACGGCGCGTTCCCTTCGCATGACCTCATCCGTTCCGTCCGACACCGTGCTGCGCCCGCTGCCGATCGATACGCTGGCCGTGCCGGCCGCGCTCGACGGACGCACGGGCACCAACCGCTCGGGCAGCGCGCATCCGCAGATCGCCGCGACCAACGACCTCGACGCCGTGCGCGCGTGGCTCGCCCGCTTCGTCGATACGCCGACCACGTTCCAGAACTACCGCAAGGAGGCCGAACGCCTGCTGCTGTGGGCCGTGATCGCGTGCGGCAAGCCGCTGTCGTCGCTCACGCACGAGGATCTCGCGGTCTACCGGCAATTCCTGCTCGCGCCCGCGCCGGCCGATCTGTGGTGCGCGAACGGCGGCCGCAAGCATCCGCGCGACGATCCGCGCTGGCGGCCGTTTTACGGGCCGCTGTCGGCCGCCAGCCAGCGGCAGGCGCTGGTGATCCTGAACGTGATGTTCTCGTGGCTCGTGCAGGCCGGCTATCTGGCCGGCAATCCGCTCGCGTTGTCGCGACAGCGGCAGCGCCGGCCGTCGCCGCGCGTCACGCGCCATCTCGGGCAGCCGCTGTGGCAATCGGTGAAGGACGCGATCGCCGCGATGCCGCGCGACGATGCCCGCGCATGCTTCCATGCGGATCGCGCACGCTGGCTGTTCACGCTGCTGTATCTCGGCGGACTGCGCATCACCGAAGCGGCCGATACGACGATGGGGCAATTCTTCTGCCGGCGCGATGCGGACGGACACGCGCGCTGGTGGCTCGACGTGACGGGCAAAGGCGGCCGGCAGCGGCTCGTGCCGGCCACCGACGAGATGATGGCCGAGCTGGCGCGCTACCGGCGCGCGCACGGCCTGCCCGCGCTGCCGCTCGACGGCGAACCGACGCCGCTCGTGTTGCCGATCGGCCGGACGCGCAAGCCGCTCACGCGCGCGGCGCTGCATCGGATCGTGAAGCAGGTGTTCCGGCACGCGGCCGACCGGCTGCGTGCTCAGGGGGATGCCGGCGAACAACCGGCGCGCGTGCTCGAACAGGCGTCCGCGCACTGGCTGCGTCACAGCGCGGGCTCGCACATGGCCGACGGCCGCGTCGACCTGCGGCTCGTGCGCGACAACCTCGGCCATGTGTCGCTCACGACGACGAGCCAGTATCTTCACGCGGACGACGACTGGCGCCATCGAGAGACGGAAGAGAAGCACCGGATCGGGTGGGACTAGACTGCGTGCCGCCGCTCGACGGACGAGGTCGATCCCGCCGGATCCGCCGTTGCTGCGGCACTGCGCACGGTCGCGCGTCTCCGGCACGTCGATCTCGCCGCACGACACGTCGACACGCTTGCCGTGTCTGCCGTGTCAGTACACCGCCACCCAGTGCCCGGGCACCCACGCCCAGTGATTGCCGGCCCACCGGTAATGCCCCTTCGCCCAGCGATAGCCGGGCGCGGGCGGCGGCGGCGCTACTTCGACGACGGGCGCCGGCTGCGGCGGCCGCACCGGTTCGACCACGCACGCGGTCATCAGCACGGCACTCGCGCTCGCCAGCACGGCGAGCGAAACGGATCGGATCTTCATTGTCGATGCTCCCTGTCGTGTAATCGGTCGACGGCGCCGATCGCGGATACGTGCCGCGTCACGCGGCCCCGCGAATCAGGCCGCTCATCGGCCGCGTCGCGCCGCTTTCGGCAAACAGCGCTGCCGCGGTGCGGCGCGGATCGAGCCGCAGACTGTCGGCGGCCGCGCCCGCGATCAGCGCGTCGAGCGACGCAGTCGGCTTCAGGTCGCGCCCCTCGTACAGATCGCCGGGCCGCAGCCCCGGCCAGTCGGCGATCACGCGGCCGCCTGCCACCGCGCCGCCCGCGAGCATCGCGACCGACGCCTGCCCGTGATCGGTGCCGCCGGTGCCGTTCGCCGCGGCCGTGCGGCCGAACTCGGTCGCGACCAGCACCGTGGTCTGCCGCCACGCAGGCCCGAGGCCGTCGCGCAGCGCGGCGAGCATCGTGTCGAGCGCCTTCAATTGATTCGCGAGCCGCGCGTTCTGCGCGCTGTGCGTGTCCCAGCCGCCCGTCTCGATCATCGCGATCCGCGGGCCGTCGTCGCGCGCGAGAAACGTCGCGGCGAGCTTGCCGACGCCGGCCGGGTCCTGCCGTGCATGCGCATCGCCGGCGAGACCGCGCGCCTCCATCGCCGCTTGCCACAACGGACCGAGCTGCGCGTCGGCTTCGTAGAGCGCCGACACGCGCGTGAGCAGATCGTCCGGCGCGGCCGGCAAGCCGGACGGCGCATACGACGCGGCCTGCACCGCGCCGCGCAGCGCGAGCGGCACCGTCGGCGCGAATGCGATCGCGTTGTCGCGCGTCGCCGGCAGCAGCGCGGCGAGCCGGTTCAGCCAGCCGTCCTTCACCTGGTACGGCGCACGGCCGCCCGTTTCGAGCACGTTCTGGCCGTCGAAATGCGAGCGGTCGCGATACGGCGATGCAATCGCATGGACAAACAGCGCCTGACCGTCGCGATACAACTGCGCGGTCTGCGCGAGCGACGGATGCAGCGCGAACGTACCGTCGAGCTTCGTCGCGGCCGCCGTGTCGATCGCGAGCGGGCCGCGCAGCGACGCATACGCGGGCTCCGCGTACGGGACGACGATGTTCAGGCCGTCGGCCGCGCCGCGCTGGATCACGAACACGAAGCGCCGGTCGGTGTCGACATTCGCGAACGCGATCCGCGGCGCGACGAGGATCGCGCCCGCGCCGGCGGCGGCAACGCTGAGGAATTGTCGGCGGGACAGTGCCATGGTCATCTCCGTTGGAAATCGGGCGACACGAGCAGCAGCGCGAGCGACGTCGTCGCGCTTTCGGCGCGCGCGAGCGCGGTCGCGGTCGACCCGCTCATCGAACCGGCGAGCAGCGTGTTGCCGAGCGTGCGCGGGTCGAGGCGGTCGCCCGTCCGCGCGGCCAGGCGCTGCGCGATCTCGACGCGGCGCACGAGCGCGTCGGGCGCGGCCCAGCTCGCGGCCACGTCGTCGTAGCCGGCCGGCGAGCCCGGCCGCCACACCGGCTGGCCGAGTTGAGCCAGCAGCGGCGCGGCCTTCAGATCGCCGGTGTCGCGCCAGCCGAGCCCGCGCAGCGACGATACGGCCCACTCCCACGGCGTCTTGAACTTGCGGTCGACCGGCGACCACGCGTCGGGGGCGTCGATGAGCGCGCGATAGACGGTCGGCAGGTCGCCGCCGCTCGCATCGAACGCACGCGCGAGCCGTTCGGTCAGCGCGGGCGGCGGCGTATCGGCGACGAAATGACGGGCGAGCTTGAATGCGATGTGCCGGCCGGTCGCCTCCGATCGCGCGAGATCGTGCAGGATCGCACGCGCCTGCGCTTCGCCCGGCTGATCGTAGGTGCGCCCCATCACCGTGCGCGTGCCCGGTTCGTGCAGATTCGGGCGGAACACGAATGCGCCGGGCGCCGCATCGCCCGGTTGCGGCCCGCGGCCGCCGGCGATGCTCCAGCCGGTCAACGCGCGGGCGAATTCCGTCACGTCGGCCTGCGTGTAACCGGTGCGCACGCCGAGCGTATGCAGCTCCATGATTTCGCGTGCGAGGTTCTCGTTGAGCCCGCGCTTCGCCGACGGATTGCGTTCTTGCGCACGCAGCGCGGCCGGGCTGTCGGGGCCGACCGAGCGCGCCTGGTCGAGGAACGTCTGCATCGCCGGATGCTGTTCGACGGCGACGAGCATGTCCTCGAAACGGCCGAGCACGTGCGGGCGGATCGCGTCGCGTTCGAATGCGCCCGCGTAGGCGGCCACCTGCCCCTTGTCGACCGATACCGCGAAATGGTTCGCCCAGAAATGCACGAGACGCTCGACGAACGGCGCGGGCGTGCTCAGCGCACTGTTCATGCGCGCGGCGACTGCGCTGCGATATGCGTCGTAGCCGTCGCGGCGGATCGACTGCGCGGTTGCGCGCCTGGCGGCCGCGTCGTCGCTCGTCATCGCGTTGCGGGTGTTCGCGAAGCGCGTGGCGAGTGTGACCGCGTCCGGCTCGCCGGCCCAGGCGGCGGGCCGTGCGTCGTAGCGGTCGAACTGGTCGAGCAACGCGGCCTTCGGGTCGGCGGGCGGTGCTTCGTCGGCCCGCGCGCCGAGACCGAAACGGTTCAGCGCGATCGCGGCCGGCGTGGAGTCGTTCGGGTGGTCCATGACGGGCTCTCTTGCGGTGCGTACTCACGTTCAACGCAAGGGCGCCGGGAAATCCGTCGCGGCAGGGGAAATATTTTTTGCGATCGGGGAAACGGCAGGCGGAAGTTTCGCAGCACGGCGGCATGCATCGTCAACGGACGACGACCGCGCGACGCGCCGGAACGGCACACGTGACGCGCGAATCATCCGGATCGGATCGCGGGCCGCCCGCGCACGGCTTCCTTTTACTCGCTCGCCGATGCGTCCGGCTTCTTCTGCAGCCTTGGCGGCAAACGCCAGTTGCCGCTGCGCTGCAATCCGTCGACGAACTTCGCGCGCTCGTCGGGCGTCAGCGTCGCCGCAAAATCGACGACGCTGCGCTCGACCTGCGCCCGCAGCGCGGTGTCGGCTGCGCGCGTGCGTTCGAGCGCGGCGTCGATCGCCGCGCGATCGAGTTGCGGCGCGGCGAGCAGGTCCAGCACGGCGATCCGGCCGTCGCGCCCTTCCCGCGCCAAATCGCGGCCGTCCTTGCGCGCCGCTTTCAGCGCGGCGGCGAACTCGCGCCGGCGCGCATCGGGCAATTCATCCGCCGCGAAACGCAACGCGGTGCGCGAGGCGGGCGTGCCGGGGTGTTGGTCGCGATGGGTCGAGAACCATTGATATGCGCCGCCGCCGATCGCGCCGAGCATGAACACGTTCAGCACGACCGAGCCGACGAGGGTGAATTTCCAGCCGCGCTCGGTCATTCGTCGCCCCCATCCACGCTCGGACCGCCGAACGTCGTCGTCAGATAGCCCGGCTCGTGCTGTGCCGGCGGCGCGCTGCCGAGCATCAGCATCGACACGGCCACCGCTCCCGCGAGCGCGCCGGCCAGGCCGACGCCGGCGAACGCCGCGCCCGACCACCATACGGCGCCGCGCCGGCGTGCGCGCTGCGGCGCGGGCGCCGTTGCGACGATGCGCTCGACGAGTGCCGGCGCGGGCGGCGCGACCGTGTCGCAGGCGAGCCACGCATCGAGGTCGGCCGCCTCGTCGAGCGCCAGCAGCGCTTCCCGTGGGTTCGCATGCGCCCAGGCCTCGGCGGCCGCGCGCTCGCCGGTCGGCCAGCGCCGCGCGTCGGCGCCGTACGCGGCGACGATGGTACGAAATCGTTCGGGTGTCATCGCTTGTCCTCGCTAGGTGGGTCGCCGGCCAGTTGCGCGCGCAGGTTGCGCCGCGCACGGGCGAGCAGGCTTTCCAGCGCATCGACGGTGATGCCCATCAGGTTGGCCGCGTCCACGTTCGACATTTCCTGATAGTACTGGAGCACCAGCGCTTCCCGCTGCCTCGGCGGCAACGCGGCCAGCGCCTGCCGCACGCGCGCGTCGCGCGAACGCAGCTCCGCATGCGCGGCCGGCTCCGGTTGCGGGTCGGGCACGTCGGGCAGCGTGTCGACGGGCTCCTCGCGCCGGCCTCGCAACCGGTCGTAGCACAGGTTCAGCACGACGCGATGCAGCCACGTGTCGAAGCGGGCTTCGCCTTCTCGCCAGCGCGGCGCCTGCTTCCAGATTCGCAGGAACGTCTCCTGCGCGACATCCTCGGCTTCGTTCCGGTCGCCGAGCATGCGCGTCGCCAACGCGAGCAGCCGCGGCAACTTGCGCGCGACGAGCACGCGTACCGCCGACGCATCGCGCGCGCCGACGCGCGCGACGAGTTCCGCGTCCGGATCGCGGTCGCCGCGATCGCTCAACGTCGCCTGCTCCGTCGCGCGCCGCGCGGGCGCCGCGCTGTCGCGGCAGGAATACCCGCCGTCCGGCTGAAGCTCATCGTCGTGCTCTCCTTGCATGCGTCGGGCCATCGCCGGACGGCGCCATACCGACGCTTCGTCGACGCCGCGCGCGTCGCACCCGGCATCGCACACGGCGTCGGCCGTGCCGGTTTCATCGACATCCGGTTCGCGCCGCATGTCGATCCTGTCTGCCGGCCGCGCGACCGTCGGCCGGCGCGTTCAATATACGACGACCGGCGCGGGCCGGTAATACACCGGACGGGCCGGCACCACGACGCAGCCGGCCAGCACGATGGCTGCGAGCGCCAGTATCACGATGGTTCGAAAAGGCATCGCCACGACTCATGATGTTGCGTGAAAAATCCGCCGTGCCGGCACCGCGCGCCGCGCGCCGGCGTGCACGTCAGGCCCAGTGGCCCGGCACCCAGCGCCAGGTCGGGCCGCGCGCGACCCAGTGTCCGGGCACCCAGTGGTAGCCGACGCGTACGACCTGCCAGTGGCCCGGAATCCATACGTAGCGGCCCTGCCGCCAGTGCCAGTGCCCCTGATCCCAGACGTAACCCGCACGGGGCGCCGGCATCACTTCGACGCGCGGCGGCGGCGGCGCGTAAGGCGCGACGATGACGGCCTGCGCGAATACGGCCGACGTCGCGAGTGCAGCCATGCACCCGGCCGCCAATCGCAATAAAACGGAAAGTTTCATGAAAGACTCCGAAATAACGGGCATCGACCGGAAGCGGTCGTTCATGCGTTAAACGGAGCCGGAGGGCGCAATCCGTCGCGGCGTCGGCAAAAAAATTTTTGGTGGCCCCACCCTGCTTCGGAGCAAGCCGGAGGCGCGCGACGCGCGATTGCACGGGTCGGCCGCCGCACACACGGGGTTGCGGTACTGTCACAACGCGGCAAAACTGCCCTTCGACAATGCATGCGACCGGGATCCCGCTCGTTTCCGGCCCACGCCCCGGCCGTGCTCGCGCATGGCCGCGCGGTTCCACGTCTCGCGTCCCCTCAACGAAAACACCGACCATGTCGAACCAGGACACTTTCCCTGACCAGCCGAACGAGCCGGCCGCCTCCGTGTCGCGTCGCGGCTTCCTGAAACTCGCCGGCGTCTCCGGCCTCGCCACCGCCGCCGGCGGGCTCGCGGCGGCCCGCGCCGCCGCGTCGAATCCGGACGGCACGCCCGAGCAGGTTCACCTGACGTGGGGCAACGACCCGACGTCCGAAGTCGTGATCTCGTGGGCGTCGCTCGCCCCGGCCGTCAATCCGCGCGCGCGCATCGTCGCCGACGGCGAGCCGGCGCGCACCGTGCACGGCGTCCAGCGCCTGTACACCGACGGCCTGAACGGAGAGACGGTGTTCGCCTACCACGCGCGCGTGCACGGGCTGAAGCCGGATACGCGCTACCGCTACGAGATCACCGCCGACAACGACGGCAATGCCGCGCAGCCGTTCTCCGCGAATTTCTCGACCGCACCGCGCGGCCGGGCGCCGTTTCGTTTCACGAGCTACGGCGATCTCGCGACGCCGAACGGCGCGTGGGTACTGTCGTCGCCGCAGAGCCGCTTCGCGGTGCAGGCCGTCGAGCAGTTCCAGCCGCTGTTCCACCTGCTGAACGGCGACCTCTGCTACGCGAACCTGAACCCGGCGCACCAGCCCGACGTGTGGCGCGATTTCGGCAACAACAACCAGACGTCGGCCGCGAATCGTCCGTGGATGCCATGCCCCGGCAATCACGAGATCGAATTCAACAACGGTCCGCAGGGGCTCGACTCGTACCTCGCACGCTATACGCTGCCGGAGAACGGCACGCATTTCCCGGGCCGCTGGTACAGCTTCCGCGTGAGCTCCGTGCTGTTCGTGTCGCTCGACGCCGACGATGTCGTGTACCAGGACGCCGCCGCGTTCGTCGGCGGCCCTGCGCCGCTCGTCCCGGCCGCGAGCACCGGCCGCCCGCCGATCGAGCCGGGCACGTCGTTCTACGTGCGCGGCTACAGCAACGGCGAGCAAACGCGCTGGCTCGAACGCACGCTGCGTCATGCCGCGCATGACGACGACATCGACTGGATCGTCGTGCAGATGCATCAGGACGCGCTCAGTTCGTCGAAGACGGGCAACGGCTCCGACAAGGGCATTCGCGAAGCGTGGCTGCCGCTGTTCGATCGTTACGGCGTCGATCTCGTGCTGTGCGGCCACGATCACGACTACGAGCGCAGCTATCCGGTGCGCGGCTGCAATCATCGCGCGGGCGTCGATGCGAAAACCGGCGAAGTGGTCGAGACGCTGCAGCCGCGCCCGGTCGGCTCGAACGATCCGAACCGCACGACGTTCGACACGAGCCACGGCACGATCCACCTGATCCTCGGCGGCGGCGGCACCAGCGCACCGCTCGACGTGTACGGCGAAAACCCGTCGACCGGCTTCGCGCAGGCGAAGGTGTTCACGAAGCCGAACCGGCCGGTGCCCGGCACCGCGCCGAACACGTTCGTGCGCCAGCCGGCCGATGCGCTCGAGGATGCGATCTGGTCCGCGCGCCGCGATACGGGCACCGGCTACGGGATCGCGGTATTCGACCACGATCCGGGCAAGCCGGGCGGCCACACGACGATCACGATGCGCTACTACCATGCGCCGGGCGCCGATCAGCATCCGACTGCGCAGTACGAGCTGTTCGAGACGATCGAGCTGAGCAAGAAGCGGCGCGAACGGTGATCGACGCATCGGGCGCTCGCCGCGGCGGGCGCCCGATGCATTACCGTCGGCGGACGGCAGGCGCGGCGCGAGTTGCACTGCCGCCTCGCACACAGGTCCATGCGGATGCGTTTCGAATACCGCATTCACACGCCTGCACCTCCTCCTTCGGCCGGCGTATTCCATGCCGTCGCAAATGTGCTGCGGCAAGCACATCGCGACATCGGCGTCGGTCCATACGAACGACAGCTCGAAATTCGCGATGCGACCGGCGGCCGACCGCCGATCGATCCGTCGGCCGAGGAACCCGGCTTCCTCCTTGTCATCACGCTCGGCCCGACGCGGAATGCGATGCTCGACGCGATCGGACCCGCGCTGTCGGGATCGGCGCCGCGTGGCGTATCGACGACGCGTGATCGGCTCGCGCGACCGAATCGATCGTACGCGCCGATCCACCTGCGTCGCTGCAACCGCCGCCCCACCGTAAAATGCGCGTTTCCCGCGAAATCTTCCCGTTGTCTCACCGTTCGTGATGACGGCACGCGCAGACGGACTCACATCATCCGAAATCGAATGGGCATGTTGAAACAGGCAGCACGCATGAAACGCAAGAACAAGGCAACGCTCATCGGGCTCGGCGCGGTGCTGTTATGGGCGTCGGTGGTCGCGCTCGTCCGCGGGGTCAGCGAAAGCCTCGGCGCGACCGGCGGTGCGGCGATGATCTACACGGTGGCGTCCGTGCTTCTGCTGTTTTCGATCGGCTTCCCCGACCTGAGCCGATTCCCGAAAAACTATCTGCTGTGGGGCGGGCTGCTGTTCGTGTCGTACGAGCTGTGCCTGGCGTTGTCGATCGGCTACGCGAGCAACGCTCGGCAAGCGATCGAGGTCGCGATGGTCAACTATCTGTGGCCGAGCCTCACGCTCGTCGCCGCCATCGTGTTCAACAAGCAGCGCGCAAACCTGCTGGTCGTGCCCGGCGTCCTGCTGTCGATGCTCGGCATCTGCCGGGTGCTCGGCGGCGACCGGGGGCTCGATCCGGCCGGCATGCTGCGCAACGTCGCGGACAATCCGCTCAGCTACGGCCTGGCGTTCTTCGGCGCGCTGATCTGGGCCGGCTATTGCACGGTGACCGCACGCATCGCCGACGGCAAGAACGGCGTCACGCCGTTCTTCATGCTGGTCGCCGCGGTGCTCTGGATCAAGTTCGCGATCGAAGGCGGCGGCATGACGTTCAGTTTTCATGCGATCGTGTACCTCGTGCTCGCGGCGTCGGCGCTCGGCTTCGGCTATGCGGCCTGGAACACCGGCATCATGCACGGCAACGTGACGATCATCGTCGGCGCATCGTACTTCACGCCGGTGCTCGCCGCCGCCTTCGCCGCCGCGCGGCTGGATGCGCCGCTGTCGGCCGAATTCTGGCAAGGCGCGGCGATGGTGTGCGGCGGCTCGATTCTGTGCTGGCTCGCGACGCGCAGGCGGCGTGACGAAGCCGAGCCCGTGCGGATCGCCAAGGAAGCCGAGGGCAATTGCCACGGGTGACGATGGCCGGCGCCGTCGACGGAAGGCCGGATCGCGGCCGGCCATGCGTCGACGCGTCGACGCGTCGACCGCCGCGCACTAACGCTGCGATTCCAGCGCAATCCTCACGGCCAGCCCAGCCAGCACCGTCCCCATCAACCAGCGCTGAACCGCCGCCCACAGCGGCCGCCCTGCAAGAAAACCCGCGATCGATCCGGCCGCGCAGGCAATCAGCGCGTTGACGCTGACGCTCACCGCGATCTGCACGCAGCCGAGCGCCAGCGATTGCGCGAGCACGCTGCCGTGCCCCGGCACGACGAACTGCGGCAGCAACGACAGATACATCACCGCGATCTTCGGGTTCGCGAGATTCGTGACGAAGCCCATCGCGAACAGCCTCGCGCGGCTGTCGTGCGGCAACTGCCGGACCTGGAACGCGGAGCGCCCGCCCGGCTTCAGCGCCTGCCACGCCAGGTACGCGAGATACAGCGCGCCGGCCAGGCGCAGCGCATCGTACGCATACGGCACGGTCATCACCAGCGCGGTGATACCCACTGCCGCGCACACCATGTAGAACACGAATCCCAGCGCGACGCCGCCGAGCGACACCAGTCCGGCGCGGCGGCCCTGGCAGATCGAGCGCGACACCAGATAGATCATGTTCGGTCCGGGCGTCAGCACCATGCCGAGCGACACGAGTCCGAACGCAACGAGGGTGGGCAAGGCCGGCACGGCACACTCCTTCATGGCAACGACAACGAGGTTCGAGCAATATATTGCATCCTGTCATGCGTCGGCATGAATAAACTGCAAGCGGCGCATGAGCGCCGTTCATCGTGCGCGCCGGTCGCTATCTGCCCTTTTTCGCGCGGGTCCGAATCGCCTTTTCCGCCTTCGCACGTTGCGCGTCGACGAGCCGCACGAACGCGTCGGTAACCGCGTTGCCGGCGGTATTCCACGCCAATCGCACGGAGCGATGCAGCCGCGGAGACAGTGCCAGCACGCGGCCGCCGAACGGCGTGTACGTGAGCGTGATGCGCGGCACGATCGATACGCCCATGCCGGCCTCCGCCATCGACAGGATCGTGCGCATCTCGACCACGTTGAATGCGGCCCGAAGCGGTACGCCGCCGCGCGCGAAGTAATCCGCGATCACCGGCCCGCATCCCGCCTTCGAGAAAATGAACGGCACCGCGGCCAACTGCCTGGCCGACACGCTCTTGCGGCCAACGAACCTGTCGTCGGCCGCCACCGCGACGAAATCCTCGTCGAGCAACGGCAGGTTGTGCGCGAACGTCTTCGTGCCGGCGACCACGCCGACGTCGGCCGTCCCGTCGTCGATCCACCCTTCGACTTCGCTGTCCGTCCCTTCGAGCAGCACCGCCGATACGCCGGGGTGCATCTCCTTCAACGCCTCGAGCGCGGGAACGACGAACGCCAGCGATACGCTCGGCAGCGACGCGACCACCAGCTTCCCTTCGAGTTTGCCGCGCGACAGGCTGAACTGCTGGCGCAGCATCTGTGCTTCCCGCACCACGCTCTGGACATACGGCCACAGGCGTTCGCCGGCCGCCGTCAGGACGACCGGCTGCCGGTCGCGCCACAGCAGCTTGACCTGCGTGATGTCCTCCAGCTCCGTCAGCGCGTGGCTGATCGCGGATTGACTGCGGCTGAGCCGGTCTGCCGCGGCCGTCAGCGAACCGAGTTCGACCACGGCGGCCAGCGCCTGCAACTGGGCGAGCGTCATCGGGTTTCCTTGTTCGGGGGTTTGCATGTCGCGCATGAAGCGACCGATCGACTTGAATTATATTGAACCGATGCAACGGTCACGCAGCCGACACGCGTACCTCGCCACGCACGCGGCGGATGCCCCGTGCGCCGCCGGGGTACGACGGACGATCGAACCGCCGGCATGCTGCGTGCGACCGAGCGCACATGCGTTCTGAAAGCTGCAACGCGTAGTATTCGCAGACCCGGCGTATCGCCCCCCACCGACGGCACGGACGATACGGGACCGGTTTTGCCGCACGTACGCCGATGTCGACGTCGGCGTTGCCATGTCTACAAAGGCACGAAATGGAAACCTATGTGTTGCTGGGCTGCGGATTGGGCGTGGGCCTGTTGATCGCGATCTGGGGTATCTGGTCGCTCCGATGACGCGCGCCGGCCCCGCCCGCGCGCAAGGAATCCGTATGGAGACGGACGGAAAGCCGTAGTTGTCCGCGAACCATTCCGGCCCACTTGATTCGCAGTCCGATTCAGTCTGCCGGCGCCTGTGCTCCGCGGCGCCGGCGCCTCTGCCGCCCGGCGCACGATACCTTCGGCGCCAAGCCCTGCTCCATTCCCGAAGACGGGTTAGACTAGCCGGATGGAACAATGCCGTTATTGTCAGAGAATCCGGGACGAATGGGATTGCCATGGCGACGAATGCCGTCGGGCGATCGCCAAGGCGCTGCGCCGGCAGCGCGCGGGCCTGCCGATGGTCCCCGATCGCATCCGCAACGAGCTGCCGTCCGGCGCGCCGACCCAGCAGGTGATCGCCGTCCTGTCGCGCCAGCGCCTGCGTGCGCGCCGCGGCAACGAGGAACGCCGCGAGCGCAAGGAAATCGACGACGACGGGGTCTGAGCACCCCTGACGCGATCCCGCCGCGAGACATTCGCCGGCCCTGCGCAGCCGGGTGCGTGCCCGTGCGCCCGTGCACGACATCCCGCCCTTCACTTTCCCGTTATTGCCTCCCATCCCCGCAATACCGCATGGGGAGGGTACATGTTTGCCTCGAAATTATTACTCCCAGCGCAACGATCTTTCACTCAAACTCACGTTTACCCTAGGTGAGCCGGCGCCTACGATGTAATCAACCGCTGACGACATGGTGTCGAACGCGGAAAGCCAATAAACATCGGAGGTCATCATGAAATCGCTCGTTTCCGCAGTCGCCGCCGCCGTCGCGCTGTCCGCCTCGTTCGGCGCATTCGCGCAAAGCACCGTGACCCGCGCCCAAGTGCGCAACGAACTGGTCCAGCTCGAAAACGCCGGTTACAAGCCCAGCCAGTCGAGCCCGTACTACCCGGCCGACATCCAGGCCGCGCAGGCCCGCGTGCACGGCACCGACAACAGCGGCTTCGGTTCGCAACCGGCCGCGGCCGCCGAGAGCGGCGCACCGGCCGTCCGGGCACAGAACCCGCGCGACTCGGTCTACTTCGGCCACTAAGCGTGCCGCTGCGCGCCCCGCGCGTGCATCCCGCATCGAAGACGAGCCCGTCAAGCGACGGGCTCGTCTTGCGTTCCGACGCGCCGTTCAGCGGCTGCCCCCCGACGCGACGCGGCCAGTCTCGTCGGGCACGCCGCCGCGGACCAGATCCTGATAGCGCACGCACACGCACTGCGCGGACGCCTTCGCCGCGTACATCGCCGCGTCGGCCTTGACGAGCAACTCCTCGGCCGACGCGCCATCCGCGGGAAACTCGCTGACGCCGATGCTCGCGCCGACGGCCATGCGTCCTTCGTCGAACTCCAGCTCCTCGGCCATCACGATCTGGATGCGCGTCGCGACATCGCCGATCACTGCCGGCGAACGCACGTCCGAAATCAGCACGATGAATTCGTCACCGCCGAGCCGGGCCACCATGTCGCCGCCGCGCAGCACCTGGCTCAACCGCTTCGCGACCGTGACGAGCGTGCGGTCGCCGGCCGAGTGCCCGTGCTGGTCGTTGATCTGCTTGAAGCGATCGAGATCGACGAACATCACCGCCAGCCCCTCGCCCACCGCGGCCGCATGCCGGATCGCGGCATCGAGATGCTCCATGAACAGCAGGCGATTCGGCAGGCCGGTCAGCGGGTCGTGACCGGCGAGGTGCGTCAGCTCCAGTTGCTTCGCGCGCAACATCGCCATCTGCGTGCGAATCTCGACGCGCATGCTGTCGAAACAGCGCGCGAGCACGCCGATCTCGTCGGCCCGCGCAACGGGCAGCCGTTCGGCCGCCGGATCGTCGAACACGTGCGTCGCGGCGCGCGCGAGCGTCTGCAGCGGCCGCGTGATCGCACGCGCGAACAGGATCGCGAGGATCACCGCCAGCACGCTCGATACGAGCACCATCCTGACGATCCGTCCGCCCAGCATGCCGGCCGGCGCGAGCACGTCCGCCAGCGGGCGGGCCATCCCGAGCACGACGAAGCGGTTGCCCTCGTCGTGCCCGAACGGCGTGCGCACGAACGCGAACATCTGTCCCGGCGCCTCGTCGGGCTGAGCGAGCCCATTGAGCGTCACGCTCGTGCGCTCGCTGTCGAACAGCGCACGCGTGCCGGCGAAGCGGTCCTGCATCAGCACACGCCGGCCGCGATCGAAGCCGAACGTCTGCTGCGGATCGGGATGCACGAGAAAATCGCCCCATTCGTTCGCGAGATAGACCCCATAGTCGTCCGGCAGATCGCGTTCGAGGCGGTCGAACACCCGAGAAAGCTCGACGTCGACGACGAGCGCCCCGACCGTCCGACCCGAGGCGTCGGTCACCGGCGTCCCCACGCGCAGGATCGGCAGGCCTTCGGCCGCATGCGATCCGGTCTCGTGATTGATCGCGATCGGCGACAGGTAGATATGGCCCGGCGCCGTCGCGAGCGTATCGAATACGTAGGAGAACTGCCCTTTCTCCTGAAACACGCTTTCGGGCAGCACGACGATGCCGCGCGCATCGCGATCGAGGCGAATGCGTTCGATCCCGAAATGCCCGCTCGCGATCAGGCGGATCTGCAGGTATTCCGCGTGATTTCTCATGAAGCTGTAATACACCTGCTCGAGCCGCGTGCGCCGCGCGGCGTCCGGATGGTCGTCGCCCGCGACGAACGCGGACGACGGCAACTGCGCGAGCACGAGCGCATCGTCGGCAACGTCGGCGAGCGCGGTCGCGAAGCGCTGCCCGAGCAGTTGCGTCGACATCAGCAGGCTGTGCTGCGCCTCCTGCACGAGCATCGCGCGGTTGGCGCGATACGCGTAGTAGCCGGTCGTACCGGACGCAATCACGCCGATGCACGCGAACAGCACCGACAGCTTCGACGTGAGCCCGAGCCGGATCATTTTCCGAACCGCTCCGGCCGATCGCCCGACACGATGCGGCTCCACAGCGACTCGCGGCGCGCGATGTCCTCCACGGGCTGAAGCCACACGAGATGCTGATGCCCGGTATCCAGGCCGTGCGGCGGCTCGAGCGTGTTCGCGAGCCCCTGACGCTCGGTCAGCAGCGCGCCGATCGCCGGTTCGAGCATGTAGTTGATCCACGCGAATGCAAGCTCGGGACGGAGCGCGCCGCGCGTGACGGCCCAGCAATCGAGCCACGCGAGTGCGCCTTCGTCCGGGATCACGTAGCCGACGTCCGCGCCGGCGCGACGCAACTGCTCGACCTGCTGCGTGCCGTAGTTGCCGAACATCAGCGCCGCGCGATGCTGGACGAACAGCGCGGTCGCTTCTTCGGGAAGCGTGTAGTACGTCAGCAGGTTGCGGCGCAGGTCGATCAACTTGCGGGCCACGACGAGCGTCTGGGCGGGCGACAGGTGGAACGGATCGGGATAGCCGAGCGCCAGCGCCGTGAATGAAAAATTGTGCTGCGCGCTGTTGAAGTCGAGCACCTTGCCGCGATAGCGCGGATTCCACAGCTCGCGCATCGAGTGCGGCGCGGCCGGCACCTGCTTGCGGTCGTAGATCAGCCCCATCGACGAATACGTGAACGGGATCGCGTAGGATGCGCCGTCCTGCACGAGCCCGCCAATCGTCGCGAGCTGCTGGAAATTCGGCAATTGCCGCCGCCGGTTCGGGATCCGCGACAGGTCGATCGGCGCGAGCAGATGTTCGTGCGCATAGCGCTGGATCTCGGCCGTGTTCGCGGCGAGCACGTCGTACGGCGGCGGCGAAGCGCCGTGCATCCGCGTCCACAGCGCTTCGTCGGAATCGACCTGCGTCACCTCGACCCGCACGTGAAACTGCGCCTCGAATGCGCTGACGATATCGCTGTCCGCGTAACCAGGCCAGGCCAGCACGCGCAGCACGTTGTCGTTGACGGTTTCGGGAGAGGCGGCGAAGGCTGGCAGAGCGAGTGCGAGCAAGCCCAGCGTGAATACGACGAGCAGCGTGCGCACGGCGCCGCGGGCGCGTGTGCGTACGCCGATTCCCCTGATCAATCGCCCCCCGCGTGGATCGCCCGGCTGCATTCGACTGTCCTTTTTCGAGTCGATGCGATATCCCGCAACGAGACCATAAAACGCATGGTCACGCAATCGGAACAAGCCGCACATCGCGCATTTTCGTCGGGTCTCGCGGTGGAATGCGACCCAATTACGTCGGCCGGGTCGGGCCGCGAATACGCGACGACGACCGTCAGCGCCAGGCCTGCGTGAATTCGGCGATCACGCGCGACAGGTGGGCGCGCATCGCGTCGCGCGCCCCGTCCGCGTCGCGCGCCATGATCGCCGCGAAGATTCGCTGGTGATCTTCCTGCGACGCCTCGCGCAGCGCGGTCGAGTGAAAGTGCTCCTCGATCTTGTCCCACAGCGGATCGCTGCGCGCGCAGTCCCACATCGCCGTGACCATGTGCAGCAGCACCGTATTGCCGGTGGATTCCGCGATTCGCAGGTGAAACTGACGATCGGCCGCGTCGTAGGCGGCCTTGTCGCTCATCTGCTCGCGCATCGTCGTCAACGAGAAAAACAGGCGGTCGAGATCGGCGTCCTTGCGTTCGGTCGCCGCGAGCGCCGCGACTTCCGCCTCGATCAGCCCGCGCGCGCGCAGCGTCTCGATCGGCCCCGGCCCGCGCGGCACGTCGAACGTCACCGGCCGCGCGGCATCGGCCGCCGACACGTAGATGCCCGAGCCGATCCGCACCTCGACGATCCCCTGCACTTCGAGCGCGATGATCGCCTCGCGCACCTGCGTGCGGCTCACGCCGAACTGGTCGGCCAGGCTGCGCTCCGACGGCAGTCGTGCGCCGGCCTCGAACGCGCCGGCGGCCACCATCGCGTGAATCTGCCGCGCAAGGCCGATATAGGAGCGGTCCGCGGCATCGGTGTCGCGGCTGGCGGACAGGGTGGAAAGATCGGTCATCGAAAGGCTCGCAACGGGCTGGCCGGCGCCGTTGCGGCGCCGGATCGCCAAAATGGTACACCAATTTGGTTCGAAGCCGGTTCGGCCTGTCGGCTAGCTTTACCAGGCGGGTCCGTGAACGATACGGCGACCGTCATCCGGCCGGACAACTGGTAAACCACTATCCCACACAACTGGCATACCAATCATAATCCGCACACCGACGCCGGGCCGGCACGCCGCCGCCCCGTCGTCCACCGCATGAACCGCCAGCCAGGAGCCGCTCCAGTGAAGATGTCTTTCCGTTGGTACGGCGAGTCCGATCCGGTCTCGCTGCAATACATCCGCCAGATCCCCGGCGTCACGCATATCGTGTCCGCGATCTACGACGAACCGGTGGGCGAGGTCTGGCCCGTGCACAAAATCGACGCGCTGAAGGCGACGATCGAACGTGCCGGCCTGCAGTTCGACGTCGTCGAATCGGTGCCCGTGCACGAGGACATCAAGCTCGGCAAGCAGACCCGTGACCGCCTGATCGACCAGTACCGGCAGACCATCCGCCATCTCGGCGCGGCCGGCATCCGCGTCGTCTGCTACAACTTCATGCCCGTGTTCGACTGGACGCGCACCGAGCTGTCGAAGACGCTCGACGACGGATCGACCTGCCTCGCGTTCAGCACCGACGCGGTCGACCGGATCGATCCGAACGACGGCATCGCGCTGCCCGGCTGGGATTCGAGCTACCGGCCCGAACAGTTGCAGGCGCTGCTCGCCGACTACCGCGACGTCGACGAGAACGCGCTGTGGGCCAATCTCGAGTACTTCCTGAAGGCGATCGTTCCGGTCGCCGAGGAAGCCGGCGTGAAGATGGCGATCCATCCCGACGATCCGCCTCGCCCGATCTTCGGGCTGCCGCGCATCGTGAAGAACCGCGACGATCTCGCGCGGATCGTGCGCATCGTCGACTCGCCCGCGAACGGGCTGACGCTGTGCTCGGGCTCGCTCGGCGCGGGCCCCGAGAACGATGTCGAAGCGCTCGTGCGCGAATTCGGCGCGATGGGCCGGATCCACTTCGCGCACATCCGCAACGTGAAGGTCGACGCGAACGGCGATTTCGAGGAAACCGCGCACCTGTCGAGCTGCGGCTCGCTCGACATCGCCGCGATCGTGAAGGCGTATCACGACACCGGCTTCACCGGCTACGTGCGCCCCGACCACGGCCGCATGATCTGGGGCGAGACCGGCAAGCCCGGCTATGGCCTCTACGATCGCGCGCTCGGCGCGGTCTACCTGAACGGCCTGTGGGAAGCGCTGGCGAAGTTCGACCGCGCGCCGCACGCGTCGCGGTAATTCGCCCTTCGAGGCGGCCGGCGCAGCGGATCGCCGGTCGCCCGCCACGATATTCCGCACGGAGACACCTGCATGCCACGCATCCGATGGGCCATGATCCTGATGTGCTTCCTGGCCAACGTCATCAACTTCATCGACCGCGCGAACCTCGCGATCGCCGCGCCCAGCATCCGCGCCGACCTCGGCCTCGACGCGGTCGGCATGGGGCTCGTGCTGAGCGCGTTCTTCTGGACCTATGCGTTCCTGCAATTGCCGGCCGGCTGGTTCATCGACAAGGTCGGCGTGCGCGTGAGCCTCGCGCTGGCCGTCGGCTGGTGGTCGGTGTTCACGGTCGCGACGGGCGCCGCGCGCGGCCTCGCGCAACTCGTGGGCGTGCGGCTGATGCTCGGAGTCGGCGAAGCGGCCGCGATCCCATCGTTCGCGAAGGTCGCGTTCAACTGGTTTCCGCGCAGCGAGCGCGGCCTGGCCAGCAGCATCTTCGACAGCGGCTCGCGCGTCGGCTCCGCGCTGTCGCTGCCGCTCGTCGCGTGGCTGATCTCGATCGTCGGCTGGCGCGGGTCGTTCGTGATCACGGGCGGGATCGGCATCGTGTGGGCGCTGGCATGGTGGTTCGTCTATCGCGACCCGGAACGCTATCGCGCGATCGCGCCGGACGCCGTCGATGCGCTGCTCGCGCAACGCGGCGCCCCGACGGTTGCGGCCGCAACCGTCGGCCCGAAGGTGTCGTGGCTCGACCTGTTCCGCTACCGCACCGTGTGGGGCATGATGATCGGCCTGTTCTGCCTGAACTTCGCGATCTATTTCTTCATCACGTGGTTCCCGAGCTACCTGTTGCAATCGCGCGGCTTCTCGCTCGCGTCGCTCGGCACGTGGGGCATGCTGCCCGCGCTGCTCGCGATTCCCGGCGGCTGGCTCGGCGGCTACGTGTCGGACAGCCTGTTCCGCCGCGGCTGGAGCGCCACCGCCGCGCGCAAGACCTGCCTCGTGCTCGGCATGCTGCTGTCGTCGTCGATCGCGCTGTCCGCGTTCGTCGAAAACGTGTGGGCCTGCCTCGCCCTGTTCGCGCTCGCGTATGCCAGCCTGTCGTTCGCCGGCGCCAACGTGTGGACGCTCGTCGGCGAAGTCGCGCCGACGCCTGCGCACGTCGCATCGCTCGGCGGCATCCAGAATTTCGCGGGCAATCTCGCGGGGATCTTCATCACGACCTTCACCGGCGTGATGCTGTCGATCACGAAAGGCTCGTTCGTCGTGCCGCTCGCGGTGGCCGGTGCGCTGTGCGTGGTCGGCGCGCTGTCGTACCTGTTCGTCGTCGGCAAGGTCGAACCGTTGCCGCCGCTGCGGCGCGGCGGCAGCGAGAGAAATGTCGAGCCGAACGCGGCCTGACGCAGCGGGACAGCGCGGCCGAAACACCCACGCTTTCCCTTTCGGTCGCGCGTCGGACAATGAGCCGCGCTCGCCGTTTTCGGCCTCGCACGGCTTCGAGCACGGCGTGCGCGTAAACCTCGGCCAGCCGTGGAGTCGCGACATCGAACGCGCGATCCGCGTGCTCGGCGGACCGGTCGCGCCACCGTC
The DNA here is from genome assembly GCF_001522585.2 of Burkholderia sp. NRF60-BP8. NCBI lineage: Bacteria > Pseudomonadati > Pseudomonadota > Betaproteobacteria > Burkholderiales > Burkholderiaceae > Burkholderia > Burkholderia sp. NRF60-BP8. Next base: position 1,511,804 of record NZ_CP013372.1, read on the forward strand.
GGTCCGCCGGGCCGGCCGAGTCGCACGACGCGCGCGCTGCGCTGGCTGCGTCACGGCCATGCAGCCGATCGGCGCACGGGTTACATTGCAACTCCTGCCGCCCTTTCGCGATTGCCCATGAGCCCACTGCCTTACCTCGATCACGACGCGCTGCTGACACTGGCGGCCGAAGCGGCGCACGTCACGCAGCCGTGCACGTGCACGAAGACCTCGCTCGCCGGCTGGACGACCCTGCCGCTGTCGCTGCCGGACACGCAACTGATCGAAGTGGCGACGCTCGCGCCGCCGGACGACGCGGAGCCGACCTACGCGGAACATCATCCGGCCGGCACGCGCTATGCGTCGGACGACGCGCCGATCGCGCCGCGTCATTTCCCGTACAACCGCTGCACCGTCAGCCGCTGCCGCGCGTGCGGCCGCCTGTTCCTGCGCTACCAGGAAGGCGGCGGCTACTTCGTCGACCAGCGCATCCGCGCGCTCGATCCGGCGCTCGTCGTCGACGCATGACCGCGTAACGTACGGGGTTTTCGGGCGCGGTGCCCATGCTCGGCGACGACACCGACCTCGGGGCCGCACGGCGGCTGCTCGACCGGTTTCCGGGCTTCCTGCAGCACGATACGAGAACGGTCATGCCGCCGCAGGACGCGGCAGCGCAGGCCGCAAAATGAAACGGGCGGCTCGCTGGCCGCCCGTACGATGAACCGGAAGCAAACCGGCCGACGCCCGCCGTCACGCAGGCGCCGCCGGCGTTCAGTGCGCCGCTGCCGGCTTGCCGAACGCGCCGAGGATCTTCTTCTCGAGCGCGATGTAATCGCGGCCGAAGTGGTGATCGCCCTCCGTCTTGATCACGTCGGCGCCCGTGTTCGCGAGTGCGGGGCACATCGTGTCCGACTCTTGCGCGCCATAGAAGCACTGCACGAGTTGCGGCGGCACCTTCGCGATTTCCGGCGCGACCTTCAGCGCTTTGTCGCTCGCGGGCATGCCGAGCCAGCCCGTCACGCGGATCTGGAAATCGGCCGACGGCGCGAAGCCGAGCAGCGACATCACCGCGACCTTGTCGCGCAGGTCCGCCGGCAGCCGGTTGTACGCGAACGGCATCACGTCGGCGCCGAACGAATAGCCGACCAGCGCCACGCGGCTCGCATGCCAGCGCGCCATGTAGGTGCGCATCACGCGGGCAAGATCGCGACTCACCTGTGCGGGCGGCTTCTCGCTCCAGAAATAACGCAGGCTGTCGATGCCGACCACCGACACGCCGTCGCGCTGCAGCGCCTCGGCGATCGTCTTGTCGAGATCGCGCCAGCCGCCGTCGCCCGAGATCACGATCGCGAGCCGGTCGCTGCCGCCCTTGGCCGGCAGTTCGACGAGCGGCAGATCCGACACGTCGAGCTCGTCGCTGCTGCTGGTGTCGCGCAAGTGCGATGTGACGAGCGAAACGAGCTTCGCGGCGTCGCCCACGGCAGCCGTTTCGACGAAACCCGGCATCGCGCGGCGCACGATCGTCGGATCGGGCGGACACGGCTTGAAGCGCGGATCGAGCTTCGCGGCCGGCCCCACCGCGACGACGCCGGCGATCGTATTCTCCGGCGCCATCGACAGGATCTGCTTGGCGATCGCGCCGCCCTGGCCCACGCCCGCGACGATCGGCGTGAAATAGCGCGACGATTGCGCGAGACGTTCGAGCTGATGGCTGACCGCCTCGGCGTCGCCGTCGAGGTGATGGCAGGCCTCCTGCTTCGCGGCGAGATTCGCCGCGTAACGCCCCGAATCGACGCCGACCGTCATCGCACCGGCTTGCGCGAGCGCGTCGGCCGCCTGTTGATCGGCGGCCTGCCAGCCGGCCCCACGCGAGAACAGCACGACGAACCCGCGCAGCGGCCCGCTCGGCTTCGTCACGGTCACGGGCCCGTAGCGGCCGCCGGACACGGTTTCGGCTTTCGCGGCGGCCGGCTGCGCGGCGCACGCGGCGCCGGCCAGCATCATTCCCGCGCAGGCGGCTGCCGCCCGCGCGATTACCTTCTTCAACATCATGAACGCCGACCTCCAGCCAGCAATGACAGATCCGCAAGCGTGACGAACACGCCGACCGAGCCCGAGGCCGCGAGATAACGCGGCTCCCAGTGCGGTTCGAACTTGCTCTTGAAAGCGCGCAAGCCGCGGAAGTTGTAGAAGCGGCCGCCGAAGCGCCAGACCATCAGGCCGAGCCGGTGGAACGGCGACGGCATCTTCGCCGCCCCCATCCCCGAGAACGGCGCGATGCCCAGGCTGAGCTTGCGGAACCCCGCTTCCTTCAGATGCAGCGCGAGCTGCGTAAACAGGTACTCCATCGCGTACGGCGATGCGTCCGGCAGATGGCGCATCACGCCGACCGTCGCCTCGGTGTTGAGATCGGTCGTCATGAACGTGACGAACGCGATCGGCTTGTCGGCCTGCCGCACCAGCATCACCGACTGCGTCGCGAGATAGCCGTCGTGGAACGCAGCCACCGAGAAACTCTTCTCGCGCGCATCGCGACTGTCGAGCCAGCCGTCGGAGATGTCGCGCAGCGCCGGCAGCGCGGCCGGCACGTCGCCCGGCGCGATCACCTCGACCGTCAGCGCATCCTTGTCGCCACGGCGCAGCGCGTAGCGCAGGTGCGATCGGTTCGATCCTTTCAGATCGAACTGATCGAGCGCGATGTGCGCTTCCTCGCCCAGCTTCATCAGCGTGAGCCCTGCGTCGAGATACAGCGGCAACGCGTTCGCGCGCACCTGGTAGAACGCCGCGCGGCCGCTGTGCGCGTGCGCGAGCGCGATGAACTTGCTGATCAGCGCCGGCCACTCTTCACGCGGCCCGACCGGGTCGTGCAGCGCGGCCCACGTGCGGCCGTTCTTCGCGTACATCAGGAACGCGCGGCGCGACTCGGAGAACAGGAACGACTTGTCGCCCATCAGCGCGAGGCCCGCATCGCTGCACTCCTGCGCGCGGATGATCTGCTCCGCGTCGACCAGGTCCTGCTCCGCGGGCTTCACGAAGCGTCCGGGCGCCGGGCGCAGCAACTGCCACAGCGCGAACAGCGCGACGAACACGCCGGCCGCGAGCGTCGCGCGCAGCGCCCGCGGCGCGCGCGCATCGAACGAGAAATGCGACCACAACTCGCGCGTGTAAGGCACGTCGCGGAACGCGAAGAACAGCACCCACACGGCCAGCATCAGCACCATCGCCACCGACACGAACCAGCTGACGGTGAAGCGCTCGGCGAGCAGCGAAGAATGACGGTTGAACCGGCGCCGGCTGACGAGCAGCAGCACGAGCAGCGTGCCGAGCACGCCGGCCTCGACGAACGCAAGGCCCTTGGCCAGCGACAGCGCGAGGCTCGCGAGCGTCAATGCGAAGGTCATCCACCAGGCGCCGTCGAGCCGGCGCAGCAGCCCGCGCGCGACGAACAACAGCGCGACGCCGAGCACGCTGCAGATCACCTGCGAGCCTTCGAGCACCCACAGCGGCACGATGTGGCGCAGGATCGCGATCCGATGCCAGAACGCGGGCGTCGCGCTCGAGATCACCAGCATTCCGCCGACCGCGAACGTCACGAGGCTCAGGAACACCGGCGCCAGTTGCGACACGCGCACGGCCTGCCGCGTCACGAGCCGGCGCCGCAGCGCGCGGCCCTCGAAACCGGCGAGCAGGCCCGCCGACAGCACGAGCGGCACGCCGAAATAGATCGCGCGATACGCGATCAGCGCGGCGACCATCGCGTGCGCGGGCACTTCGCGACCGAGCGTGAAGACCATCGCCGCTTCGAACACGCCGATCCCGCCCGGCGTATGGCCGATCATCCCGAGCAGCAACGCGGCCGCGTAAACGGTGATGAAGGTCGGGAAGCCGACTGGTGCAGCCGGCAGCAACACCCACAGCGTCAGGCCCGCGGCAACGACGTCGAGCACCGCATAGACGACCTGCGCGACGAGATCGCGCCGCGCCGGTACGTCGAACGACAGCCATTTGAAGCGCGTGACGACCGGGCGCGCGGTGTTGCCGCACAGCACGACCAGCGCGGCGAGCACGACCAGCAGGGCAGCGCCCGTCCACGTGAGCACGCCGGGCGCGACGTGCAGCATCGCGGCGAGCGCCTCCGGCACGCAGACCATGCCGACCGCCGTCATCAGCACCATCGCGAGCGCCAGCGTGCCGCTCGTGAATACCGTCATCCGGCCGATCTGGGCAGGCGTGACGCCCGACACGCCGTACACGCGCGCGCGCACCGCGCCGCCCGTCAGCGCGCCGAAGCCGGTCGCGTTGCCGAGCGCGGAACCGGCAATCGCGCCGATCCACAGCGCGACGCGCGGCACCCTGGCCGCGACATAGCGCAGGCCGACCGCATCGCGGGCGACGAGCGCGAGATAGCTGAGGGCCGTCGCGGCCAGCGACGCGCCCCACTCGCGGACGGACATGTGACGCAACTGGCGGATCACCGACCGGTAGTCGACGGATTCCGACAGGTGCTGGAAAACCACGATCAGCAGCAGGCCGATGCCGAGCGCGAGCAGCGGCGACAGCACGCGCTCGTTGCGGATCAGCGCCCGGGCACGGGCGATCACCGCCGCGGCGCGACCGGGCGAACCAGAGTGGCGGGAAGACATAACGTGTTCAGTGGTGGTGCATAGCGTGTCGCGGCGCGGGTTGGCCGGGCGGCGACGTATCTGTTGTTCTGCGTGGGCGGCCGGCCGAATACGGCCTCGTGGCGCCTGGATCAGAACTTACGAGTATACGGAATTAATATTACAGAATCTTTCACGTCGACTTTGTGCGGATTTGTGGTGTCTCGCACATCAAGACGCACCGAAAAACAGGGCGTCCGACGAACGCAAGGTGCGCATCATACCGGGAACCGCGGCGGTTTTTTCATCGGACGAATGACTTCTCGTCCATTTGGGAGGAATCTGCCCGACGGACTCCGGCCGGCGAGGACGAAAGCGTCGCGCCGCGACGCTTCAGCGGAATGGGGGCAGATTGATTCGGACGTGCGCATCCGCGCGGAAACGTCCTGGCCTCCGTTACTTCGCCCGCTCATGCTCTCCCAAGCCGATCGCCTTGTAGTCGTAAGTCGGATAGAACTCCGTCCGGTACACGCCCCAGGCCGTATCCTCGAGCACGCGATTGACCTCGCGCAGCCGCGACGCCGGCAGCCGCAGCACGACGATCTGCCCGATCCCCATCGTCACGGTCCAGCTCACCACCTCGACGCCCGGCGGCGGAAATGCCTTGTAGAAGCCCTGCTTCGCGAGCTGCGCATTCAGTTCCGCGAGCGGGCGCGATTCGTCGTGCTTCAGAAAGACGGTCAGCAGGACCGCGTTGTCGGGCGTCGCGACCGCCGAACCGGCCGGCACCGTCGACGTCTGGCCGATGGCCGGTGCGCCGGAAAGCGCGACGGCCGCCAACGCAGCGGCAATCACGAGCGTCCGAATCGGAACATGCGGGAATACGGTCATTGCGCGACTCCATGGCTTCGTGGCTGGAGCCGCCATCATGCACCGCCGGATCGATCGCTGCAGCGAGCCGCGCCGATGCGATTACGCCGCATCGCCGGCCGCGCGCTCGCGCAGAACGTCGATGAACGCGCGCAGCTTGGCCGGCACGTGCTTGCGATTCACGTAATACAACCACATCGGCGGCAACGTGCGGCATGCACCGGGCAGCACCTCGACGAGCGTGCCGTCGCGCAGGTCCTGCTCGATCCGCTCGCGCATGAACGCGAACGCAATGCCGACGCCCGCGCGCGCCGCATCGATCACCGCATCGTCGTCGTTCGTCACGAACACGCCGTCCGGATCGAGATCGACGTCGCGTTGCCCGTCGCGCAGCAGCCATTTATGCAAACGGCCGCTTTCCGAGAAACGGAAACGAACGCACGCATGATGCTCGAGCTGCGCGATCGACGCCGGCACACCGTAGCGCGCCAGATAAGCGGGCGACGCGACCAGCGCACACGTCAACGCAGGCGCGATCCGCACGCCGATCATGCCCGGCTGCAGCCGGTCGGCCAGGCGGATCCCCGCGTCGAAGCCGTCCTTTGCGATGTCGACGAGTTCGTTCTCGTAGCGAATTTCGAGCCGGACTTTCGGATAGCGTTCGCGGAACGTGGCGAGCACCGGCGCGATCACGCGCAAGCGTGCGAGCGGCAGCGCGGTCACGCGCAACAGCCCGTTCGGCTCGCTGCGCGCGTCCTTCAGTTCGTCGCGTGCCTGCACGACCTGACGGTACGCAGGCTCGGTCTGCCGCAGGTAGCGCTGGCCGGCTTCGGTGAGGCTCACGCCGCGCGTGCTCCGGTTGAACAGCTTCACGTTCAGCTCGCCCTCGAGCTGCCCGATCGCGAGGCTGACGGCAGCCGGCGTCAGGCCCAGCGCGGCGGCGGCGCGCGTGAAGTTGCCGGCCGTCGCGACGGTCATGAACACGTGCAGCCCGGCCATTGGATCGCGTCGGCTCATCGTCTGTCCATCATTAGAAAAACTTGAAACTGCTTCGAGCGGAATACGGATTCTGCCATATACCGTCGCTGCCTACACTGGCGCTGTCGTCCCCATCGGAGCCTCGCATGAACCCGCTCATCGCCGCCCTGCCCCTCGCCGCCGCCCGCCGCACGATCGACGCGGCGCTCGCCCATGCCGCGTCGCTGCAGGTGGCCGGCGTCGCGATCGCCGTCGTCGACGCCGGCGCCAACCTGCTCGCATTCGCGCGCACCGACGACTGTTTTCTCGGCGCGATCGACCTCGCGCAGCGCAAGGCGCTGACGGCGATCCGCTTTCGCGCGTCGACCGCGTCGCTGGGCGCGATGTCCGGCGTGGACGGGCCGTTGCGCGGCATCGAGCACAGTCACGGCGGGCTCGTCACGTTCGGCGGCGGCGAGCCGCTCATCGACGGCGACTGGCGCTGCGTCGGCGCAGTCGGCGTGTCGGGCGGCAGCGTCGAACAAGACGAAGCGATCGCGCGAGCCTGCAGCGATCATTTCCTGGCAACACTCAACCGCAAGGAGTAAGCACATGGCACGCAAACGCATCCTCATCACCGGCGCGGGGTCGGGCTTCGGCCTCGAAGTCGCGCTACGGCTCGCCGAGCGCGGCCACGACGTGACGGCCGGCGTCCGCGCCGCCGCCGAGATCGACGTCGTGACGAGCGCCGCAGCGCAGCGCGGCGCCGCGCTGCGCGTCGTCAAGCTCGACGTCACGTCCGCATACGACCGCGCCCGCGCGGCCGATCTCGAAGTCGACGTGCTCGTCAACAACGCGGGCGTCGGCGAAGCCGGCGCGCTCGTCGACCTGCCGATCGAGATCGTGCGCGAACTGTTCGACGTGAACGTGCTCGGGCCGCTCGAGCTCACGCAACAGGTCGCGCGAGGGATGCTCGCGCGCCGGCACGGCAAGATCGTGTTCGTGTCGTCGATTGCCGGGTTGATCACCGGTCCGTTCACGGGTGCGTACTGTGCGTCGAAACACGCGGTCGAATCGATCGCCGAGGCGATGCACGCCGAACTGGCGCCGCACGGCATCCGCGTCGCGGTCGTGAACCCGGGCCCGTACCGCACGGGTTTCAACGACCGGATGATGGAAACGACGAAGCGCTGGCACGATCCGGCCGTGCATACGGTGACGCCGGACAAGCTCACCTTTCCGCTCGAACAGCACGACCCGGAGGAAATGATCGCGAAGATGGTCGACGTGATCGACAGTGACGGCGGCGCGTTCCGCAACCTGCTGCCGCAGTCGGCGGAGGAGTTCGTCCGCGCCGAGCAGGCGCATGCGTGGGATCGCCAGCAGTAATGCAAACCGGCTGCGGCAGGCGGGTCACGCAGAGGCGCCCCGCCAGCCGCCAGCCACGCGACGCGCGGCGTTCGGCATCGACGGCCCGCCTCGACGGTTCGGACCGCCGGCGGCCGGCGACCGGCCGGCCGCCGCGTGGAACCCGCGTGCAGGCGCGGCGGCATCAAGCCGCCCTGCCCGTGTTCAATACACGTCCCGCATATAGCGCCGCGCCTTCGAAAGCCGCGCGACGTAGTCGTTCGCGGCTTCGTCCGACATGCCGCCGTGCTCGGCGACGACCGCCTTGAGCGCCGTATCGACGTCCTTGGCCATCCGCGCGGCGTCGCCGCACACGTAGAAGTGCGCGCCTTCCTCCAGCCACGCGAACAGCTCGGCGCCGTGCTCGCGCATCCGGTCCTGCACGTAGATCTTGTCGGCCTGGTCGCGCGAGAACGCGAGATCGAGCCGCGTGAGGAATCCGCTGTCGTGCATCGCGCCCAGCTCGTCGCCGTAGTAGAAGTCGGTCTGCGCGTGCTGCTCGCCGAAGAACAGCCAGTTGCGCCCGCGCGCGCCGCGCGCCCGCCGCTCGTGCAGGAAGCCGCGGAACGGCGCGACGCCGGTGCCCGGGCCGACCATCACGATCGGCACGTCGCCGTTCACCGGCGGCCGGAAATGTGCGGACTTCTGCACGAACACGGGCACGCGGCCGTCGTCCGCGCGATCGGCGAGGAACGTCGACGCGACGCCTTTGCGCGCGCGCCGGCCGTTGTGATAGCGCACGGCCGACACGGTCAGGTGAATCTCGCCCTCGTGCGCGCTCGGGCTCGACGCGATCGAATAGAGGCGCGGCTGCATGCGCTTGAGCATGCCGACCAGCTCCGCCGCCGACAGCTCGACCGGGTATTCGTGCAGCACGTCCGCCAGTTGCTGCCCCCACAGCCATTGCTTGAGGTCGGCCTTGCGATCGTCGCCGAGCAGCGACTTCAGCGCGCCGTTCGCGCTGCGCGACGCGATGAAGGCCAGCGTGTCCGGATGCGGGCGCGTGATGTCGAAGTGGCGCGCGAGCGCATCGCCGAGCCGGATATCGCCGATGCCCGCCACCGACACGGGCGCATCGGCCTTCAGCGCGGTGACGGACAGCAACTCCTCGACCAGTTCCGGACAGTTGGTGGGCCATACGCCGAGCGCGTCGCCGGTTTCGTATTCGAGGTTCGCGCCCTGGGTCGACAGCGACACGTAGCGCGTGTCCTTCGCGGCGCCCGGCCGGTTCAGCCGCAGATTCGCGACGAGCTTCGACGGCGCCGGATGCGCCTTCGTCGGCAGCAGCCCCGACGGGCTCATCGCGCCGGACGGCACCGCGTGCAACGCGGCATCGGCCTCCTTGATCCGCGCGACGACGCGCTCGAGCCACCGGTCGGCATCGTGCTGGAATTCGACGTCGCAATCGACGCGCGCGCACAGGCGCACCGCACCGAGCTCCGCGAGCCGCGCGTCGAGCCGGCGGCCGTGGCCGCAGAACTGGTCGTAGTTGCGGTCGCCGAACGCGAGCACCGCGAAATGCACGCCGTCGAGGCGCGCGGCGCTGCCGGCTTGCAGCGCGTCCCAGAACTCGCTGCCGTTGTCGGGCGCATCGCCGTCGCCGAACGTGCTGGTCATCAGCAGTACGTATTGCGCACCGGCCAGCGACGTGACCGGGTAGTCGGACATGCACGCGGTGCGGATCTCGAAGCCCGCGTTCATCAGCTTCGTCGCGTAATCCTCGGTCAACGATTCGATGTTGCCGGTCTGCGATGCCCACAGCAGCGTGACCTTCGGGCGCGGGCGCACGATGCGCACGCCGCCGGACGCGGCGGCGTCCGCCGGCAGCGCGGGCGCCGCGGCGCTCTGCGCACCGGCGGGCAGCGAGCGACTGAACAGACCCGCGAGCATCCCGTCGAGCCACAGCCGCACCGGCGGCGCGAGCGGCGCGCCGGCCGGCAGCACCGGCACGCCGCCTTCGCGCCGGCCGGCGCTTGCCTTCAGCCCGCTGACGAGGCCGGCCACGTACAGGCGCTCCGCGTCGGTCAGCGGCGGCGGCGCGAGATCGGCGACGCCGAGCGCGGCCGCGAAAGTGTCGATGTCTGCCATGTCGGATTCCTGTGAGGCCGCGGCCTGCGCCATCGCCGGCGCGGGCCGCGCGTCGTCGGCGCATGTATCGGGTTGCGCGGTGTCGTCGGCGGCGGACGCGAACGCGTCGGCCTCGACGCGCCGCAGCGCGACCGCGCAGTATTTCAGTTCGGGCTGCTGCGATTCCGGGTCGATCGCGTCGTTCGTCACCGCGTTGATGCACAGGTCGTCGCCGTATACGTCGTTCCAGTGCATCGGCGCGAAGCAGTTGCCGCGCCGCACGCGCTCGGTCACGACGGCCGGCAGCACCGCGCGGCCCCGCGCCGAACGGATCTCGACGCTGTCCTTCGCGGCGATGCCGAGCGCGCCGGCATCGTCCGGGTGCAGTTCGACGAACGGGCGCGGGTTGAGCTTGTTCAGCATCGCGACCTTGCCCGTCTTCGTCATCGTGTGCCACTGATGCTGCAGCCGCCCGGTGTTCAGCACGATCGGGAACGTGTCGTCGGGCAGTTCGGCCGGATCGACGTGCGGCCGCGCGAAGAAGCGCGCCTTGCCCGACGGCGTCGGGAACGCGATGCGCGGCGCTTCGCTGCCGTCGGCCGCCGTGCGCAGCGGCTGGCTCACGCCGTCGTTCAGGTAGCGGATCGGATGCCGCTCGCGCGCGGCGCCCGGTGCGACGGGCCACTGCACGGGCCCATCGCGCAGCGCCGCGTGGCTCGCGCCGCGCAGGTCGTAGCCGGTCGCCGGATTCGAGAAACGGACGATCTCGTCGAACACGTCGGCCGCCGACGCATAGTCGAACGCATCGCCGAAACCCATCGCGCGGGCGACTTCCGCGACGATGCGCCAGTCGGGCAGCGCGTCGCCGGGCGGCGCGACCGCCGCGCGCATCAGCGTCATGTTGCGCTCGGAGTTGATCATCACGCCGTCGCCTTCGGCCCACAGCGCGCCGGGCAGCAGGATGTCCGCGTAGCGGTTGGTCTCGGTGTCGAGGAACGCGTCCTGCGCGATCACGAGCTCCGCCGCCTGCAGCCCGGCGATCACGTTGCGCCGGTTCGGCACGGTCGCGACCGGGTTCGTGCAGACGATCCAGCATGCCTTGACGTCGCCGGCCGCCATGCGCGCGAACAGGTCGACCGTGCCCTTGCCCGTGTCCTTGCGCAGCGTGCCGGCCGGCACGCGCCACAGGTTCTCGACGAAGCGGCGATCGTCGTCGGATGCCACCGAGCGCTGGCCGGGCAACCCCGGCCCCATGTAGCCCATCTCGCGCCCGCCCATCGCGTTCGGCTGGCCGGTCAGCGAGAACGGCCCGCTGCCCGGGCGGCAGATCTTGCCGGTCGCGAGATGCAGGTTGCAGATAGCGTTGGTGTTCCACACGCCGTGCGTGCTCTGGTTGAGCCCCATCGTCCAGCAGCTCGTCCATTCCTGCGCGTCGCCGATCCATTGCGCGGCCGTGCGAATGTCGGCTTCGGCCAGCCCCGTGATCCCGGCGACGCGCTCGGGCGGGTAGTCGGCGAGGAACGCGGGCATCGCGTCCCAGCCTTCGGTGCAGGCAGCGATGAACGCGGCGTCGGTGCGGCCGTTCGCATGCAGCAGATGCAGCAGCCCGTTGGTCAGCGCGAGATCGGTGCCCGGCCGGATCTGCAGGAACAGGTCGGCCTTGTCGGCGGTCGCGGTGCGGCGCGGATCGACCACGATCAGCTTCGCGCCGGCCTTCACGCGATCCATCATCCGCAGGAACAGGATCGGATGACAGTCGGCCATGTTCGCGCCGATCACGAAGAACAGGTTCGCGCGGTCGAAATCCTGGTACGACCCGGGCGGGCCGTCCGCGCCGAGCGACTGCTTGTAGCCGGTGCTCGCGCTCGCCATGCACAGGCGCGAGTTCGACTCGATGTTGTTGGTGCCGACGAAGCCCTTCGCGAGCTTGTTCACGAGGTATTGCGCCTCGATCGACATCTGCCCCGACACGTAGAACGACAGCGCGTCGGGCCCGTGCGTATCGAGCACCGCGCGCAGCCGCCGTGCAGTCTCGGCGATCGCGTCGCGCACCGGCAGCGGCACGAGGTCGTCCTCGCGCGCGCGCCGCACGAACGCGCGGTCGAGCCGCCCCGAGCGACGCAGCGCGACGTGCGCCGACGAACCCTTCGTGCACAGCCGCCCGAAGTTGGTCGGATGGTCGGCGTCGCCGGACACCTTGACGACTTCGCCCTCCTCGACGTGCAGCACCATCCCGCAGCCGACGCCGCAGTACGGGCACACGCTCTTGACGGGGGTGGCGGTCATGCGTGCTCCGGGGCGCTCAGGCCGCGATCCACACGTAGCCGTCCTCGACCCGCGACGGATACGCGTTCACCGACTGCTCGGGCGCTTCCAGGCATTCGCCGGTACGCAGGTCGAAGTGCTGCTTGTACAGCGGCGACGCGACCACGATGCGCTCGCCGAGGCTGCCGATCAGCCCGCGCGACATCACGGCGGCCTGCGACACCGGATCGACGTTGTCGATCGCGAACACGCCGCCGTCGGGATGCGCGACGTGAAACACCGCGACCTGCTCGCCGTTGACGAGCGCGCACACGCCCGTGTTCGGCACGATGTCGTCGAGCGGACACACGCGGGTCCAGGACAGCGGAAGACGATCGTTCATGATGGGCTCCTTGAGAAAGACGCTGATGTCGGTCAGGATCAGACGGTCGCCGGTTCGGCGACGACCGGAATCGCCACGGGTTTGCCGCGCACGCGCTCGTCGGGCGTCGCGGGCCGGATCTGGCCGCGGGTCTCGACGAATGCGATGGTCGCGTCGGGCGCGTCGCTGTTCACGAAGTGGCGGAAGCGCTTGCGCGTCTCCGGATCGGTGACGGCCTTCTTCCATTCGCATTCGTACGTATCGACCACGTGCTGCATGTCGGCCTCGAGTTCGGCCGTGATCCCGAGCTTGTCGTGCACGACGACGTCGATCAGGTAGTCGAGGCCGCCTTCGAGGTTGTCGCGCCACACGCTGGTGCGTTGCAGGCGGTCGGCCGTGCGCACGTAGAACATCAGGAAGCGGTCGATGTAGCGGATCAGCGTCGCGCGATCGAGATCGGACGCGAGCAGTTCCGCGTGGCGCGGCTTCATCCCGCCGTTGCCGCACACGTACAGGTTCCAGCCCTTCTCGGTCGCGATCACGCCGACGTCCTTGCCCTGCGCTTCCGCGCACTCACGCGTGCAGCCGGACACGCCGAACTTGATCTTGTGCGGCGCGCGCAGCCCCTTGTAGCGATTCTCCAGATCGATCGCGAGGCCGACCGAATCGTCGACGCCGTAGCGGCACCACGTCGACCCGACGCACGATTTCACGGTGCGCAGCGCCTTGCCGTACGCGTGCCCCGATTCGAAGCCGGCCGCGATCAGTTCCTCCCAGATCGACGGCAACTGCTCGACGCGCGCGCCGAACAGGTCGACGCGCTGGCCGCCGGTGATTTTCGTGTACAGGCCGTATTTTTTCGCGACCTGACCGACCGCGATCAGCCCTTCCGGCGTAACTTCGCCGCCCGGCATGCGCGGCACCACCGAATACGTGCCGTCGCGCTGGATGTTCGCGAGGTAGTAGTCGTTCGAATCCTGCAGCCCCGCGTGCTCCTTCTTCAGCACGAACTCGTTGAAGCACGACGCGAGGATGCCCGCGACGGCCGGCTTGCACACGTCGCAGCCGAGGCCGCGGCCGTGCTTATGCAGCAATTCGTCGAAGGTCGTGATGCGCTCGACGCGGATCAGGTGGAACAGCTCCTGCCGCGAATACGCGAAGTGCTCGCACAGATGATTGTTGACCGCGAGGCCCTGCTTCTTCATCTCGGCCTTCATGATCTGCGTGACGAGCGGCACGCAGCCGCCGCACGACGTGCCGGCGCCCGTGCACGTCTTCAGCGCGCCGAGGCTCGTCGCGCCGTCGGCCACGGCCGCGCAGATCTGCGACTTCGACACGTTGTTGCACGAGCAGATCTGCGCGGCCGCGGGCAGCGCGTCGACGCCGATCGCCGGCTTCGCCGCGCCGTCCGACGACGGCAGGATCAGGAATTCGGGCTGCTCGGGCAGCTCGATGCGGTTCAACATCATCTGCAGCAGCGTGCCGTACTCGGCTGCATCGCCGACCATCACCGCGCCGTGCAGGAACTTGCCGCAGTCGGACACCACGAGCTTCTTGTAGACCTGACGGCGCTCGTCCGCGTACTGGTAGGTGCGGCTGCCGGCCGTCGTGCCGTGCGCGTCGCCAATGCTCGCGACGTCGACGCCCATCAGCTTCAGCTTGGTGCTCATGTCGGCGCCCGCGAACGCGGCGTCGGCCTCGCCGCCGAGCCGTTTCGCGACCACGCGCGCCATGTCGTAGCCGGGCGCGACGAGGCCGTACACCATGCCGTTCCAGGCCGCGCATTCGCCGATCGCGTAGATGTCGGCGTCGCTCGTGCGGCACGCGTCGTCGATCGCGACGCCGCCGCGCGGGCCGATCTCGAGCCCGCACGCGCGGGCCAGTTCGTCGCGCGCGCGGATGCCGGCCGAGAACACGATCATGTCCGTGTCGAGATGCGTGCCGTCGGCGAACGCCATCCGGTGCGCGCCTTCGTCCCCGTCGACGATTTCGAGCGTGTTCTTGCCGGTATGCACGGTCACGCCGAGCGCCTCGATCTTCGCGCGCAGCATCCGGCCGCCGCCGTCGTCGACCTGCACGGCCATCAGGCGCGGCGCGAATTCGACCACGTGCGTGTCGAGCCCCATGTCGCGCAGCGCCTTCGCGCATTCGAGGCCGAGCAGCCCGCCGCCGATCACGACGCCGCGCTTCGCGTGCGCGCCGCACGCCTGCATCGCTTCGAGATCCTCGATCGTCCGGTACACGAAGCAGCCCGCGCGATCGCGGCCCGGCACCGGCGGCACGAACGGACGCGAGCCCGTGGCGAGCACCAGTTTGTCGTACGCGAGCGTTTCGCCCGATACGAGCGTGACCGTATGCGCGGCGCGGTCGATCGACGCGACTTGCGCGTTCACGCGCAGGTCGAACTGCGGATGGCGCTCGAAGAAGCCGGGTTCGACGAGCGACAGGTCGTCCGCCGACTTGCCCGCGAAGAATTCCGACAGGTGCACGCGATCGTAGGCCGGGCGCGGTTCCTCGCCGAGCACGGTGACCTGCAGCGTGCCTGCCGTGCCGGCTTGCGCCGCGATGCATTCGAGGAGCTTGTGGCCGACCATGCCGTGGCCGATGACGATGAGTTTCATGATGACGGTTCCTTCGGTCGATCAGTTCGCGGCGCTCGCGGCGGCCAGCGCGCGATCGCGCAGCTCGGCTTCGCGCGCCTTGTGTTCGTCGCTGAAGCGCACGGCCATCGCGCACAACGCGGTCGCGGTGACCGCGAGGCCGAGCAGGCTCAGCGTGTGCTGCACGTCGCCGACGCCCTTCAGCAGGAAAGCCGCGGCGACCGCGCCGACGTTGCCGCCCGCGCCGACGATCCCCGCGACGCCGCCGAGCGCCTTGCGGTCGATGAACGGCACGAGCGCGTAGGTCGCGCCGCACGCCATGTGCGTGAAGAGGCCGAAGGTCAGCATCGCGACGAGGGCGATGCCGACGCCTTGCGCATGCGAGAACCAGATCAGTCCGAGCCCTTCGCCGACTATGAGCGCGCACAGCAGCATCGCGCGCACGTCGAGGCTGCGGCGGGCGGCGATCTTGTCGGACAGCCAGCCGCCGAGCGCGCGGGCGAACAGCGCGAGCAGACCGAACAGGCCGACCGCGAAGCCGGCATCCTTCAGCGACAGCTTGAAGTGATCGACGTAGTACAGCGCGGCGATGTTGTGAATGAACACCTCGACGCCGAAGCAGGCGCCGTACGTGACGAACAGCATCCACACGCGGTAGTTGCCGCAGGCGGCGAAGAAGCTCGCCCAGCCGCCCTTCTTGCCGCTGTCGACCGTTACGCCCTGCTTGCGCAGCGCGACGAAATCGCCCTGCGGGCAGTCCTGCGTGAAGCGCCAGTACGCCCACGCCATCGCGAGCATCGCCACGCCCGGCACGATCAGCGCGATGCGCCACGACGAGCCCTCGCCGAAGCCGAGCATCAGGCCGGCGGCGACGAGCAGCGGCATCAGCGCCTGCGTCGCGCCGGCGCCGGCATTGCCCCAGCCGGCCGTCGTCGCGTTCGCGGTGCCGACCACGTTCGGCGCGAACATCACCGACGTGTGGTACTGCGTGATCACGAAGCCCGCGCCGATCGCGCCGATGCCGAGCCGGCAGATCAGGAACCACAGGTAATCGTGCGTGAACGACACGGCGAACACGGGGATCGCGCCGAGCAGCAGCAGCCCGGCATACACGCGGCGCGGGCCGAAGCGGTCGCACATCGGGCCGACCAGCAGCCGCACGGCGATCGTCGCGGCCACCGCGGCGATGTTGATGTTCGCGACTTGCGCCGCCGTGAGATGGAATTCGCGCGCGATCAGCGGCATCAGCGGCGCGCACGCGAACCATGCGAAGAAGCATACGAAGAACGCCATCCACGTCAGATGGAACGCGCGCATCGGCGCGGTGCGGAGGCTGAAGAGATCGATACGGGTAGCTTTGTCGGTCATGTCATCCGCCAAACGAAAAACGGCGTCCTGCGCACCCGGTCTCGTCGAGAGACCCGATGCGTAGGACGCCGTTGCCCATGAAGCCCGTTGCCGGGCGCTTCTGTTGATCGGTACTGCGGGCGAATCGTCGTTGATCCGCTCGAACCAGCTTATGCAAACGCCGTGCCATATCGGCCCGAATCGCGCGGGCAGCCCCGCCGCACAAGGCGCGCCGGCCAACATGCGCGTCGCTCCGGCACGCGGCGCGCGATGCGTCGCGATGCAGAGAGGCACAGATGTGGTGCGCTGCAGCACTGTCGCCGTGCGACATTGCGGTGCGCGCCGACGGGGCGCGATGCACGCCGATGCGGCATCGCGACGGCCGCGCGCACGGCAAGCGGCCTGCAAGCGCGCGGGCATCGCGCGGTGCGTCGCGGCATACGATGCCCGCGCAACGGACGGGTTGGCCCGGATATTGCTGAACCCCATGCATCACCGGCAACGGCGCCGGTGGGCAGTCCCCGCAAAACCCCGCTCGCGCTTCACGCGAGCCTCCAGGACAACGGCGTCCCCCCGTGCTCGGCCACGGCCGGATGCCGGTGCGTTTCGACCGCCCACCGCCGCCGCGCAGCAACGCACTATCAGACCGCCGCATGGATGCGATGCGGCACAGGAACACGACATGACGACAGGCAAAGTCACGCTGCTGGGCGCCGGCCCCGGCGATCCCGATCTCCTCACGCTGAAGGCGGTGAAAGCGCTGGCCGCCGCCGACGTGCTGCTGCTCGACGATCTCGTCGCGCCCGGCATCGTCGAACTCGCGCCGCAGGCGCGCGTGATCCGCGTCGGCAAGCGCGGCGGCTGCCGCTCCACGCCGCAGGCATTCATCGAGAAGCTGATGCGCCGCCACGCACTGCGCGGCGCGCACGTGGTGCGCGTGAAAGGCGGCGACGCGCTGCTGTTCGGGCGTGCCGGCGAAGAACTCGCGACGCTGCGCGCGGCCGCGATTCCCGTGGAGATCGTCAACGGCATCTCGTCGGGATTCGCCGCCGCCGCGAGCCTCGGCATCTCGCTCACGCACCGCGAGCACTGCCAGGGCGTCACGTTCGTCACCGCGCACCGCCAGGACCACGGCGAACCCGACTGGGCACGGCTCGCGGCGACCGGCACCACGCTCGCGATCTACATGGGGATGAGCCGCGTCGACCGCATCGCGGCGGGCCTGCTCGCCGCGCTCCCGGCGTCGACGCCGGCGGCGGCCGTGCAATGGGCCGGCACGCCGGACGAGCGCCGCTGGACCGGCACGCTCGGCACGCTCGCGGGCGGCGTCGAAGCCGCGCGGCTCGGCAGCCCGGCCGTGATCCTCGTCGGCGGCGCGATCGGCGCAGCGGCCGCCCAGGGCGCGGACGCGGCAACCGGCGCGGCGCTTGCGCGGGCCGCCTGACGTGCGCGGCATCGCGCGGCTTCGGCCGCTCCCCGTTTCCTTCGCCATCGGCCGCGCGTGCGGCCCGAATCCCTCGTTCGCCCCTTGCACCGACGCGTCACTGCCCCTGTTGCCCGCCTCATGAGTTCGTCTGCCCTGCCCGCCCGCCTGCGCGTGCTGCTCGTCACCGATACCGACAAGCCGATCGGCGAACTCGGCGACGCGCTCGCGCGCCTCGGCTACGAGATGCTGAACGACGTCGCGACGCCCGCGCGCCTGCCGGCGGCCGTCGAGGAGCAACGCCCCGACGTCGTGATCATCGATACCGATTCGCCGTCGCGCGACACGCTCGAGCAGCTCGCGGTCATGCATGCGACCGCGCCGCGCCCCGTGCTGATGTTCAGTCACGACGCCGATCAGGAACTGATCCGCACGGCGGTCGGCGCGGGCGTCAGTGCGTATCTCGTCGAAGGACTGTCGGCCGAGCGCCTCGCGCCGATTCTCGAAGTCGCGCTCGCGCGCTTCTCGCACGACGATGCGCTGCGCCGCCGGCTGGCCGACGTCGAGCGCGAACTCGCGGAGCGCAAGCTGATCGATCGCGCCAAACGCGTGCTGATGGACCGGCGCAAGCTGTCCGAACACGACGCGTATGCGGCGCTGCGCAAGCGTGCGATGGATCAGGGCCTGCGCATCGTCGACGTCGCGCGACAACTGCTCGACGCGTCACCCCAGTCATGAGTGCAATGAATACATCTCCTCCCGCCGCGCCGGAACGCGCGCATCTTCGCCTCGGCTTCGTCGCGCTCAGCGACGCGGCCCCGCTGATCGTCGCGCAGCGCCTGAACCTCGGCGCGCGCCACGGCCTCACGCTCGAACCGAGCCGCCAGCCGTCGTGGGCGGCCGTGCGCGACAAGCTGCTCAGCGGCGAGCTCGACGCCGCGCATGCGCTGTACGGGCTCGTCTGCGGGCTGCAGCTCGGCATCGGCGGCCCGCAGGCCGACATGGCCGCGCTGATGGTGCTGAACCGCAACGGCCAGGCGATCACGTTGTCGCGCGGCCTCGCCGACGCGTACCGCCAAACCGGCAGCGTGCGCGCCGCCTTCGCGACGCTCGGCCGCAAGCCGCTGCTCGCGCAGACCTTCCCGACCGGCACGCACGCGATGTGGCTGAACGCGTGGCTCGCGTCGCACGGCGTCGATCCGCTGCGCGACGTGCGCAGCGTCGTGATTCCGCCGCCCGAGATGGTCGCCGCGCTCGCGGGCGGCGAGCTCGACGGGTTCTGCGCGGGCGAACCGTGGCATGCGGTCGCCGAAGCATGCGGCGCGGGCCGGACCGTCGCCGTCACGAGCGAGATCTGGCCCGATCATCCGGAGAAGGTGCTCGCGACCCGGCGCGATTTCGTCGCGCTGTATCCGGCCAGCGCCCGCGCGCTGATCCGCACGCTCGTCGATGCATGCGCATGGCTCGACAGCGCCGCGCACCGCCGCGAGGCGGCCGACTGGCTCGCGTCGCCCGACGCGCTCGGCGTGCCGGCCCGGCTGATCGCGCCGCGCCTGCTCGGCGACTACGGCGCGGGGCCGTTCGCCACGCCGCCGCTGCCGATCCGCTTCCACGACGGCGGCGCGGTGAACCGGCCCGATCCGCGCGAGGGCCGGTGGTTCCTGTCGCAATACCGGCGCTGGGGCATGCTCGACGGCGTGCACGACGACGCCGGCATCGCCGCGGCGATCGCGCAGACCGCGTTGTATGATGCTGCGGTCGCCGAAGGCGGCGCGGCGGGCCTGTCGCAGGCGTGACGCGCGCCGCGCGGTGCAGCCGGCGTGCGCTGCCGGGCCAGGGCGCCCGGCCGCTGCCCGCGCGTGCCGCTCGTGTCGCTCGTACGACAGCGCCTCGCCACTCCGTCCCCGCTCCGAACCGATGCCGAAACGAACGCGCGCGCCGCTCGACGTGCTGCTCACCGAAATCCGCGCGTGCCGTGCATGCGAAAACGACCTGCCGCTCGGCCCGCGCCCGGTCGTGCGCGCCCATCGCGACGCACGCATCCTGATCGTCGGGCAGGCGCCGGGCGCACGCGTGCATGCGAGCGGCATCCCGTGGGACGACGCGAGCGGCAAGCGGCTGCGCGACTGGCTCGGCGTCGAGCCCGACGCGTTCTACGACGAGACGCGCTTCGCGATCGTGCCGATGGGCTTCTGCTACCCGGGCCGCGGCGCGAGCGGCGACAACCCGCCGCGCCCCGAATGCGCGCAATTGTGGATCGATCGGCTGGTGGCCGAACTGCCGTCGATCCGGCTCACGCTGCTGATCGGCCAGTACGCGCAGCGGCATTTCCTGCGCGGCACGCGCAAGGCGACGCTGACCGACACCGTCCACGCGTGGCGCGACTACGGCCCCGCGATCCTGCCGCTGCCGCATCCGTCGCCGCGCAACCAGGCATGGTTCAAGCACCATCCGTGGTTCGACGCCGAGGTCGTGCCCGAGCTGCGGCGCCGGATCGCGCCGCTCGTGGCGGGCTGACCGCGCAAACGCCCGTCCCCGTCGCGCCCGGTTCGCTGTACCATCGCGGCTCATCCGCGTCACGAACAGCAGAATCCTTCATGCCCTCCACCGCCCCGCCGCGCCTGTACGGGATGCCCGAACGCAGCGACCGGCTCGATTTCTACATCCGCGACCAGGCGTCGCGTCAGGCGATCACCGAGCCGCACCGGCACGCGTATTTCCAAATCCAGTTCAACCTCGGCGGCGACACCGAGCAGCGCATCGGCGGCGTCACGCGGCCGTTTCCGCGCGGCGCGCTCGCGTTCGTGCTGCCGCACCGCGAGCACCTGATTCCGCATCCGGAAGGCGCGCACTTCATCGTGATCAACTTCAGCCAGGCGTTCCTGCGCGCCGATCTCGACGTCGATCCGCTCGACCTCGAGGACGTGCCCGCGCACCGCTTCCCCGAGCTGACGCCGTTCCGCTTCCAGGAGCACCTCGATTTCATCCTGACCGGCGACACGTACGACGAAGCGCGCCGCCTCGCGCTGTGCATGCTCGACGCCGATCGCGTGCGCACCTTCGGCTCGACCACGTTGCTGCGCGGCTACCTGCTGCAACTGATCGGGCTCGTCTGCACGCAGTACGCGGGCGCGCTCGACAAACTCGCGCAGCGCGGCGCCCAGCGCGCCGGCCGGCGCGACGCGCTGGCCCGCGTGCTGCGCCACGTGCGTGCGAACCTGACCCGCGAGGACCTGACGCTCGCCGCGACCGCCGAAGCCGCGTTCCTCTCGCCGAACTACCTCGCGCACCTGGTCCGCAAGGAAACCGGCAGCACCTTCACCGATCTCGTGACCGAGCGCCGCATCGCGCTGGCGCAGTCGCTGTTGGCCCATACCAGCCGGCGCATCGCGGACATCGCGCGCTCGGTCGGCTTCCGCGACGAAGGGTATTTCGCGCGGCGCTTCCGCGCGCGGGTCGGCGTCTCGCCGAAGGCCTATCGCGACGCGAACGCCGCGTTGCCCGACGGCGACGATCCGCCGGCCGCCGCCGACGCGTAGTTTTGTCCCGGTAAAACGCAGTTGCGTCGCATCCGGGCGCACGCGCGTCGGGTATCGTTGCACGCATGCCGGCGCGGTGCGCCGGCCATCCGTCTTCCTACCGAACGAGGGCCATCCGATGTCCGCCTATGTCATCGACGCCGCCGAGCGTCCTTCAGTCGAAGTCGACCAGTCGTCCGCGCGCTTTCCGGTACGCCGCGTATTCTGCGTCGGCCGCAATTACGCCGACCACGCCCGTGAAATGGGCGCCGACCCCGACCGCGAGCCGCCGTTCTTCTTCACGAAGCCGGCCGACGCGATCGTCCCGGCCAGCGGCACGGTCGCCTATCCGCCGCTGACGAACGATCTCCATCACGAAATCGAGCTGGTCGTCGCGATCGGCAAGGACGGCCGCTCGATCGACCCGGCCGACGCACTGTCGCACGTGTGGGGCTACGGCGTCGGCGTCGATCTCACGCGCCGCGACCTGCAGGCCGAAGCGAAGAAGCTGAGCCGCCCGTGGGACTGGGCAAAGGGATTCGATGCATCGGGCCCCGTGACCGCACTGCGCGCGGCGACGGCCACCGGCCATCCGGCCGCCGGCCGCATCTGGCTCGCGGTCAACGGCGACACGCGCCAGCAAGGCGACCTCGCCGACATGATCTGGGCCGTGCCCGACGTCATCGCGTACGTGTCGCGCTCGGTCGAGCTGAAGGCCGGCGACCTGATCTTCACCGGCACGCCGGCCGGCGTCGGCGCGCTGCAGCCGGGCGACCGCGTGACGGGCGGCGTCGACGGCATCGCGACGTTCGAATTCGTGGTCGGCGCGAAGCCTTGACGGCGTTTGCGGGGGCGGCTGCCTGCCCGGGCCGCCCCGCGATACCTCGATGCCGGTCAGTCGTAGCGACGCAGGAACGCGTCGGCGACGGCCGGCGGATTCAGCGCTTTCGCCGAAGCGTTTTCCAGCGCCTCGGCTGCGTCGTCGTCGCCGATCGACACGAACAGCGTGACGGCCGCCCGGTCGTCGCCCGTGCCGAATACGCCGTCGCGATCGAGCAAACGTAACGCCTCGATCATGTCGGCGTGCAGTTGCCGCGAAAATTCGGCGAATCGCGACCGGACGAACTGCGGGCTCAGCACTTCGTCGGCCAGCCTGCCGCAGATCGCGTTGAACGGCGACGCCTCGGCCGCCGCGTACGCCCATTCGGAAACGCCCCACACGAACCGCGGATCGTCGTCCGCCACCGCCTGCCGCGCGCAGATCCGGCGCAGCCCTTCGAGCGAATTGGCTGCCGGCGCGACCGTCATCGCGCCGCTGTCGGTGTACAACGCAAACACGTAGAAATGCTCGTCCGGGTGCAACGCCCGCAGCGCCCTGAAGGTCGCCCTCGCGGCATCGGCAATGTCTCGCTGGAAATCAGAAAAGTCGCTCATCGCATCCTCGTCCAGTCGCCCTTCGTGCTCGTCGGGACACGTAGCGCGCGGATCGTGCATCGTCTCCCGGCATGCGGCGGATTGTCCGTCATTCGGCCGCGCGCCGGTACCGGGGCGCACCCGCGCTCACCGCCCGGCGTCCTGCGCGTCGAACGCCCGCACGCACACGGCGGCCGCCAGCGCGACCGTCGCCGACAGCAGCATCGTCGCGAGCGGCAGGTAGCCCGCATTGGCGGAGGTCAACAGCGCGCCCGTCAGCGACGACAGCGCGGCGCCGCCGCCGATCGTCATCGCGCCGGCCAGCCCCGACGCGCTGCCCGCCAGTTCCGGCCGCACCGACACCGCGCCCGCATGGGCGGCGGGATTGCTCAGTCCATTGCCGATGCCGACCAGCACGCACGGCCCGAACCACGCAAGCGCGTGCGTCGCGCCGCCGAACACGAGCACGAGGCCGATCAGCGGGCCCGCACACGCCACGATCCGCCCGCACAGGATCGTCGTGGCCGGCGCATGGCGGCGCGCGACCCGCGCGGCCACGAAGCTGCCGCACACGAACCCGGCCGTGATCGTCCCCATGTAGAAGCCGATCTCCGCCGGCGCGATGCCGAACCGCGTTTTCGCGGCGAGCGGCGCGCCGGCCAGAAACGCATGGAACGCGCCCGTCGAAAACGCCATGCACAGCGCATAGGCCCAGAAACGGCGCGCACGCAGCAGCGCCGGATACGCGCGAAACTGCTGCCCGAAGCTCGACGACCGATTCGTATGGGTTTCGACGAGATCGAGCGCGCACCAGCCGAACAGCGCGATGCCGACTGCGGCCAGCAGCCAGAAGCTTGCGCGCCAGCCGACCGTCTGGTCGAGCGCGCCGCCAAGCGTCGGGCCGAGCATCGGCGCGAACGCGGCGGCCATCGCCGCATAGCCGATCCGGCTCGCCGCGCGCGCGCCGCCACCGGCATCGCGGATCGCCGCCATCGACACCGGATAAACCGACGTGATCGCCGCCTGCATCAGCCGGCAGCCGAGAAACACGCGGATATCGGTCGCCATCGCGCAACCGAGCGAACCGAGCGCGAATATCGCAACGCTCGTCAGCACGACCGGGCGCCGCCCGAACCGGTCGGACAGCGGCCCCGTCACGCATTCGAGCGACGCGGCCACCGCCGCATACCCGCCGAGCGACAGCGCGACGACCGCATAGTCGGTATGCAGGTCGCGCACGATCGCCGGCAGCGACGGCAGGAACAGGCTCAGCGGCAGCACCGACAACGCGCACAGCAGGATCAACGTCGCATGCCGCGGCGACGCCGGGTCGGAAGCGGTCGACAGGTTCGATGCCAAGCGGATGCCCTCCCGCGCACGGGCCGCATGGCCGCGCGCAACACAAAAAAAAGCCCCCGAACGAGTCGGGGGCGCATGGATGCCGGCGCGGTGCCGCTACCGGACCTTGCGCCTGTGGATTACTACGATGAAGTACGCGGTTTTCATGCCGAATGGCTCCCGAATGCGTGGCGGACCGCCAGCGATACCGGACGATGTTAGGCGGGCGACGGCGCCCGCGTCAACGTCCTAACGTGTGCGCACCGAGACGAACTTCCGCGCGTTGTTGCGCTGGATCAGCACGGCGATCACGCTGCCGCCGCTCGCTTCGAGCGTCTGCACGTCGTCCGGCGTCTCGAGCAGCGTGTCGTTGAGCTCCAGCACGACGTCGCCCGGCTGGATGCCTGCGCGCGCGGCCGGGCCATGCACCGCGTCCACCATCATCCCGACCGCGAGCCCCGTCGAACGGCGCTCGTCGTCGCTCAACGCGTGCATCGTCAGGCCGAGACGATCGCCGTGGTCACCGCTGTCGCCAGCGCCGCCGGTACCCGGCCCCGGTCGCGCGGCGGCCTTCGGCGCGACCATGCCGACCGTCGCCGCCGCGCCGCCGCCCACGTCGTCGGCGCCGGTGATCGTCAGCGTCATCGGCGCACGGTTGCGGATCACGCGCAGCGGCGCCTTCCCGCCGGGCGGCAGCGCGGCGGCCAGGTCGTTCAGTTCGGCCGAGCGACCGATGGCCGTATCGCCCATCTTCACGATCACGTCGCCGGGCTTCAGGCCGGCCGCGGCGGCCGGCGAGCCGGGCTCGACGCCGTTGACGAGCGCGCCCGCCGGACGCGGCAGCCCGAACGCCGCGGCCAGACCGACGCCCACGTCCTGCACGTCGACGCCGAACGCATTGGCGGACGGTGCGCCCGGCGCCTGAGGCTGCTGCGCCTGCATCTGCGCCTGCCGTTGCGCGCGCAACTGGGCGCGCACCTTCGCCGCGAATGCGATCGGGATCGCGAAGGTCGTGCTCGCGTAGCGGTCGGCGCCCGTATAGACCTGCACCGCGATACCGATCACGTCGCCCGCGCGATTGAACACGGGGCCGCCCGAGTTGTCCGGGTTCGGCGCGATGTCGGTCTCGAAGAACGGGAATGCGCTGCCGTCCGGCAGCCGGCGCGACGTCGCGCTGACGATGCCGGCGGTGACCGTGTTGCCCGACCCGTCCGGCGCGCCGATCGTCATCACCGGTTCGC
Organism: Burkholderia sp. NRF60-BP8; assembly: GCF_001522585.2. Classification (NCBI taxonomy): domain Bacteria; kingdom Pseudomonadati; phylum Pseudomonadota; class Betaproteobacteria; order Burkholderiales; family Burkholderiaceae; genus Burkholderia; species Burkholderia sp. NRF60-BP8. Next base: position 1,537,191 of record NZ_CP013372.1, read on the forward strand.
CCGCGCGGACTTTCGACGAATCGCCGAGGCGCACGAACGGCAGCTTCCGCGCGTCGACGCGCAGCATGGCCACATCGCTTTGCGGATCGACGGCCAGCACCGTCGCCTTGAATTCGCGGCGGTCGACGAGCCGCACGGTCACGTCGGTCGCCTCGTCGACCACATGGGCGGACGTGACGATCAGGCCGTCGGCGCTGACGATGAAGCCCGAGCCGCTGCCGGACACCGTACGCGGCGCGGTATCGGGCGCCGGCGCCTGCGGCCCCTGCGCGGGCGGCGGTGCGCCATGGCGGAAGAACGCGGCGAGCGGATCGTCGGGATCGAGGATGGCGAAGGCCGGGCCGCCGGTCTGCGGATCGGGGGTGGCGGCCAGGACGGTCACGACCGCCGGGCCGTAGCGCTCGACGATCGCCGGGAAGTCGACCGGCATCGCATAGGACGCGGCGGGCGGCCGTGCCTTCATCGCCGGCGGTGCGGCGGGCGGCGCGAGGGTGTCGGCGATGGCGGCGGGCGGCGGCAGGACTCCGGCAAACACGCCCCCGATCAACGCGGTGCGAAGCACGGCGCGAGCAAGCGTCTGGCAAACCACGGTGCACCTCCCCCGGGCAGTCGCGGCCCCCCTGCGCGAGACGCGCAGGCGCCCGACAAACACCGGCACACCCAACCATTTATAGCCTACGCGCCGGGTGGAACATACGAATCGAAACCCGTATGCCGGGAGGTACCCAAGCGGCGGAACCGCGACGGCGTTCGTTTCGAACAAAGCGCGCGGTTCGTCAATCCGAACATCCACCACGCATCGGTGCGGGCGTCAGTGCCAGTGTCATCGTCGCAGTCTGCGGCCGGGCGTGCCACCCGTCGCGCATCACGGACAGGTGGCCCGCACACCGCAAACGGTTCGTCATCGGCCCCCGTCCATCGACGAGCCGGCACCGGTTCCGGTCAGTGGCACGACAACACCGCCACGCCGCCGACGCCTTGCGTGTTCGGCAACGCAACCGTGTAACCGACGGCCACCAGCGGCTGGGCCGCGTCGTGTCCGACCACGATCGATTGAATCGTCGCGGGGCCGGTGGTATTCAGCACGCCGTTCAACGGCACCTGCGTATACGTCAGCCCGTATTGCGCGCTGTCCAGCTTGATCGACAGGTTCAGTGTGGTCAGCATGCGCGTGACCGGATCCAGCGTGGCCGAACTCGAAACGAGCGCACCGCTCGTGTCGCCGTTGTTGCTCGCCACCGTATCGGCCATCACCTGGGTACACGAAAGCGGGCCGCCCGTGGCGGGCAACGACAACGGCGTGCCGACCGCGTAGTGCACGCCTTGCGTATCGGTATACGTATTGCCGTCGGTGTCCATCGCGCGATTCCACCGGCCGATCGCCACATCGGTGCCGACGCCCTGGATGTCGGTCACGGCCCCATGGTCGAGCCCGAGGCAGTCGGTCGCCGCCGCCGACGACGCAAGCGTCGTAAATGCGCCGCTACCCTGCTGAACCAGGCTCGTCGCCGGCACGTTGGCCGCCGTCATGTTGCGGTTCTTCGCGTAATCGCTCGGCAAATTCGGCACGACGAGCACCGCCAGTTGGCCGTTGCTCGCCGCGACCGGCGACGCAGCCCCCGAATAGCTGAAGTTGCCGTTCGGTCGGCAAGCCGTCTGGACCGCAGGCTGGGTCGACGCGCCCGGCGCTGGCGCCGGCGCGGCGGGCGACGTGGCCGTCGGCGTTCCCGTCGTATCGTCGTTCGACGCGCTGCTTCCGGTCTTGGCGCCGCCACCGTCATCGCCGCCGCCACATGCCGTCAGCATCAGCACCGTACTTGCCAGCCCCACCAGAAAGATTTGCTTGCCCCGCATCCTTCACCTCGTTTTCTCGTTGTAGAAGCCCATCGCCGTGCGCGCTTGTTTCACGCGTTGTCGTTTGCCGTACTCGCCGACACCATTCGCTGCTCATCCACCGCCTTGACCAGCCACCCTGCACCGACGCCGCCCAGCACGAGCGCGCCGAACCACCAGGACGTCGGCCAGATTTCCAGCAGGCTCTCCCCAGTGAGGACGAACGGCGATTTCAGCGCGACGATCACCACGGCCGTGTTGTAGCAGGCATGAATCAATATCCCCGGCAGCAGCGATCGAGTGGCCGCATACAGCTTGCCGATCAGCAAACCGAGTCCGAATGCGAGCGCGAACTGATACACGTTCAAATGCGCAAGACCGAATACCGCGGCCGAATGCGCGATAGCCGTTCCCTCCGGATACTGTCGCAAGAAACTGCGCAGCATCACGCCGCGAAACAGCATCTCTTCGAGTAGCGGCGCAATCGCGCAGGTCAATACGATCAGGCCGAGCCCGCCATTCACATAAACCTCGCGGGCGTCGTCTCGGGTTCCGGTCCACGGGAAAAACTGCCCGACGCCGACTTCGAGCACGCTCATCGTCACGAGCAAAGCCGGTGTCATCAGCACGATGGGCACGAAAAATCGCCCGATCGTCGTTCGCCAGGAATCGACGCTGTCGTGCAGCAAGCTGCGGTAGGTCAATTTGCCGTGATGAAGCAGCACCGTAAATACGAGGCCATTCGCGAGCACCCGCCCGATGCTGGCGATTGCCATCGTCTGCAGCCCGGCGCTGCGGCCGGCCGACCAGATGATCGAGTTCATCAGATACTCGACCATGTTCAGCACGACGACGATAAAAAACGCTTCGAGCAGATTCGGGAAGCAATAAGAGCTTGAATCGGATTTCATCTGGATTGATACGATTTCGCAGGCGGCATACGCGGTAATCGCGCCCGGATGCCTGCAGCCGATCTCGTCCGATCGGCATTGTTATTTATCGGAGCACACGACGAACGTGACTCATTGCGGCCTGCCCGGTCTTTGTCCGCCACATCGAGTCATCGCCGGAAAGTAACCGTTTGTTACGGAGAGGGATCGTCGCTCATGGCACGAATCGTGGCAAGCGCCGTTGACCATTCTTTACGATCGAAAAGACAAAACGCGCGAATCGGACTGCGCAATCAGCCGTCGTTAATATCGAGATATCGGCCGATCTTTTAAAATATTTAGCGATTTTCGGCCTGCCCGGCGTTTCAATATTTTGAAAGCACCGATTACCTGACGCACCAGTAACGCGCGGCGAATTCCTTGTCGATCGTCACGGAGACCATCCCGTAAGCGCCGCGCGGCGGTAATCACGATCGAGTGGCGGGAACTCGGAATCGCGCATCCATACCGTCACGCGTCACCCGCGGCCACCTGCTCCGCGATCGTCGACACCATCCGCAACATCGGCTCGAACGCATCGGCCGACGTATTGCCGAAACCGAGCACGAGCCCGTTGCGGGCCCGCGCCGCATCGATCGCGAAACCCGACAGCGGAAACGGGCCGATGCCATGCGCGCGCGCCGCCTCGACGATCGCGCGATCGCGATAACGCGCCGGCAGCCGCAGCGCCAGATGCAGCCCGCACGGGCCGCCCTCGACCTGGTGCGGCACGCTCAGGCTGCCGTCGAGCGCGGCGAGCAGCAAACGCCGCCGGTCGCGATACAACCTGCGCATCCGCCCGAGATGCCGACCGTACTCGCCCGTCTCGATGAAATCGGCCAGCGCGAGTTGCACGTGGCGCGTCCCGCCGCGCAGCATCTCCGGCAGCGCCGGCCGCACGGCGGCCAGCAACGCGTCGGGCAGCACGAGAAAACCGATCCGCAGCGCCGGAAACATCGTCTTGCTGAACGAGCCGAGATAGACGACCGGCGAATCGGGCGCGAGCCCATGCATCGCGCCGATCGGCTCGCCGGTGTGACGGAATTCGCTGTCGTAGTCGTCCTCGATGATCCACGCGCGATGGCGGCGCGCCGCATCGATCAGCGCGAGCCGGCGCGAGATCGACAGCACGGCGCCGGTCGGGAACTGGTTCGACGGCGTCGTGTAGACGAGGCGCGGCGGTCGCTCGTGCCAGTCGTCCGGTTCCGCGCGCAGCCCTTCCGCGTCGACCGGCATCGGCACGACGTCGAGGTCGGCCGCCTGCATCGCGGTGCGCGCGCCGCGATAGCCGGGCTCCTCGACCCATACCGTATCGCCCGGATTCGTCAGCAACTGCGCGCACAGCGCGATCGCCCCCTGCGCGCCCTCCGTGATCACGATCTGCTCGGGATCGCAGCGTACGCCGCGCGTGACGGCCAGATGGCGCGCGATCGATTCGCGCAACGCGGGCTCGCCGAGCGGATCGCCGTACGCCAGCAGGTCGCGGCCGGCGCGGCGTAACGCGCGATCGATCGCGTGCCGCCACGCGTCCACCGGGAAATGCGACAGCGCCGGCACGCCCGGCCGGAAGCCCTCCGATTCGCCGGCGCTGACGAGGCTCGCGCGAATCCGGCCGAGCCGCTGCGCGACGGTCGGCGGCGCGGCACGCCGGCGCGGCGGTGCCGGCCGCGACAGCCCGACGACCCGCGTGCCGCGACGGTCCGACTGCAGGAAGCCTTCCGCGACGAGCTGCTCGTACACGGCGGCCGTCGTATTGCGCGACACGCCGAGCGTTTCGGCCAGCGCGCGCGTGCCGGGCAGCCGCGTGCCGGCCGGCATCGCGCCGCCGAGAATCGCGTCGCGCACGCGACGCAGCAACTGGCGCTGCAGCGAAGGTGCGCCGGGCGTGCGCGCCAGCGGCGCATCGAGCGGCAGCAACGGCGCGCCGCCGGAAGGAAAGGCAGTCGTCATCGGAACATCGCAGCGTGAAAAGGTCGAACGTACGGTGAGCGGCGTACGGCTGACGGCCACCGATCGTGGCACCATAAATTTGCCGTTCGCTGGCGCTTCTCATGGTACCTCGCCGGGACTACGATCGTCTGCATGCCGGCATGTCGCCGGCCGCCAACCGAAGCGAGATCGACCTTGCCCACGCTCACCAACGCTTTCCAGCAGCCCATCGGCCAACCCGTTCCCGACTGGTCCGCGCGTCCGCGCCCCGAGCGCATCGCGCTCGAAGGCCGCTACTGCCGGCTCGAACCGCTCGACGCCGAGCGCCACGCGGCCGACCTGTACGCCGCCTACGCCCAGGCGCCCGACGGCAGCGACTGGACCTATCTGGCGCACGGCCCGTACGCCGACGAGTCCAGCTACCGCGATTACGCGCGCGGCGCGCAGGCAAGCGCCGATCCACTGCACTACACGGTGATCGACAGCGCCACGGGCCGCGCGGTCGGCACGCTCGCGCTGATGCGCATCGATCCGGCCAACGGCGTGATCGAGGTCGGTTCCGTCACGTTCTCGCCGCTGCTCAAGCGCACGCCGGTGTCGACCGAAGCGCAGTTCCTGCTGATGAAGTATGCGTTCGACACGCTCGGCTACCGGCGCTACGAATGGAAGTGCGACGACCTGAACGCGCCGTCGCGCAAGGCGGCCGCGCGGCTCGGGTTCCGCTACGAAGGCACGTTCCGGCAGGCGATCGTCTACCGCGGCCGCAATCGCGACACCGCGTGGTTCTCGATCATCGACGGCGAATGGCCGGATGTCCGCGCCGCGTTCGACGCGTGGCTCGCGCCGGAGAACTTCGACGCGCAAGGCGAACAGCGCCAGTCGCTCGCCGCGATCCGCCACGCGCAGGCCCGCGCGCGCGACGCCGCCGGCCGCGCGAACGATGCCACGCGCGTCGCGGTGCGCCCGCTCGTCGCCGCCGACGAAGCCGCGTGGCGTCCGCTGTGGCAGGGTTACCAGAAGTTCTACGACACCGCGCTGAGCGATGCGGTGTTCGCGACGACGTGGGCACGCCTGATGGATCCGGCCGAGCCGATGTTCGTGCTCGGTGCGTTCGACGCGTCGGGGGCGCTGGTCGGGATCGTGCACGCGATCTACCACCGCTCGTGCTGGACCGAAGGGCCGTACTGCTACCTGCAGGACCTGTACACGGCGCCCGACGCGCGCGGGCAAGGCGCGGGCGGCGCACTGATCGAGGCCGTGTACGAACGCGCCCGCGAAGCCGGCGCGAGCCGCGTCTACTGGCTCACGCACGAAACCAACACGACCGCACGCGCGCTGTACGACAAGCTCGCGAACAACGCCGGTTTCATTCAGTACCGGCACGATCTGAAGAAGTAACGTCGCCCCCGGACGGCCGATGTTCAGCCATGAACATCGGCCGGATCGCGGGCGTCGCAGTCCTCCGGCACGTCGTCGTGCGCCGCACCGGCCATGCCCAGCACCGCAGCCGGGCAGATCATCTCGTCGCCATTGGCCGGCACGGGCCGCCGTACCGGCCGGAACACCGGTTCGCCGGGCGAGATCGGCTGCCCCGAGAGCGCGCAGCGACCGGGCTGCAACGCGACGCGCAAGCGCCAGCGTTGTTCGCCGTAATGACACCGGCCGCTCTCGACCCATCGCACCAGCAGCCCGTCGTGACCGGCCTCCAGCACCGTGACGAACAGTTGCGGGCGCAACGGCGACACCGCGGCCGTCGCGTGCTCCGGAATCGGCGCACGCCCGATCGTCGCGAGCGAATGCGCGAGCACGCCGCCGCGCGACGGCATCGGATCGTCTTCGCCGAGCGCGGACGCGGACACGTCGCACGACAGGTCTTCTTCGCAGGTCGGGCTTTCCATGATGTCGAGCATGCTTGACGGATTTCCGTGCAGGTTGAAAGACGCCGGCGCCGCACTCAGCGCCGGCCCATCGGTTCGCGCAGCAGGCACAGGCCGATCGCCGCGCCGACGACGGCGGCCGCGAGCATCAACCCGACGCCGCCCGACCAGCCGAATGCACCGACGATCGCGCCGATCGTCAGCGGCCCGATCACCTGGCCGAGATAGTTGCCCTGCACGACCCAGCCGATGCTGAGCGGCGCCAGCGACGGCGACGGCGCGGAACCCGGCGCGCACGCGAGAATCGTCGCGGGCAGCATCCCGGCCATCGCCGAGAACGCGAACCCGAGCGCGACCGCGAGCGGTGCGGGCGTCGCCGCGCTGAAGAGGCCCGCCCCCGCCGCGCCGATCGCGACCGACGTCGCGGCCATCACGAGCCCCGGTCGCGCCCCGCGCGACAGCAACCAGCCGGCCGTCAGGTTGCCGATCACGCATGCAGCGACGATCGCCGCACTGATCAGCCCGGCCGCGCCGACGGCAACGCCGAGACGCTGCATCAGGAACACCGGCAGGAACGTCATCGCCGCGAAAAACTGCACGTTGTAGGTCGCGAAACCGAGTGCGAGGAGCGTGGTCGAGCGCGCCGCGAGCACGGTGCGCAGCGCGGGCCCGATGCGCGTCGCCGCGGCCTGCCGCGCCGGTGCGTCGGCCGACGTCGTGACCGGCACCGCGGCGGCGGCGACGAGCGTCAGCGCCGCGGCCGCGAGCCAGCCGTTGCGCCAGCCGCCGAGCAGCGGCCCGACCAGCATCGACAGCGCCATGCCGGCCGGCATGAAGGTGCTCCACAGGCCGAACGCGAGATTGCGCCGCTCGGGCGGCGTCACGCGGTTCAGCACGGCCGGCGCAGCAACCACCACGATCACGAACCCGAGCCCTTCCGCGAAGCGCGTGGCCAGCAGCAGCGCGAAGCTGCCCGCCCATGCGCCGACGATGCTCGACAGGCCGAGGATGACGAGGCCCGTCACCAGCAGTCGCCGGTCGCCCCAGCGCCGCACCAGCACCCCGGCGGCGATCCCGCCGAACACGCCGACGAACGGAAACACCGACATGATCCCGCTCAGCGACGCGAGCGAGCCGCCGAACTCGTGCTGCAGCGACGGCAATGCGATCGTCGCCTTGCCGACGTGCAGCGCCGACACGATGCTCGCCAGCACGACGTTCGCGACGGCGGCCCGGTAGCTGCGCGACGGCAGCGTGGCGGCCTCGGCCGCGACAGGCGATTCGGTCATCGTCACCTCCGTTGAGGCGGCCGCGTGCGACGGGATGTCTCGCACGGCCGCAATCGGACCGGCGCCCATGATACAAATTGAAGTTAACTTCAAGTAAAGGGGTAACGTGCGCAACGATTCGTTTCGGTGAGGGCGACAATGGCTGGCACAGCAAGCGACGGCATCCTCGGCTAAGCTGTCGGCTTCGCTCCGACAATGCCCGTCCGAATGCCGACCGCCTCCCCTGCACCGGCCACGCTGTTCCCGCTCGACGAAGCCTGGTCCGCCTTCCCCCGCCGCAAGGCCGCCGTGCGCACGTTCATCGCCGGGTACTGCGCCGCGCGCGACCGGCGCGATGCGCCGCTGCACGACGGCCCGGACGGCCACGTCGTGCAGTTCGACGACGCGATGGGCCGGCCTTTCGAGCATTTCATGATCGAGGGGGCGCCCGGGTCCGGCGCCGGCCCGTTCGTCGTCGGTGCGTGGATCACGCGCTATGGCGCCGCGCCGCTGCCGTCCGCGCTGCACGGCAGGACGCGCCGGCTGACCGACGAGCACTTCATGGCCGCCGATATCGCCGGGCTGGCGGGCGACGACGCGCTCGCGCAAGCGCTCGCCTGCGACACGCCGGACGCGATCGACGCGTTCAACGCCAGCGGCGCCTTCCCGCCGTTCCAGCCGAATCCGGCCGCGTTCCTGTTCGCGCACCGGCTCGACGGGCAGATCGCGGCCACCGCGCGCTACGGCTTCGCGTCGCCGCGCGATATCGTCGTCGATCGCGTCGCGACGGCGGACTCATACCGCCGCCGTGGCCTCGCGACGCAACTGCTCGCCGCGATCGCCGCCCACGCACGGCGCCGGGGCGCGCACCGCGTGTGGCTCATATCGACCGAAGCCGGCCAGCCGCTATACCGCGCCGCCGGATTCACGCCGCTCGCGACCGTCGCCGTGGACGAAGTCGTCGCCTGACCGCGAATCGCACCGCATCGTCCATCGCCGTTCGCCACCGTTCGTCTCGCGCTTCGTCTCATCGCGCTGAGACGAACGTCCCGGCGTCTCAGCGGATCCGATGTTGCGCGATCGCAGCAAATCCGACGCGCCCTTCCTTCCGAATCCCGGCCGGTCGGCACCGAGCGACATGGTGCAACGCATCCAGCGTCCCCTTTCGACCGCCCCGTGCCGCCCCGATTCACGCTGGCCCCGTTCCTGCATACCGGTCGATCGCGCAATCGCGCGACGGGCACACCGGCAGCGTTGCCGCGCGCCCGACGACAACCCGACGGAGACAGCAACGTGAATACATCTGCACCGATCACTTCCCCCAGCATGAAGGCCGCCGTCTGGCATGGCCGCCACGACATCCGCGTCGAAGCGGTTCCCGTTCCGGAGCACCCGCCCGCAGGCTGGGTCACGATCCGCGTGCACTGGTGCGGCATCTGCGGCTCCGATCTGCACGAATACGTCGCCGGGCCGGTGTTCATCCCGGTCGACGCGCCGCATCCGCTGACCGGCCTGAAGGGTCAATGCATCCTCGGTCACGAGTTCAGCGGCGAGATCGCCGAACTCGGCGCGGACGTGTCGGGCTTCGCGGTCGGCGACCGCGTGACGGCCGACGCGTGCCAGCATTGCGGCACCTGCTGGTATTGCCGGCACGGGCTGTACAACATCTGCGAGAACCTCGCGTTCACCGGGCTGATGAACAACGGCGCGTTCGCCGAATACGTGAACGTGCCGGCCGAACTGCTGTACAAGCTGCCCGACGATTTCCCGACCGAGGCCGGCGCGCTGATCGAACCGCTCGCGGTCGGGCTGCATGCGGTGAAGAAGGCCGGCAACATCGTCGGGCAGACCGTCGTCGTGGTCGGCGCGGGCACGATCGGCCTGTGCACGATCATGTGCGCGAAGGCCGCGGGCGCCGGGCGCGTGATCGCGCTGGAGATGTCGGCCGCGCGCAAGCAGAAGGCGCTCGAGGTCGGCGCGAGCGTCGTCGTCGATCCGAAGGCGTCCGACGCGATCGCCGAAGTCAGGGCGCTGACGGGCGGCTACGGCGCCGACGTGTCGTTCGAGTGCATCGGGCACACGGCCACCGCGAAGCTCGCGATCGACGTGATCCGCAAGGCCGGCAAGTCGGTGATGGTCGGCATCTTCGAGGAACCGGCGCCGTTCAACTTCTTCGACATCGTGTCGACCGAGAAGGAAGTGATCGGCTCGCTCGCGTACAACGGCGAATTCGCGGACGTGATCCGCTTCATCGCGGACGGCCGCATCGACGTGCAGCCGCTCATCACCGGGCGCATCGCGCTCGGCGACATCGTCGCGCACGGCTTCGAGGAACTGGTCAACCACAAGGACCGCAACGTGAAGATCATCGTCCGTCCGGCCGTCTCCTGACCGCTCGCGCGGCCGCGGCATCGATGGCGGCCGCGCAGCGCAGGCTGCCCGCCCGCCCCGCCGCCGGGCGTCGCACGTGCGGGGGCGGCGCGCCTGCGCGGCACCGCCCTTCCCGCTATCGCCATCGTCCGAAGCGGCCGCCATGTACCGTTCCATCCGGATGCGTGATGCCGAAACATTCGCCATCCCTAACCCGGCGCGATTCTTCGATATACTGGGCCGAACCCTTTTCGGGGCAACCGGGGGCAACCACGCGTTTCGCGCGTTCGCCCCGACCTGCGTGGAATGGCGCACCGTGAAACCGCGAGCCGGCCTGATTCTCGAACTCTTCGTCAACCTCGTGCTGCCCTGGGTGGCCTATCGGGTCGCGCATCCGTATTTCGGCGAAACCGGCGCGCTGTACGCGTCGGCGGTGCCGCCGATCGTCTGGTCGATCGTCGAATTCATCCGTTCGCGCCGCGTCGACGCGGTGGCGGCCATCGTGCTGCTCGGCATCACGCTGTCGATCGTCGGGATGGCGTTCGGCGGCAGTCCGCGCACGTTGCTGATGCGCGAATCGATCGGTTCGGGCACGATCGGCGTCGTGTTCCTGCTGTCGCTGTTCCGCGAACGCCCGCTGATCTTCTATCTGGCCCGCGCGACCGTGGCCCGCGAGATGGACGGCGGCGCCGCGCACTTCGAAGCCGTCTGGGACGCGCAGCCGGGCCTGCGGCAGATGCTGCGGCTGATGACGTTCGTGTGGGGCGCCATCATGACGCTCGAGATGCTGCTGCGCTGGTGGATGGTCGTCAGTTGGCCGGTCGAGCGCGTGCTGGTCGTGTCGCCGGTCATGGGCTACACGGTGTTCGGCTGCCTGCTGCTGTGGACGTTCTGGTACCGGCGGCGGATGCGCGTGCGCAACAGCGTCGACATCCCGGGCCGCGGCGGCATCACCGAAACCGCCGGCCGCTGACGCACGGCTGCCCGGCCGTGCGGCGGCGTGTCACCGCACCTGCTGTATGATGCGCGGCGTCTCGTCCGCCGATCCGCTTCCCGTCATGTCCCTTTCGCTCCTTCCGTGTGCCACGATCTGGCTCGCCCTGTTCGCGGCCGCCGCTTTCGCGTGGCATCGCCCGCTGCACGGCCTGAGCATCGGCCTCGCCGCGCTGGGCTATGCGGGCGCCCTGGCGTTCGGCCAGCTCGCGCCGATCGCGCTGGCGCCGTTCGCGCTGCTGATCGCGGCCGGCTGGGGCGTGTCGCCCGAGCGCCCGCTCGCGATGCGCATCGCCGCGCACCTCGTCTTTGCGGCGCTCGCGATCGCGCTGAGCCTGCACCTGCTGCCCGGCTTCCACAATCCGCGCGTGATCGGCCCGACCCGCTTCACGCCGGACGCCGTGCCGTTCACGATGTACCTGAATTTCGACAAGCCGCTCGTCGGCTTGTGGCTGGTGTGGGCGCTGCCGTGGGTGGCTCCCGACGTCGCGCCGTTGCGCGCGCTGCGCACCGGCGTGGCGGCGGCCTTCGCCACGGCCGCCGCGTGCCTGGCCGGCGCGCTCGCGTTCGGGATGGTCGGCTGGGCGCCGAAGTGGCCGCCGTCCGGCTGGCTGTGGCTCGTGAACAACCTGTTGCTGGTGACGCTCGCCGAGGAAGCGCTGTTCCGCGGCTACGTGCAAGGCGGACTGACCCGCGTGTTCCGCGCCTACCCGTGGGGCCCGTGGGTCGCGCTCGCGGCCGGCGCGGTGCTGTTCGGCGCCGCGCACGCGGCCGCCGGCTGGCAATGGATCGTGCTCGGCACGGTGGCCGGCGTCGGCTACGGGCTCGCGTGGCGGCGCGGCGGCCTGCTCGCCGCCGCGCTCGCGCATGCGGGGCTGAACGTCGTCCACTTCGGCCTGTTCACCTACCCGATGCTGGCCGCCGCGCGCTGACCGCGGCGCCGGCGAGCGACGCCGCTCAGTTGAACCCGGCCACCGCGTGCGGCACGTACGGGCGTTCGAGCGCGGCGATCTCGTCCGCGCTCAGCTTCAGCGCGAGCGCGCCGAGCGCATCGTCCAGCTGCTGCGGCTTCGAGATGCCGACGATCGGCGCGGTCACGCCGCGCCTGTGCGCCACCCACGCCAGCGCGACCTGCGCCCGCGGCACGTTGCGCGCGGCGGCGATCGCCGCGACGGCCTCGACGACCGCCTTGTCGGCGTCGACCGTCGCGTCGTACAGCCGCTGGCCGACGTCGTCCTTCTGCTGCCGTTCCGACGTTTCGTCCCAGTTGCGCGTCAGGCGCCCGCGTGCGAGCGGGCTCCACGGAATCACCGCGATGCCTTCGTCCTCGCACAGCGGCAGCATTTCGCGCTCTTCCTCCCGATACAGCAGGTTCAGGTGGTTCTGCATGCTGACGAAGCGGGCCCAGCCGTTCTGCTTCGACGTATGCAGCGCCTTCGCGAACTGCCACGCGAACATCGACGACGCGCCGATATAGCGCGCCTTGCCGGCCTTCACGACATCGTGCAGCGCCTCGAGCGTCTCCTCGATCGGCGTGCCGTAGTCCCAGCGGTGAATCTGGTAGAGATCGACGTAGTCGGTGCCGAGCCGCTTCAGGCTCTGGTCGATGTCGGTCATGATCGCCTTGCGCGACAGGCCGGCGCCGTTCGGCCCCGACCGCATCCGGTAGAACACCTTCGTCGCGATCACGACCTCGTCGCGCTTCGTGAAATCGCGCAGCGCGCGGCCGACGATCTCCTCGGACGTCCCGTCCGAATACATGTTCGCGGTGTCGAAGAAGTTGATGCCGGCCTCGACCGCCCGCTGGATGATCGGGCGGCTTTCCGCTTCCGGCAGCGTCCACGGATGCGTGCCGCGCAACGGCTCGCCGAACGTCATGCAGCCCAGCACCAGCTTCGACACGTCCAGCCCGGTCGATCCGAATTTCACGTATTCCATTGCACGCCTCTCCATTCGAGTCGGGGTTGCGGCCAGATGCGCGCCGCGCATCCGCCAGACGTCGCATGGTATCCCGCATGCCGCGAACGCGTACGACCGCGCGCCGCATGCAGGCTGCGTGAAAGGACGAAAAAGGGCGAACGAGGGCGAACGAGGACGAACCGGAAGGCCCGGTTACTTGACCTGGTCGGCGATCGGCTGCAGGAACGCGGAGAAGCCGGTCAGCATGATCTGCACGCCGATGCACAGCAGCAGGAACGCCGACACACGTTTCGCGACCTTGGTCCCTTCGCTGCCGAGGTAGCGCGCGAGCAGCGCGGAGCGGCTGTAGACCTGCCAGATCACGAGCGCGACGAGCACCGACACGGCGATCGACACGATGCTCGACAGCATGAATTCCGACAGCTTGTGCGTGCGGTTCGCGTTCAACGCGATCGCGGTCGCGATCGAGCCGGGGCCGACCGTGAGCGGCACCGTCAACGGGAAGAACGCGCGCGTCATGATCGCGTTCGCGTCGATCGGCTTGATCGGCGTGTCGCCGCCGCCCGGCCCGTCCGGTTCGTTCAGCATCTGCCAGCCGGCCACCGCAACCGCGAAGCCGCCGCCGATCCGCAGCGCTTCCATCGAGATCCCGAAGAAATGCAGCACCGGCGTGCCGGCGAAGAACGCCACCATCAGCACGACGAACGCGTTGAACGCGACCTTCCTCGCGAGCAGATCCCGTTCGTGCGCGGTGAGCGCCTCGGTTCGTTCGAGAAACAGGAACGCGATACCGATCGGATTGATGATGCCGATCAGGCCGGTAAAGCCGAACAGGATCTCGGAGACGAGGCGATTGACGATCATCGTGCGAAGCAGCGGTCGGGACGGGGCCGGCAGCGCGCCGGGGGTCACGCATTGTAGTGCAAGCGCCCGCGTCCGAGACGCAAAATGCGGGCGCCCCGGTTTCGCCGTCGATCGCCGTGAACGTGCGGCGCGCAGCGCTTATTCGGCGCCCGCCTCCCAGGCCGGCGGCCGCTTCGCGAAGAAAGCCGCGAAGCCTTCCTTCGCTTCCGGCGTCGCCCGCACGCGGGAGATCGTCTGCGCGGTGAACGCCGCGCGTTCGTCCGACGGCGGATACTCGCCGATCGCATCGAAAAAGCGCTTGATCTCCGTCAGTGCGTGCGGGCCGTTGCGGCCGAGCTCCGCGAGCGTCCGCTCGAGCGTGTCGTCGAGCACATCGAGCGGCACGGCCTGATGAATCAGGCCGATCGCGACGGCGTCGGCAGCCGCGAGCTGCGTCGCGGTCAACGCGAGACGGCGCGCCTGGCGCTGGCCGACCGCCTCGACCAGATACGGGCCGATCACGGCCGGCAGGATTCCGAAGCGCGCCTCGCTGACCGAGAATCGCGCGTGATCGCTCGCAATCACGATGTCGCAGGCGGCGCACAGGCCCACGCCGCCGCCGAACGCGTGTCCCTGCACGCGGGCGACCGTCGGTTTCGGGCACTGCCGGATCGCGTGCATCATCGCGGCGAACCGCTCGGCGTCGCGCAGGTTCGCGGCCGCATCGTTCGCGCTCGCGCGCTGCATCCACTGCAGGTCGGCGCCCGCGCAAAATGCGCGACCGTCCGAACGCAGCACGATCGCGCGCACGTCGTCGCGCCGGCCGAGCGTCGCGAACGCGTCGGTGAGCTCCGCGATCATCGTCTCGTCGAACGCGTTCAGCACGTCGCCGCGCTGCAGCGCAACGGTCGCGATGCCGCGCGCATCGACCGTGACGGCCAGGGTCTTCAATTCATCCATCGAACAGGTTTCCTCGGGTAAAACGACGCACACGTCGAAATCAGGCGGCCTGGCGGCGATCGATCACGCGGCGCGCCTTGCCCGTCGCGGTCGCGGGGATGCCGCCGGCCGCCAGCACCGTCACGCCGGACGACACGCCGACCATCGTCTTGATCCGGTGCTGCAGTTCGCGCGCGAGCGCCGCGCGCTCGCCGTCGGTGACGGACGCCGCCGCTTCGGAACGCAACTCGACCGCGAGGTCGAGCCGGTCCATGTGACCGTCGCGCGACAGCGTGATCTGGAACTGGCCCGACAACTGCGGCAGCGCGACGACGATCTCCTCGATCTGGCTCGGGAACACGTTCACGCCGCGCACGATCAGCATGTCGTCGGAGCGGCCCGTGATCTTCGCCAGGCGCCGCATCGCGCGCGCGGTCGGCGGCAGCAGCGCGGTGAGGTCGCGCGTGCGGTAGCGGATCACCGGCATCGCCTCCTTCGTCAGCGACGTGAACACGAGCTCGCCCTGGCTGCCGTCGGGCAGCACTTCGCCGGTGACGGGATCGATGATCTCCGGGTAGAAATGATCTTCCCAGATCACCGGGCCGTCCTTCGTCTCCACGCATTCGCACGCGACGCCCGGGCCCATCACTTCCGACAGCCCGTAGATGTCGAGCGCGTCGATGCCCACGCGCGTTTCCACTTCGTCGCGCAGCGCCTGCGTCCACGGCTCGGCGCCGAAGATGCCGATCTTCAGCGACGATTCGGCCGGGTCCATCCCCTGCCGCACCATCTCGTCGATCAGGTTCAGCATGTACGACGGCGTGACGAGGATGATCTTCGGCTCGAAATCGCGAATCAATTGCACCTGCTTCTCGGTCTGCCCGCCGGACATCGGCACGACCATGCAGCCGAGCCGCTCCGCGCCGTAGTGAATCCCGAGACCGCCCGTGAAGAGGCCATAGCCGAACGCGTTGTGCAGCGTATCGCCCGGGCGGCCGCCGGCCGCGCGGATCGAGCGCGCGGTCACGTTCGCCCACGTGTCGATGTCGCGCGCCGTGTAGCCGACCACCGTCGGCTTGCCGGTCGTGCCGCTCGACGCATGCACGCGCACGACCTGCTCGCGCGGCACCGCGAAGAGGCCGAACGGATAGTTGTCGCGCAGGTCGCTCTTGGTCGAGAACGGAAATTTCGCGAGATCGGCGAGCGACTTCAGGTCGTCCGGATGCACGCCCGCCGCATCGAACGTGCGCCGATAGTGCGGGACGTTGTCGTACGCGTGGCGCAGCGACCATTTGAGGCGTTCGAGCTGCAGCGCCTGCAGTTCGTCGCGGCTGGCGGTCTCGATCGGCTCGAGGGCGGCGGCGGGATGCGTCGGGTGAGTCATCGGGGTGCTCCTCCAATGGAGTGATGTCGTTGTCGTGTTCGAGGTGACGAGGCGGTCACGACCGGAACGTGCGACCGGCCGCGTGCAGCGCGGCGAGGCGCGGCGACACGCGATAGCGGTCCTCGCCGTAGCTCGCCGCGAGGTTCGACAGCACGCGATGCACGCGGCCGATGCCGATCGCATCGGCCCACGCGAGCGGGCCGCACGGATAGTTCACGCCCTTCTCCATCGCGAGATCGAGATCGGCCGGCGAGCACACGCCCTGGTTCACCGTATCGGCCGCTTCGTTCGCGAGCATCGCGACGGTGCGCATCGCGACCATCCCCGGCACGTCCGCGACGCCGACGACGCGAAAACCCGCCTGCTGGAACAGGCCGACCGCGTCCGCATACGCCGCGTCGCTGCACTGGAGCGCGCGCGTCAGCGCGACGAGGCCGGCCTGCGCGTAATCGCGCGCGAGATCGACGAGCACGAGATCCGGCACGCCCGTTTGCGCGGCGCGCGCGGCGGCCGTCCGGCCGTCGGTCAGTGCGATCGATGCGCGGCCGGCCACGGCGAGCAGATCGTCGGCATGCGCGTCGTTACGCCGCGCGTTCGCGATGCGGTCGACGAAGCGCGCATGCAGCGCGGCGGCCGGGCCGTCCTGTGCAAACAGCGCGACCTCGGCCGGCGCGGTGCGCGCGGGCTCGAAATCGGGCGCGGGCGGCGTCGCGCCGTCCGCATACGAATAGAAACCGCGCCCGGACTTGCGCCCGAGGAAGCCCGCATTCACGAGTTCCTGCTGGATCAGCGACGGCGTGTAGCGTGGGTCGTTGAAGTACGCGCGGAACACCGACTCGGTCACCGCGAAATTCACGTCGTGGCCGATCAGGTCCATCAGCTCGAACGGCCCCATCCGGAAGCCGCCGGCTTCGCGCATCACCGCGTCGATCGAAGCCGGCGTGCCGCCCTGCTCGTTCAGCACGCGCAGCGCCTCCGCGTAATACGGCCGGGCGACGCGGTTCACGATGAAGCCCGGCGTCGATTTCGCCATCACCGGTTGCTTGCCCCACGCGGCGGCGGTCGCATGAAGCATCCGGGCGACATCGGGCGCGGTCGCGAGCCCGCTGACCACCTCGACGAGCGCCATCAGCGGCGCCGGGTTGAAGAAATGCAGGCCGGCGACGCGCTGCGGCACGCGCAGCCCGGCCGCGATCGACGTGATCGAGATCGACGACGTGTTGGTCGCCAGCACGCATGCGTCGTCGACATGGCGTTCGAGGGTCGCGAAGATCTCGCGCTTCACCTCGAGCCGTTCGGCCGCCGCCTCGACGATCAGCGCGGCGCCCGCGAAATCGGCCAGCGCGCGCACCGCGCGGATCCGGTTGCCGGCCGCCTCGGCCTGCGCCGGTTCGAGCCGGCCCTTCTCCGCCAGCCGCGCGAACTGCGTGCGGATGCCGGCCAACGCCTTGTCGCAGGCCGCCTCGTTCAGGTCGTACAGCAACACCGCATGGCCGGCCGCCGCCGCGACCTGCGCAATGCCTGCGCCCATCGCGCCGGCGCCGATCACGCCGACGACGGCCGACGGCGCGAGCGCGCCCGAGTTCACCGAATGTGCAGAGGAAACAGCCATCGCTTGCGATCCGTCATGAAGTGGAAGTGCGAGCGATTATAAACCGACCGGTCGGTAGATTTATGTCAGGGCGAGCCCGAATGTGTCTTGCAAAAAACCGTTACGAAATCTGCAACGACAAAAATCGAAAGGTCGGGGCAACTTTTTGTCTACCGAAAGGTCAACGTAAGGGTTCGAATATGAGATAGTGCCCCCCGAACGCCTGATAAAATTCGACAAATTGCCGGATTCCAGGGGGGAATGCGTGTCGCGCCGTCACCGCCGTCCATCGCCCCTTTTCGGGGTCGAATCGAGCTTCCGGCCCGCGTGTCGCCTCAGGTGCTCGTCTTGCCGTCCGCGGACAACCGCTTCGAACCGTTTCATCCCGCGACGGGCTTCGGCCCGCCCGCGCCCCTCGCCGCCTCGCGGCAGCGAACCCAGGGCTGCGCCGTTGCGTGCCGCCCCTCTTCGGTTTCATCGTCTTCGTTCGGCGGATAGTACGGCCGGGCTTCGTCAACCCGTGACGGCGCGTCGCGCGCCGCCGCTCGCATAAGGAAACCCTCATGCCGCTCTCGTCCAACCAGCTCCCGCGCTGGACCCTCTGGGCCCCGCTTGCCGCCTGGCTGGTACTCGCGCTGTCGCGCGTCGTGCCGGTCGAAGGTCTCGTCATCGCGGTGTTCGCCGCCGCGCTCGCCGGCGCCGTGTTCGCCGCCGTCCACCATGCGGAAGTCGTCGCGCACCGCGTCGGCGAACCGTTCGGCACGCTCGTGCTCGCGGTCGCAGTGACCGTCATCGAGGTCGCGCTGATCGTGTCGGTGATGCTCGGCGCGGGCCCCGAAAAATCGGGCCTCGCGCGCGACACCGTGTTCGCCGCCGTGATGATCATCTGTAATGGCATCGTCGGCATCTGCCTGCTGGTCGGCGCGTGGAAGCACGGCGAACAGGACTTCCAGGGGCGCGGCGCGAGCAAGGCGCTCGCGGTGCTCGCGTCGCTGTCGGTGCTGTCGCTCGTGATGCCGAACTACCTGAACGCCGCGCCCGGCCCGTTCTTCTCGAAATCGCAGCTCGCGTTCGCCGGCGTCGCGTCGCTGGTGCTGTACGGCGCATTCGTGTTCGTGCAGACCGT